>CALBTC010000001.1 GCA_937967805.1 uncultured Anaerolineaceae bacterium
GATGATGGCGCTACCTGTCGTTTAGATGTGCATATTATTGGCAAGGAATCATACGGCCGTGGCGTGGGCGTGCCCATTCACACCTGCGCCGCCGGCATGGAAGAAGACGCCGGGCTGTGCTATACCCCCTGTGAAGATGGTTATTCCGGCGTGGGCCCCGTTTGCTGGAAAGATTAGACACGCAGCAAAGGACTGGCACTCCTAAACATGACAGTTCTATGGTTGATAGAGTCAAGGAGTGCCAGTCCGAAACCTGTTGCGTTGTCTTGCTTTGCACGCTTATCTCTCCTGAGCAGCCAGATGGTCCTGAAGAAACTGGTGGACAAATATGTAACCGCTGCCTACGCGATGAAGTAAAACGTGTCTGGCCGACTGGTTTAGAAACAAGGTGAACCGACGCGGAATCTGATCAGAATAGCGCAGCAGCAGCCGTAAACACACGTGGCTAATGACGTTAAAACCGCCAAACGCCAGGCCAGAAATTAAGGCAGCAATAATGCCGGCATAAACTCCAAACAGGCCGCCCATTGGTACGTCCCACCATTGCAAAATCAGTCGTTCTAAGAATGTGACAAGCGCCAAAAAGAGACCAATTGCCCCGCCCCAAACCAGCCCGTTTTTACCAGAAAGCCAGATGCCCTGGTTGGGCCGGGCTTTGGTTTCTACATAGCGATTATTCAAACCAAAAAGCAAAACAACCAGCAAGGCAATGGGCATTCCCAGCAATATAACACCTTGCAGCCAAGAGACCCCCGTGCCCATCAGCCGCCATATCACCAAACCAAACACACCGCCGATAACGAGCGCAGGCAGAATACCCCGCAGGCTGGCCTGCCAGGACCAGCGCAGCGCCTCAACGGTGCCAATGTCATTCTCATAGCTTTGCCCAAAGGCAAAGTGAGACAGCAGCACAAAGAAAAAAGGCTCGGCGGTCGTTTGCAGAATAAACATTTGCGTTTCTTCGCCAAACAGCCACAGCTGCACCATCACGATGAGCGCTACGGCCGTCGCCATCACTGCCTTACGCGGCCAATCCCACTGAGAAATTTGCAAACCCGTCCCCTGCTGGCTGCGCCTTTCAAAGAAAAAGATATCAACACCCCCCACAACGAAGCCGTAAAAAAGATTAAAACCAAGCGAAGCTATCAAATCAATCCAGGCAATGTTGACGTCCAGCCTGGCGGCCATTAAGAGAGAAGAATTCGAGTGCGCCGCGACGCCAATTTGGGGCGCAGTCAGGCCGATCACCCACAAAATCAAGCCAATAAACCCACCCAGCAGCATCCGCGTCAGGATGAGATAGGCCCAGCGATACGGCCGTCCCGACAGCCAGCTCGGTTGCAGCGATTCCAGCAAAAAAACCGTTTGTCCCTGCTCGCTCATCTTTTGGGCCAGCCACACCAACCAGCTGCGAGCCTGCTGCCAGTGAAAGGGGGATATCGCCGCCAGCTCACGGACCATCTGCTGCACATAGTTATGAAAAATAGTGTCCAAAAGCACCTCTTTGCGTCGGGCGTCCGGAGCCGCGAGCGTTTCTGCGCGCAGCGAGGCGCTGCTGTCTTCCTGGCGAAACGCCCGGCTCATCACCTGAAGCATCAGTGGCGAGCGCACAATCTCTTGCAGCATGGTGTCTTCGCGAATGACCGCATGCAGCCCCGTCACCTGCTCGCCGATGCCGTCCAGGTAGCTGTCTGTCTGGTCAACCGTCAGCGGTTTGAGCAAAACGGCGCTGTTCAGCTTTACTGGTAGATCAATGGCTTGATACGCCTGAATTCGGCAGCAAAGCGCCATTGGAATTAGCCCATACCCCTGCCGAAAGTCGTTAATCGCCCGCACGCAATCCGCCTGCTTACTGCTTATTACCTCATCCAACCCGTCGAGCAGGAGTAAAAGCTGATTGGCTTCAATCCAGGCTTGCCCCATCGCTTTGGGGATTAGATATTTTTCATTCAGCTCATCTACCAGCCAGCGATTGAGCGGCTGAGATTTTTTGGCCCAGGAAGACAAATTGAACACAACCGGAATAGGCACCCGCACGTCCTGCCTGGCTTGCACCAGCAGGTGGCTGGCTAACTTGAGCAGCATCACCGTTTTGCCAGAGCCGGGTTCACCAAGAATAAGCAGGGAACGGCCGTACCTGGCAAAAACTGCTTCAATGGGCTGTTCTATCAGGACCGGTACTTGAGGCTGCCGCACAATCCCTTCCCATGGGTTGGCCACCGCATCCGGCATCGCCTCCAGGCCAATTTCGATTAAGGTGCTTTCGTTGAGCGTCTGGCGCAACACGCCTTCCACCCAAAACTGCTGCACCTTGTTAAGCAAAACAAGCTGAGCCTGTCGCTCCTCGGTCTTAGGTAGGCTCGTTCCGTATTGACGGGTTGCCGGTGTTATGCTTGATGCTTGGCCAGAGTTTAGCGGGGGGCGAGACAGCACATCCACCGGTTCAAACGGGGTCCCGTTGAGCGTAGCTTCCAACACAGCCCCCACCTGCCGCACCGACGCAAAACGGTGATTTTTGTCCTTGTGCAGCATTTGCGCCAGCAGGTCAGCCAGCGCCGGCGGTAAATCGTGGCGCACGGCGCGAATATCGGGCGTGGGTTCTTGCAGGATGGCCATGAGGGTGGCAGCGGAAGTGGGTCTGGCAAACGGCCGTTCCCCCGCCAGCATCTCATACAGCAGCAAGCCAAATGCCCAAATATCCGAACGCTCGTCCAGCGGCTCGCCCCGGCACGCCTCCGGGCTAAGGTAAGCCACCGACCCCAGCACCCCGCCATGCTGCGTCAAGGTCGATTCTTCACCCAAACGGGCAATGCCAAAGTCGGTGAGCTTGGGACGGCCGTTGCCATCCAGCAGCACGTTGGCCGGCTTTATGTCCCGATGCAAAATGTTCAGCCGGTGGGCCCGCGCCAGCGCGTCGCTCAAATCCAGGGCGATAGACAACACATCGTCGAAAGCAGGTTGAGGCGTATCGTGCAAAAAGTCGCGCAGATCCCCGCCCTCAACCAGTTCCATAACGATATAATGATGGCCTTCTTTCTCATCAGTGGCCAACAACTGCACAATGTGGGGATGGGCCAATTGGCGCAGCGCTTCTGCCTCGCGGCGAAACCGTTCCACCAGCTCCGGATTGCCCGCCACGCGGCTGCGGTCCAGCATCTTGATGGCCACGGACTGCCCCGTCACGCGGTCCCGCCCGCGGTAAACGGTGCCCATCGCACCCTGCCCGAGCGGTTCGCCCAATTCATACTGCCCGGCGATGAGCGCTGCATCATCCAGGCCAAACGCGCCGGCTTCAATTTGGGCGGCGAGATTGACTGTTTCCCGTTCTGGTGGTGCACCAAGTTCTTCGTCTAACACCTGTTGGCACAGTTCAAATTGGGACAGGGCGGTGCTGCGATCTCCGGCCAGGGCCAAAGCGCGCATCAGCTGGCGGTGGGCGGCTTCGCGCCACGGTTCCAGGGCCAACTGGCGACGGGCGGTGGCTCGCGCCGCAGCCAAATCCGCCTGAGTAATTTGTCGTTCAGTGAGGTCGTCCAGGGCAGCGAGGGCCAGGCGGTGCAGCCGCTCGCGCTCCTGCCGCAGCCAGGTTTCAAACTCAAGGCTGTCGCAGGTGAAGCCGGGCAGCAGTTCGCCACTGTAATGGGCTACAGCCGTCGCCAAATCCCCACGCGCCAAACCCGCCAAAAAGAGCTGCACATCTAAAGAATAATCACTTACTGGATTCCATTGAATATTTTGCCGGTTGACCAGAAGAAAGGGCCGCGGCAGCTCATCGCCATCGTTGAGCAGTTGGCGCAGTTGGTAGAGGGTTTGGCGCAGGTTCTTTTTGGCGGTGCTGTCGGGCACATCGGGCCAGAAGAGGGTGGCTAAACTGTCGCGGGAAAACGGCCGTTCCGCCTGCAAGATCAAATAAACAAGCAGCCCCTGCGTATTGACAGAACGGAAATTAGTGATGGGCGCATCGTCCAATTTCACCTGAAACGTGCCAAAAAAAGAAACTTCTAGGCGGGACATGTGCCATTTTACCGCAAGGCGCCGCGTTTTGACGACAACCGCGGCCGATTGACAGACATCCTATGAATGTTGTGCGGGAATCTCTACAAAGAACTCGTTCATCCTTTTAACTAGCAGCTGTCCATGTGCCGTCCGCACCTGTTTAAGACAAGAGCCACAATTAACGATAGTGAAACGATGGTGCGGTATGGTGCTGACGATCTACTGACGGCCGTTAAATACCATGTGACTTATATGGGGTAACGCTGCTGTCACGCAAAAAACGTTTAATAGAAACAGACGCCGGCTCAAACCCTCACATTTGAATAACACCACGGTAGCCCACATTCTTGAACGACAGTATCGGCAAATTCGCAGAACGTATTACAAGGAGCAGTATCGTGAGCAAAAAAAGTACAAAATTCAGCCTCAACATCACTGATCATCTACAGCAAGAATGTGAAGCAATGGCCAAACATGCGCTGGAGTCTGGCAAAAGCTTACCCGCGCCGATTGTACAGACGCTTGACAGGTTCAACCGCCTGGAGCCAAACAGCCATGCAGATGAAGATTTAGAACAGTTGACAGCTGCCCACGCCCAGTTGGTCCAGATCGTGGCGCCGGCACGCCCGGAAACGCTGCTGCTGCTGGCGGCCGAAAATCAACAGAATTTGTTCTGCCGCACGCTGGGGCCTGTACCGCTGATTCGGCATCTGACGGTTACGGCCGTTTTCCTGCTTGCCGCCTTCGCTACCATGACTATATTGGGGCCCGGCCGAGTCTATGACATGGCTTACTACTTAATTGCCGCCGGGCTGGGAGGCACCTTCTTTAACCTGTATAAAGCAAACCGGTACATCGTCGCCAACACGTTTGATCCCACCTACGCTTTCTCATATTGGATTCGCATCACGCTGGGCCTGATTGCCGGACTGATCCTGGCCACGCTCATCTTCCCCAACGGCGTAGAAGGCAGCGGCACGCTGCCCCTGACACCGGCGCTCATTGCCCTGCTGGGCGGCTTCTCGGCCGATGTACTTTACCGCATTCTGGCCCGCCTGGTTGAACTGCTGGAGCTGTTGGTGGAAGGCCGAATGCCCACCTCAAGCCCAGGGGAACAAGAACGCCTGGCCAAAGCAATTGAAGCGATCACCAATAAAGACGCGGCGGCAGTGGCTGCTGGAAAGTAGACAAAATGATGCGTGATGGGTGAATCGTGGCCAGGACAATTCACGTTTCACCTATCACACCTGGGAGTATTAAAATGAGTAACCAGATTCAGTTTGACCAACAAATTGCCGCAGGCTTAGAAGGCGTGTTCAAGAAAGAGAAAGGGATCGATCCGTTACCGTCGGTTGTTCGAATCCAAAACCCATGAAGAACAGTTGGTAGAAGAAATGGCCGCCGTTCCGGCCGACGACACGCTGACTGAAGACGAAAAGCAGGTCAAGATGGCCGGCCTGGCCGCCAGGCTGGAATGGGTGCGCGCCCAACAGTCGCAGGGCCAGGTAGCCGTTGCCCCAGATTTGGCCGACATGCGGCCGTGCTACTTCAACACCGGCTGCTGCAGCTTCTCCGATGGCGACATCACCGGCCTGGAAATTGCCGACGGCGAGATTCGGCTGATCAAGTGGCCGGGAGACGAAAGCGCTGTCGCTCCCCGCATACTGGCCCGGCCTCTCTAAAGGCTGTTTTCAACCGGCTGCAACCGGCATCATCCTCGCAAAAAGCGCGGCAAAACGGCCGCGCATCAGAACGAGCCGTGGGCGAACCGGTAACGGCCGCCGCTTAACGATTACAGTTAAGGAGTGGCAGTCCTAAATATGGCAGTTTTGTGCCTGTTATGATTAAGGACTGCCACTCCTGGAACGGTTCCACCTCTACGCCAAAGTCAACTACACGAAGGCCAACAAAAGGGTCAGAGTTACAACACTGGCAATGGTCGAAAAGAGTACGGCCGTTGTCACAAAATCAGGCAATAAATCATGCTCCAGGGCGATGATCGAGGCGAGAACGGCCGTTGGCATTGCCGCCTGAAATATCCCCGCGCCACGCGCCACGCCGCTTAACCCAAACGGAATCACAAGCAGCAAGCCCAGCGCCGCCCCGCCCAGCAGGCGGATGCCGCTGGCAATCCACACGTCCCGGCTCAGGCGAATCTGCCTCACCTCAGACAGCTGCACGCCCAGCGCCACCAGCATGGTTGGCACCATCGCCGCTGCCAGCAGCCCGGTGGTGCGGCTCACCAGCAGCGGCGGCGTGATGTTTAGCCCGTTCACCAGCACCGCCGGAACGATGGCAATGAGCGCCGGTGTTTTAAGAACGGCCGTCATCGCTGCTAGGCTGCCGCCATTGGTCCAACTGGCCGCCCCCACCCCAATCACAAAAGCAATCACCACAATTGCCAAGAAGTAAATCGTTGCCGGCAGCAGCCCCTCCGGCCCCAAACGAAACTCGATGAGCGGCAGGCCAAAGTTGCCTACGTTGCCAAAAGTGGCGATGAGGACGTAAGCAGCCGTCATCTGGGCGCTGCGCCGCAAAATTTTGGCCACGGCAAAGCCAAGCCCGGCACAGGCCAGCTCCACCACCCAGATGAAGATCACCATCCTGCCTGCCATGGCTACATCAAATTCGGCCGTGGCAATGACGTTAAACACAAAGCAGGGAATGAGGATGAAGTAGGCAAAGCGGGACAGGGTGCGGGCGTTCAACTCCAGCCGGGGACCGGCCACATAACCAATCAGCACCAGGGCAAACACCGGCGTGATCACGTTGAAAAATATTTCGGCTAATTGGGCAATCATGGGGGCGAATTGTATCCCACTCTCCTCTGCTGACGATCTGCTGACGCTACACCCCAAATCTCCTGACGAACTGAAGACGGCCGTTCGCTATCCTGCCAGTAATTAAGCAAAGGGACATCCGGCCGGACCCCACAAATTGTATCGTAACCATCAGTTCGTAAAGGAGATTTTAAAATGTTTAGTATCGTAATTTCGGGTGTCCTCTTTTTGTCGCAAGCTGCCCCTTTCGTTAAACCCCTCATCGATATTGGCAGCCTGATGTGCAGCGTCGGCAATCCTGGTGCCTGCGGCGGTTAAGCAAACCACAGAAAGTATTTTGAAAAACGGGCAGCGATTTCTCTGTAGTTTGCTCAAGTAAAAACCAATTTCGCGCTCATTCTAAATCAAGCTTCTTTTTGGTTTTTACATAATGTGCAGCATTTCAAAAGAAAACAATAATTAGATTGCTTTGCAGAGGTGAATTAATCATTCGCCTCTTTTTTTGCTTCCCCGCCTCTCAATTCATGCAGCGCTTTATTTAAATAGTCGACCATTTGCTTGTAGCCAATCTCTTCGCTAATGGTGAGAGAGGTTTGATAATGTTGGCGCGCTAACGAGGAGCGGCCGTTTGCCGCCGCCACATCCCCCAATAATCCATGAGCCAGACCAATGCCACGCGAATTTTTGACTTCTTTTAGAAGCACCAAAGCTTTATTGGCAAAATGTTCCGCATCCGGCCATTCCTGCGCTTCTTTGGCACACCAGGCTAAATTATAAAGCTGTAATGCCTGGTTGTTTCGATCGCCCGTTGCCTGTGCCCGTGCGAGTGCTTGCTGAAAGTGCCTTCGTGCCTGTTCAAATGCTTTTTGCTCTGTTGCCAGGAGGCCGAGATTGGTTAACGCCAGTATTTGGCCCTGCTGGTCCCCATTCCCTTCGTTAATGCGCAGCGCTTCTGTCAAGTACGACAGCGCTTCTTCAAATTTTCCCAGCCTAGTTGCAACGGACCCGAGGCTGATTAAGGTAAATCCTTGCCAGCGCCGGTTTTTTTGCCGACGCCAGACAGCCAGGCTTTCATTTAGATATTGTTGTGCTTCCAGGTTTTCACCCTTAAATAAATAGATAACGCCTAGATGAAACTGGGTCAGTCCGAGAAGCTTCTCGTTTGAAATTGACTGTGCCAGGTTCTGGGCCTGGTTTAGAAAGCTTTCTGCCTGGACAAATTCCCCCTGGCGCCACAGCGCTTCCCCCTGAGTGATGAGTAGTCGGGCTGCCAACCAGTTGTTAGTCGTCAAGGCAGCAGCCTGTTGACTGCTCTGAATGGCCTGAGGGTAATCTGAGAGGCGAACCAACATCGCTGCTTGTTGGGCCAAAAAGTGAGCGAAATCTTCTTTGGCAGTCTCAGTTTCTATCTGGCGCAGCCGTTCTGCCGCCCTGCCAAATAGCCGCAGCCCTTCGCGGTACAGGCCGCGAATCTGGCAAAAGTCGGAGAGGGGGATAAGGGCGGACAGGAGTCGATCCCAGTTGCCGCCAGCAACGGCCGTTTCCCACGCCCCCTTCACATTTTCCCAGGCTCCGGCGATACGCTGCACCGCCAGGTGAGGCATCTCGCCATTGAGCGCCGCGCCCAGGTCAGCCACCGCCTGCAAATAATAATGGCTGTGGCGTACGGTCACTTTGTTTTCTGGGAAATTGGCCAGCTTTTCGGCAGCAAACTGGCGCAGCAATGGATGAAGGGCAAACCGATCTCCCTGCTTTTGTAGCAGCGATTTTTCGACCAAGATTTGCAGCTCATACAGTGTGGCCTCCGTGATCGCCTCGGCAGACCGTTCGCTAAATGGCCCGAGGAAAACTGAAATACTGGCCAATTGCGCCTGCTCCACCGGGGTAAGCAGCGCCCAGGAGCTTTCAAACACGGCGCGCATGGAGCGATGGCGTGGTGGAATGTCGCGTCGTCTGGTTGCCAGTGCGTCAATGGATTGCTGAACAGCGGCGGTGAGCTGAGCAATGGTCTGGTGGCGTAGTGCCGCAGCCGCCAGCTCCAGCGCCAGCGGCAGGCCGGCCAGCAGGCGGCACAAAGCAACGATGTCTGCCTGATTGTCATCGGTGAGCTGGAAACGGCCGTCTGCCCGCTGCGCCCGATCCACAAAAAGCTGCACGGCCGGAAAAGTGGTGGCGTCCTGGAGAACGGCCGTTGTGTTCAAAAACGGATCGGCTACCGGTGGCAGGGCCAGGCGTTCCAGCGACAGCACCCACTCCGCCTGGAAATTCAGCGGTTCGCGCGAGGTGCAAATAACACAAACACCGGGCGCTTGATGCAGCAAATCCAGCACGAATTGCGCCCCGTCCAGCAGCTGTTCAAAGTTGTCTAGCACCAGCAGCAGCTGCCGTTCGCGTAAAAAAGCTAAGAGCTGATGTTGCGGCGACTGCTGGCCCGTCATTGGCTGATCCAACGCCTGGGCAACGACCGTAGCCATGGCATCCGGCAAATTACCAACCTGCGGGAGGTTTTGTCCAACTGTTCGCTCGCTCGGGGAACCTCCCGCAGGTTTTGCTTCGAGGCCGGCCAGCGACACAAACCAGACGCCATCGGCAAACTGATCACGCAGCCGCCAGGCCACCTCCAGCGCCAGCCGCGACTTGCCAATGCCGCCTTCTCCAACCAGCGTCACCAGCCGATAATCCTGGTCGGTGATGCGGGCGCGCACGGCGGCCAAATCCGCCTCGCGGCCAAAGAAGGGCGTAACGGGAGCAATCAGGTTATGGCGGGGACGGGTTTGCAGGACGAGTTCCTGGCCCGCCTCAATTTTTTTGGCTAAAGCGGCCGTTTCCGGCTCCGGCTCAACGGCGAGCTCTTCCCAGAGAACAGCCCGGCAGCTCTCGAACTGAGCCAGTGCGGCCGGCCGGTCGCCGGCCAGGGCATGGGCCTGCATGAGCTGGCGATGGGCCAGCTCGCGCCACGGCTCTAAGGTCAACTGCCGCTGGGCCAACGCTTTGGCTTCCGCCAGGCTGCCGCTGCTGAGGAGCCAATCGGTGCGCTGCTGCAACGCATCGAGCGCCAGGCCGTGCAGCCGCTCCCGCTCGCGCCGCAGCCAATCTTCAAATTCCAGGCTGTCACAAGTAAAGCCAGGCAGTAACTCACCCTGAAACAGGTTGACGGCCGTCACCAAATCGCCCACCTTAAGCGCCTGCAAAAAATTTATAACATCACACTGATGCTCGCTGTCGCTATTAAATTGCACGGTCTGGCGGGTGACGGTGAAAAACGGCCGTGGCCCATCATCCCCTTTCTGCAACAGTTTGCGCAACTGGTACAGCGTTTGCCGGAAGTTAGTCCGGGCCACGCTGTCCGGTTCGTCGGGCCAAAAAAGCGTGGCCAGCAGGTCGCGCGACAGCGCGCGGTCGGGATGCAGCACCAGATAAACCAACAACCCCTGCACGTTGGCCGAGCGAAATTTGGTGATTGGCTCATCGTCTAAATGAACCTGAAAAGTGCCAAGAAAGGAGAGTGTGAGCTGTGCCATGTGCGATTGTATGCCGCAAACTTGCTTAACGCGAGAAATGTTCACGAACTGCTGACGGCCGTTTTCTATGATTCTGCCATCTTACTCAAAACATATTCGTTTACGTAAGCTGCCAAAAGCTTTTGAAAAACCAAATGCTATGCGGCGTTTACATTAGGAGATCTATCATGAACCAGATGCCCAACATGCCCCATATTCCCAATGTGCCGCAAATTCCGCGGCCGTTTCTGATGCCCATACCAGACATTCCAGCATAATGTTGTCTGAACAGGGTCTGCCCCAATCATGTTAGGTCGGGGCAGACCCCGTGAACATAGGGTCAAGGCATTGCATTTTAAGAATTAAAACGGGCAACGATTTTGGGTAAGGGCAGACCCCCGTGTCTGCCCTGATGTGGGCGACCCTCCGTGGTCGCCCCTACCATTACCCGATTTATTTTTTAAAGACTAACGCCTTGACCCTACAGGACGGGCCATCAATGCTACGAATTCCAAAAGAACCCAAAATTTTAGAATCAATTGGGCCGGGAAGTGCCCACCAGAGGAAAAGGCAAGAAAAGATGAGCTACTATCGTACGGTGACAGTTTACCATCTACCCGAGAGAAGAAGCGAAGGGGTTGCCAAGTTAAGGGAGCTGTGCCAGCTGCTTAACAACCGTGACGCCGTCACCGAAATATTGACCAACTTCGCCGGGGACAGCTTTCGCATTCACGTTGTTTCCCGTTTTGCAACGTTGGCCCAGTTTGAAGCGCTTAACGCCTGGGCAGCGACCGATGCAGGATACCAATTATGGCTGCAATCGGTGCAGGATTTGTTTGACTGGCAGCGGACAGAGACGCAGTTGTATAAGGTTGTCCATTAAGCTGGTGGGGAAAACGGCCGTATGCGCCAGCCCCGCCGCACATTCACCCTCTCCTCACAACAACCATCCCGCAAAAACGACACCTCCTTCGTTTAAATGAGCAGGAGGTTGTCATGAACAAACAGACGCGAATTCTTACTATTGATGGGGGTGGCATCCGCGGCCTGATTCCGGCCCGCGTTTTGCTGAGCCTGGAGCACAAGCTGCAACAGCACACCGGCCGCAGCGACGCCCGGCTGGCCGAATGCTTCGACCTGATCGCCGGAACCAGCACCGGTGGTCTCATCACCTGCCTGCTGCTGGCTCCTGGCAGCATTCCATTAAAACCCGCATTTTCGGCGCAAGAGATCGTCAATTTATATCTGGAGCATGGTCCCAAGATTTTTGATGCGCCTTTACTCAAACGCATCTCTTCAATGGGTGGAGTTCTGGATGAGCGATACGACGCCGGCGGTTTAGAAAACCTGATCGACGAGCGGTTTGGCAATTTGTCGTTAAGCCAGCTGATAAAACCATGCTTAATTACCGCTTACGATGTAGCAACTCGTAAGACAGTTTTCTTTACCCAACATGATGCCCGCAGCGCCAAGCAAGATTACCCTATCAAAGTTGTGGCGCGGGCTACCTCTGCCGCCCCAACCTATTTCGAGGCAATGCCCTATGGCGGCGACACCATTACCAACGCCTATGTGGATGGGGGGCTGTTTGCCAACAACCCGACAATGTGCGCCTATGTTGAAGCGTATCGCAAGCTGGACGGCCAGCCAACAGCGGCCAACATGGTCGTGCTTTCCTTAGGAACAGGGCAAATTGAACGGCCGTATCCCTACGAAACTGTGCGAGATTGGGGCATGTTGGAATGGGCACGCCCGCTCATCGATATCATGATGTCTGGTGTGTCTGAAACGGTTGATTACCAGATGCAGCAGCTGTTTGCGGCACACGGCCGTTCCGACAGCTACCTGCGGCTCCAGGCAACCATTCCCACCAATGCCCGTGAACTGGCTGAATTAGATAACGTCGATCCCGCCAACATGGAACGGCTGCTGGCGCTCGGCACGCAGCTCGCCGATGAAAACGAAGCAAAGTTAGACGCCATCGTCGCAAAGCTGCTGCCCGCTGCGGAACCCGCCCCCGCCTGATTCCTTCATTTCACCGCAAAGAACGCAGAGAGCGCAAAGAGTTTTCCTTTAATTCTTTGCGTTCTTCGCGTCCTTTGCGGTTCAACCCATCCTCGATAACAGCATATTTAGGCAATTTTGTTACTTTTAGGCAACCCCGCTTTGCTAAACTGCCCAAACAGATTCCGCTAAGCCCGCATCAGCAGTCGCTCCTGGGAAGAGGAGCTGCAGTGACCGAGAGGATTTTATGCACGTGAACATTGGGACATTGTTACCCAGGCACGCCATCTACCGTCCAGACCATACGGCCGTCATCTTCCAGGATCATCACCTTACCTTTCGCCAGCTAAACGGCCGTGTCAACCGCATCGCCAATGCTCTGGTAAAGTTGGGCCTGCAAAAAGGGGACAAGCTGGCCACCATTTTGCCCAACTGCCTGGAGCAGCTTGAGCTGTTCTGGGCCGTAGCCAAATTGGGCGTAGTGGTGGTGCCCCTCAGCCCCATGCTGCGCGGCAGCGGCCTCAGTCGTCTGCTCAACGATTCAGACAGCGTGGCCGTGGTCACCAACCGTGATTTTGCTCCCGAACTGGACAAGATTCGGGCAGAGCTTACCAACATCATGCCGGAGCGATTTGTTCTCATTGACGGCAACCAAGATGGCTATCAGCATTATCATGAGCTAACGGCCGTTTCCCCCGAATCCGAACCCCCGTACGTCGAAATCCGCGGCGAAGAGCCGTACAACATCATCTACAGCAGCGGCACCACCGGCCTGCCCAAAGGCATTATTCACACCCACGCCATCCGCGCCGCCTACTGCACCAGCTTTGCCACGGCGTATCGCATCACGCCGGAAAGCGTTTGTTTGCACACCGGGTCGCTCGTCTTCAACGGCGCCTTCCTCACCCTGATGCCCGCCATCTTCCTGGGCTGCAAATACATCTTGCACCCTTATTTTGATGCCGAAGCGCTCATCGAAACCGTTGCCCAGGAAAAAGTAACCCACATCAAAATGGTGCCGTCGCAAATTATTGCCATGCTGCACGCGCCCAACTTTGATCCGCCACGCATGCAGTCGCTGGAGATGATTGGCTCCGTGGGCGCGCCGCTGCATCTGGAACACAAAGAAGCGCTGGAGCGCCATCTGCCCGGCCGTTTTTACGAGCTGTACGGCCTCACCGAAGGCTTCATGACCATCCTGGATAAAACCGATTATGCGCGCAAGCCCGGCTCGGTGGGTTCGCCGCCGCCGCTGATGGAAATGCGCATCGAGCGGCCCGACGGCACGCTGTGCGACCCGCACGAGGTGGGTGAAATTGTGGGGCGCGGTCCCATGACCATGCCCGGCTACTACAAGCGGCCAGACCTCACAGCCAAAGCGATCCGCAATGGCTGGCTGTACAGCGGCGATCTGGGCTACGTGGATGAGGACGGCTTTCTCTACCTGGTTGATCGGCAAAAAGATTTGATTATCTCCGGCGGGGTAAATGTGTACCCGCGGGACATTGAGGAACTGATTGTGCAGCATCCGGCGGTGCGGGAAACGGCCGTTTTCGGCGTCCCCGACGACAAATGGGGCGAAACCCCAATGGCCAGCGTCATCCTCAATCAGCCCGGCACAATCAGCGCAGACGAACTGCGCGACTGGATCAACGAGCGGGTTGAAGCTCGTTACCAAAAAGTAAGCCGCGTTGTCATCATGGATGATTTTCCACGCAGCGTAGCCGGCAAAACGCTCAAGCGCGTCATGCGCCAGCCGTACTGGGACGAGCGGGATACGAAAATTTAGTAACCAGTTATCGGTAATCGGTGATCGGTAATCCGTAAGCGGTTAACCGATTACCGCATACCGATTACGGATTACGGAAAAAATGGGTAACTTCAGCCAAACCAACAACATCACCCTCCACTACCTCGACCACCCTGGGGCGGAGCCAACCATTATTTGTCTGCACGGGCTGTCGGCCAATGCGCATTTTTTTGACGGCCTGGCGGCCAGCAGTTTGCCCAACCGTCTGCTGGCGGTTGATTTGCGCGGGCGCGGTCTGAGCGACAAGCCGGCAACCGGCTACAGCATGGCCGAACACGCCGCTGACATTTTGGGGCTGATGGGCAATCTTGGTTTGGATCGGGTGATTTTGGCGGGACATTCTTACGGCGGGCTGCTCACCTGTTACCTGGCGGCCAACCTCCCGGAGCGGGGCAGCAAATGTAGCGTGATGGATTCCGGCTTTATGCACCCCAGCGTGAAAGAGATCATCAAGCCGTCGCTGGACAGGCTGGGGCAGCGCATTCCGTCCTGGGAAGCATACCGGGACAGCGTAAAGAATGCGGCGTATTGGCAGGGGTATTGGGATACGGCCGTTGAAAATTATTACCGCGCCGACGTGCAAACCAACGAAGATGGCTCCGTCCAGGCCCGATCCACACCGGCCATCATTGCCGAAGCGGTCGACAGCGGCCTGGCCGAGCCGTGGGCCGATATTTTTGGCCAGGTGCGGCAGCCCACCCTCATGCTGCACGCACCTGGCGCCTACGGCGCGCCCGGCTCGCCACCCGTTGTGCCCATTGCCCAGGCACAGGAAACGGTTAACGCACTGCCCAACGGCCGTTACAAAGCCGTACCCGGCAACCACATGACCATGCTCTTTGGCGCCAATGCCGAAACAGTGGCCCAGGAAATCATGACATTCTTAGAAGAAAGCTAAGAAATGGTACGCTGATCAACGTGGATAAACGCAGATTTACCAACTAAAAATCAGCGTTATCTGCGTTAATCAGCGTCCTATTCATTTTTATGGACGCAAGCAATCTACTCAGCAAACGAGCCGAATTAACCCCCGACCGGGTGGCGCTGCGCGAAGTGGCCACCGGGCAAAGCTACACCTTTGCCCAGCTTAACGCGCGGGTCAACCGGGCCTGTCACTTCTTGCAGCACAGGCTGGACGTGCAAAAAGGAGATGTGGTCTCGCTGCTGGCGCACAACAGCGTTGTCACCATCGACCTGCTGTATGCCGCCATGAAAATCGGGGCGATTTTTGCGCCGCTGAACTGGCGGCTGGTGGCTGAGGAGCTGGTGTACATTGTGCAGGACTGCGGCTCGAAGGTACTCATTTGCGGGCCGGAGTTTAGCCAGACGCTGGCCGAAATGCTGCCGCAAATCGACGTACCCCATCTGGTGAGCGTGGAAGGAGCAGACATTGCCGACGCCTGGATTTACGAGGAAGAATTGGCAGCGGCGGATGACGTGGAACCGGAACGGCCGTCCCTCTCCCCCGAAGACACCGCCTGCATTTTGTACACCTCCGGCACCACCGGCAAGCCCAAAGGGGCGATGATCCCCCAGCGCCAGATTGTGTGGAACGCCATCAACACCGTCATTAGCTGGGGCTTGACCCAGGACGATATTTCGCCCATCTTCACGCCGATGTTCCACTCCGGCGGGCTATTTGTCTTTTTGACGCCGCTGTTTTACGTCGGCGGCCGCATTGTGCTGCTGCGCCAGTTTGACGCCGTGGAAACCCTGCGCGTCGTCGCCGCCGAAAAATGCACCGTCCTGCTCGGCGTGCCTACCATTTACCAGATGTGGCTCAACACGCCAGAACTGGCCCAGACCGATTTCAGCCACATTCGCTGGTTCATCAGCGGCGGGGCGCCCTGCCCGGTGTCGCTCATCGAGGCGTGGCGGCAGGCCACCGGCAAGCCGTTTCGCCAAGGGTACGGCCTCACCGAGGTGGGCACCAACTGCTTCAGCATGAACAACGACGATCCGGAAAAGAAGCCGGGCACGGTGGGCAAGCCGATTTTCCACAGTGAAATGAAGCTGGTGGATGAAGACGGCCGTCCCGTCTCCCCCAACCAGACCGGCGAACTGCTCATCAAAGGACCGCATGTCACGACCGGCTACTGGCGCAAGCCTGAAGCCACCGCCGAAGCGCTGCGCGACGGCTGGTTCCACACCGGCGACATGGCCCGGCAAGACGAGGACGGCTACTTTTACATCGCCGGGCGCTTCAAGGACATGATTATCAGCGGCGGTGAAAACGTGTACGCTGCCGAAGTGGAAGCGGTGTTTGTGACCCACGAAGCGGTCGCTGATGCAGCCCTCATTGGCCAGCCGGACGAGAAGTGGGGCGAGGTGGGTGTGCTGGTGGTGCTGCCGGTAAACGGCCGTACCGTCAGCGAAGCCGATTTGCTCAACCACTGCCAGGGCAAGCTGGCCCGCTACAAAATTCCCAGGCGTATCATCTTTACCGATGCCCTGCCTTACTCGCCCTACGGCAAAGTGATCAAAGCGCAGCTTAAGGAAATTTTGGATTAATGGGACACAGATTTACACAGATAAACACAGATAAAAGAAATAATTCTGTGAAAATCTGGGTTCATCTGTGTCCAAAAAATTAAGGAACACAGATGGCAAAAGTAACCGCCAACGGCATCACAATTGCATACGAAATTGAAGGCAGCGGGCCGCCGCTGGTGCTGGTGGCCGGGCTGGGCTACAGCCGCTGGATGTGGCACAAGATGGTGCCGGGACTGGCCGAGAATTTCCAGGTGCTCAGCTACGACAACCGGGGCGTGGGCCAATCAGACAAGCCTGCCGGACCGTACAACGCCCAACTGCTGGCAGAAGATTTGTTTTGTCTCCTGGAGGAATTGGGGATTGAGAAGACGGCCGTATTCGGACACTCAATGGGCGGCTTTGTGGCCCAGGCTTTTGTGCTGGCTTATCCGGAGAAAGTTACCAAACTCATCTTGTCGGCCACCAACTTTGGCGGGCCGCGCCACGTGCCCGTCACCCAAGAAGCGCTGGCCGTACTGATGGACACCACCAGCGATCCGCTCACCCGCCTGCGCAACGGCATTTTGGTTAGCTGCGCCGAGGACTTTGCCGAGCGCCAGCCCACCGTTGTGGACGAATGGCTCACCTATCGCGCCAACCATCCCATCGACCCGGCCGGTTACCAGGCACAGATGGGTGTGGGGCTGGCACTCATGTCTGAAGAAGCTTGTTTTGAGCACAAACTGTCGGCCGTCACCGCGCCCACGCTTATTTTGTCCGGCGCGGAGGACAAGGTGGTGCCGCCGGCCAATGTCGATTTACTGGCAGGGGCAATTCCCCATGCCGCGACAGCTATCATTGAGCAAGCCGGCCACTTTTTTCCGTTGGAACAACCGGAAACGGCCGTCAACATCGTGACCAAATTTTTACGATGACCATCCGCAGATTTCGCAGATTACACAGTTTTTTTAATCTCATCTGCGAAATCTGTGTAATCTGTGGATTTTTTGAGAGGAGCAAATTATGGGATGAAACAGCAAACAGCAATCAGTTTACCCGGCACATTTGTGCTTTTTACCTTTTGTAAATTTTTTGGAGGAAAAAACCTATGAAACGTCGAACAACTTTACTCACCCTTTTGATTCTCATGCTGGGGCTCTCCTTTGTGCTGGCCGCCTGTGACGCCGCCACCGAAGAGGCGATCAACGATGCCGCCCAGCAGGTGCAGGATGCCGCTGAAGAAATCGCTCCGACTGTAGAAGCGGCCGTTGAAGAGGTCGCCCCCACGGTAGAAGCGGCCGTTGAAGAAGTGCAGCCCACGGTGGAAGCGGCCGTTGAGGAAATTACCCCTACTGAAGAACCAATGGAAGAACCAACTGAGGAGCCAATGGAAGAAGAAGCCATGGCCGAACTCAGCTGTGAGGAACCCATCAAAGTGGGCCTTATCACCGACGAGACCGGTGCGCTGGCCATCTACGGTGCGCATGTGCTGCGCGGCTTCCCCCTGGGCATGGAATATGCCACAGGTGATCCCGGTACTGAGGAAGACGGCTATACATCCTACATGCTTGATGGCTGTGAAATCCAGGTCTTCATTCGTGACGACCAGAGCAACCCAGAAACCACGGCCACCGTTGGCCGTGAGCTGATCGAGGTTGAAGGCGTCGACTTTCTGGTCGGTACCGTCAGCTCCGGGGCTACAGCCACGCTGCAAGAGTTGGCTCGTGAGAACGAAGTCATTCACATCGCTGCCCCCGCTGCCGCCAACGACCTGACCGGTTTGACCTTTAACGAATACTCCTTCCGCACCAGCCGAAACAACTACCAGGATGCCGTTAACATGTGTGAATATCTGGCCGAGGAGTATGACAACCTGGTACAAATTGCGCCCGATTATTCATTTGGCACGGGCAGCGCGGCTGCTTTCCGCGACGCTTGTACACTCAACGGAGCGACTTTTGTGGCTGACGATATCTTTGCCCCGGCCGACACAACCGACTTCACGTCCTACATGGACCCGGTGTTTGATGCCATCGACAGTGGCGCGGAAGCGTTCATCGTAACGTGGGCCGGCGGCGGTTTTGTGCCGCTGCTGCAAGCGGCCACCGACACCGGCGTATTGGATGAAATCCCGATGGCCGCCGGCTTCGTAGATAACGTTGTGATGCCCGCCTTCTTTGCCAACGCCATCGGCTCCACCAGCGGCATTCTGTACCATTACACCTTCCCGGAAAATGAAATCAATGACTGGTTGGTCGAGCAAACCCAGGAACAGTTTGGCACTTTCCCGGACCTGTTCGATGCCGATGCCATGAATGCTGCTATCCTGGTTGTGGAAGCGATTAAGGCCACCGGTGGCGACACCAGCGCCGACGCCCTGATTGCCGCCATGGAAGGCATGGAATTTGAAGGACCGAAAGGCACCATTTACATCCGTCCCGAAGACCACGTAGCCATTCAGGACATGTACATCGCTACGTTGCTCAACGTAGACGATCCCGAGTTCCGCTACTTTGAACTGGTCGAGACCAATCGTCCCGACGTACCCTGTCTGCTGCCGGAGGAATTGGTGGATCGCTGTGGCGATTTGCCGGTTGGTAGCCTGAGCGGCGAATAAGACAGTAATCGGTAATCGGTGAACGGTAATCGGTAGCTGATGAACCGATTACCGATTACTGAACACCGATTACCGAAAATCGGAGCGACGATGGCCGATTCGATCATTCTAGAGACGCGCAAGCTGCGCCGGGAGTTTGGGGCGCTGGTGGCGGTGGATGACGTGAGCCTGCAAGTGCAGGCCGGTTCGCTGCATTCCATCATTGGGCCCAACGGCGCGGGAAAAACAACGTTTTTTAATTTACTCAGCGGCAACATCTCCCCCACCAGCGGGCGTGTTTTGCTGCGGGGCAACGACATTACGAATTTGCCGCTGCATAAGACGGCGCATAGGGGAATCGGCCGTTCTTTCCAGATCACCAATATTTTCCCTAATCTTACCGTGTTGGAAAACATTCGTTTGGCGGCGCAAGCGTTGGGGCGAGACAACTTTCGGCTGTTCCGCTCCCATCGCGCCTTTGCCAAATATGAAGAGCGCGCCTGGGAAGTGATCGAGCAGGTTGGGCTGGCAGATGAGGCACTGCTGCCGGCGCGCACCCTGCCGCATGGGGCGCAGCGCAAGCTGGAATTGGGCATGATTTTGGCCCCGGACCCGGAAATCTTGCTGCTGGATGAACCGACCGCCGGCATGGCCTCCGAGCAGGTGCCCGAGCTGATGACGCTTATCCAAAAAATCCAGGCGGCCGGGCACAAAACGGTGATGCTGGTGGAACACAACATGAACGTGGTGATGAGCGTCTCTGACACGATCACCGTGATGCACCACGGCAGCGTGCTGGCCGAAGGCACCCCGGCAGAAATTTCGGCCAACGAGACGGTGCAGACGGCGTATTTGGGTCATCTTTATGAAGAATCGCTCTGAGTTTTGCTGGTTCGAATGTTTGTCTCGCGGGCAGGCAGGTTGGTTTTTGTAGCTCGTAGGGATGCTTCGTTTCTGGTAAAAACCAAAAAGATGTTTGAATTAGATTGAGCACGAAATTGGTTTTTACTTAAGCAAACCACAGAGAAAACTTGTCACGTTTTTCAAAAAATTTTCTGTGGTTTGCTTCACTCAGCATGACAATTGCAAAGTCATGTTGAATTGCAATGTATTTAGCAGCACTGGAATCATTTGATGGAAAATCTTTTAAAAGTCTCTAACATTCACACCTTCATTGGCCAGTTCCACATACTGGAAGGCGTATCGCTGTCTGTGCCTAAAGGCAGCATCACGGCGCTGCTGGGGCGGAATGGGGCCGGCAAAACCACGACGCTAAAATCGATTTTGGGCCTCACGCCGCCGCGAAAAGGGTCTGTTTTATACAAAGAAGAAGCGATCCAGGGACGGCGCAGCTTTGACATTGCAGCAATGGGCATTGGCTTCGTACCGGAGCACCGGGCCATCTTTCGCGATTTGAGCGTACTGGAAAATTTACGTATCGCCGAACGCAAAAAGGGAGACTTCGAGCGTAAGGAGCAGTTTATCTTTGAGCTGTTCCCCGACTTAAAGCGGCTGATTAAGCTGCCGGGCACCAATCTTTCTGGCGGGCAGCAGCAGATGCTGGCCGTGGCCCGCGCCCTGGTGCCGGACAACGAACTGCTGCTCATTGACGAGCCCAGCGAAGGGCTGGCCCCGGTCATCATTGAGCAGATGATGGCGGCGATTCAACAGCTTTCGGCGGAATCGACGGTGCTGTTGGTGGAGCAAAATTTTGTGGTGGCCAGCAGGCTGGCCGAGCGGTATGTCATCATTGACGAAGGTCAATCGGTGAAGCAAGGCATGATGGCCGATCTGGTACAGGACAAGGCGACTATTCACCGGTATTTGGGAGCAGCGTGACGGTAAACGGTAATCGGTGGTCGGTAAACGGTAAGCCACTCACCGATTACCGATTACGGATAACCGATTACGAAATAATGGAGCAGGTATGGCAGATGTAATGGGCACATTGAGGGCAAACAGAACGCGATTTATTACGTTGGCGGTGTTGGCGTTTTTGTTTTTTACGGCCGTTCAAGGGATGCCCACCGAAGATTGGTTCATCACCATTTTGCGCGGGCTGAGCGTGGGGATGATTACCTTTCTGGTGGCGGCGGGCCTGTCGTTGATTTTGGGCTTGATGGATGTGCTGAATCTGGCCCACGGCGAGATGTTTATGGTGGGGGCTTACGTGGGCTGGACGGTGTTTGTGCGGCCCGATACGTTTGTCGATTTGTTGGCGCCGCTGCTGTTAACGGCCGTCGGCTTTGTGCTGCTGCCGGCGTGGCGGGTCTGGCTGCAAAAGGTGCCCCTGCTGCAAAAAAATAGGCGTATCTGGCCCTGGCTGGCCTTGATTTTGGGTACAGGCCTGCTCTGGGTTGCCTATGCTCGCTTCCCCCTGGCCATCTGGAATCCAGAAGTTTATTCAGAAAGCCCCATCACCTACTCGCTGGCGCTGAGCCAGGATAATTTGGTACTCAACACGGTGCGTCCCCCCGCCGGCTGGCCGCTTGGCTTGCTGGGGACGCTGCTGGGCGGATCGCTGCTGGCCCTGGCGCTGGCCGGTTTTGGCCTGCGCCAGCAGGCGGGCAGGATCAGCAGCCACATCGGACGCGGACCGTTCATCACGGCTGGTATTTTGCTGGCATTGGGACTTGTGACCTTTTTCATCAACTCCAACATCACCAACTTTTTGTTGGGCATCAGCACCACCGCCCGCTTTTTTGTGGCGATGGGCGTGGCCACCGGGCTGGGTTTTGTGCTGGGTGGCTTGATTGAGGTGGCGCTGATACGGCCGTTATACGACCGCCCCATCTACCAGCTGATGATCACCCTGGGGCTGAGCTTCATTGTGATTGAGGCGGTGCGAGCCATCTGGGGCCGCCCCGAATTTACCATGCCTAAGGCGGCGCTGTTTAACGGCAGCGGCGACGGCTGCCCGGCCACCAGCTTTGGCGATCTGATCGCCAACCAATGCTCGACGATTCTTTTATTTGACGGCCGTATTCGCAGCTACAACGAAGTGTTCATCATCCTGGTGGGGCTGGTGGTGCTGCTGCTCGTCTGGCTCATTTTGCAGCGCACCCGCATCGGCATGATCATTCGCGCCGGGGT
>CALBTC010000002.1 GCA_937967805.1 uncultured Anaerolineaceae bacterium
CCGTACGCGCGTGCGTTGGCTCCCCCCTCGGCCATTACGGTGGGGATTGGTATGGGTGCCAACAATGTTGTCCTGATTAAAGACGCCGCCTCGTTAGAAGGGGTAGCCACACTGAACACAATTGTGATGGACAAAACCGGTACGCTGACCGAAGGCAAACCGTCAGTGACGGATGTGATTGCTACCGACGCCATCCCGGAAGACACGCTGCTAGCTCAGGTGGCGGCGTTGGAGGGGGATTCGGAGCACCCATTGGCGCAGGCGATTGTAAACAGCGCCCGCGAGCGGGGCTTGAGCACCAACGACGGCGTGACTGATTTTGAGACGGTTCCCGGTCATGGCGCGGTGGCCATGGTGGGCGAGACCCGTCTGGCTATCGGCAATGCCCGCATGATGGCGCGGGAAGGGGCTGAAGTAGATAGCGTACAGGCGGACAATGACCGTTTATCCCGTGAAGGAAAGACAGTGACCTATGTGGCGGCAGACGGCCGTCTGGCCGGGCTTATTGCCTTGGCCGACAAACCGAAAGCAACCGCCGCCGAAGCCGTCGCTGCCTTGCATGAGTTGGGTCTGCAAGTGGTCATGCTCACCGGCGACGCCCAGAAAACGGCGGAAGCGGTGGCACGCACCCTGAATATCGACACGGTTATTGCCGAAGTATTGCCTGAACAAAAAGCAGACAAAGTTAGTGAGCTGCAAAAGCGTGGCATTAAAGTGGCGATGGTGGGTGACGGCGTCAACGACGCACCCGCGCTGGCTACGGCTGACGTGGGCATTGCCATCGGTGCCGGTACAGACGTGGCCATTGATACGGCGGACGTAGTGCTGATGCGCAGCGACCCGTATGACATTGTCAAGGCAATCATGCTGGCACGCAAAGTGCGGGGCAAGATTAAGCAGAATTTATTCTGGGCGGCTGTTTACAATGTGATCGCCATCCCTATCGCCGGGGGTATCCTTTACAACAGCTTGGGTATCTTGCTGCGGCCAGAATGGGCGGCGTTGGCTATGGCGGCCAGTACCATCACGGTGACGATTAACGCGCTACTATTGAAGCAGGCGGGTCTGCCAAAAGCGAAAACCAAGATGAAAGAAGTGCAGCCGGTCGTAGCTGCGACGGCTTAACAGAAAAAGATAGCGGTTCACCAACGTCACGCTAAATTTATCTTCTTCGAAGAACGGCCGTTGTACCTCTGTCATGTCCCTGCGGTGTGGCCGGGATACGGCGGCCGTTTTTATTTTCAGGAGGGGAGGTGAGTCCGGTGAAAAGTTCGGAAATTGAAAGAATGCCAACGCTTTTTGTGTCGGAATCGGGCGAGGGTGATTCGACCCTGGTTTTTCTACCGGGAATGGGGGGGACAACTCGTTATTGGCAAGGGCGCGTGGCGGCACTGGAAAAGCGCCACCGCGTTTTGCTGGTCGATCCCTTGGGGTTCGGGGAATCGCCCAAGCCCTCGACGCAGTACACCGTTGAGCGGCATGTGGACGCGCTGCATCGAACCCTGTCTCCCTATGCCCCCTTTACTTTGGTCGGCCATTCGATGGGCGCGGTGTTGTCCGTGGCCTACGCCGCCCGTTACCCGGAACAGGTTGAGCGGCTGATCCTGATCGGCCTGCCTTATTTTGGCAACCGGGAACAAACCTACTGGCATTTCCGTAACGGCACATTTTTTGACCGGTGGTTTCTCACCAATGTCACCCTGGCCGCTGTTGCCTGTATGATCACGCGCCGGGTATTTGG
Organism: uncultured Anaerolineaceae bacterium; assembly: GCA_937967805.1. The sequence goes on from CALBTC010000002.1 coordinate 1,742, forward strand.
ACAGATTTTGCCCTACTTGCTGCGGGATATTCCCCGTGAAGTGGCTGAGGATTTGGTGAAACATACCTGGCGCTCTTTTACCTCCTCGCTGTGGGAGGTGATCTACAACGAAAACCTTCAGGAAGACGTGGCGCAGTTAGGCAATGGCATGCCAGTATTCTGTATTCACGGGGATGGCGATCAAACGGCCCCATTGTCCGGGGCGCTCCAGGTGGCCGACGGCCGTCCTAACTGGCAGGTGCAGGTTCTTGTTGGCGGTGATCATCACCCCTGGCTGCACATGAGAGAGGCCTGTCTTGATGCGATTGATACGGCTTTAGCAAGATAACCATTTCTGATTGACCAGACACCGCCTTTCTTTGGATAGAGCCACTTTTTGCCAACCAGGATAATTTGCTGAACGGAGATATTGAATATGAATATTTGGCATCTAACGCCTGACGCCCCTCGTAGCCCCCACCGCGTCAGCCCGGGTGAACCGGTCAGGCTGACCATTGGCTCCTGGCCTGTTGAACCGGGGCAGACGGTGTGGCTGACTTACCGCGTCGAGCACGTCAACGGGTCACACGAGACGGGCCGCACGGCCGTTTCCTGGCAGCGCAATGAAGGCGGTAACAGTTATTGGCAGGCGGGGATTGGCCCTTTTGCCAGGGGGGACAGGGTGAGTTACACGGTAAACGGCCGTTCCCCCCGCGAAACAGTCACCGGGCCAACGGCCGAATTCCGGGTGGGAGCCAAACTTTACCTGGCGCTGCTATGGCACCAGCACCAGCCCATTTACAAAGACACGGCCCAGCCCACGGCCAGCGGCAGCTACATCCACCCCTGGGTGCGTCTGCACGCCATCCGCGATTACTACTCGATGGCCGCCCTGGTAGCCGAACATCCCGGCGTCCACCTGACGATCAACCTGACCCCATCGCTGCTGTGGCAGCTTGAGGATTACCTGGAACGTGGCGCCACCGACCGGACGCTGGAACTGACGCTAAAAACGGCCGAAGCGCTAGAAGCGAGTGAGCGCGAGACAGTGCTGGGCACTTTTTTTGACGCCAACTGGCACAACCAGATATTCCCCCATCCCCGCTACAAAGAACTGTTCGAGCAGCGGCGAGCCAAACAGGAATTTACCGATCAGGACGTGCGCGACCTGCAAATGTGGTTCAACCTGGCCTGGTTTGGCTCAGAGTTCCGCAATGGCACTGTGCAACTGGCTACGGGGGAAGTGGCCTCGGTGCAGCACTTCGTCGCGCAAGGTTCGGGATTCACTACAACCGATATTGAAGCAATGGTCGCCGAACAAGTCAAGATCATGCGGGCGGTCATTCCTATCCACCGGCAGTTACAAGCGCAGGGCCAGATTGAAGTCAGCACCACGCCCTTCTACCATCCCATCCTGCCCCTGCTGGTAGACACCGACCGGGCCACCATTGACCGGCCAGGCACAACCCATCCCCCGCGCTTCGCCTACCCTGAAGATGCTAAGACCCAGGTGCGGCTGGCCGTGGAGAGTTACCACCATTGGTTTGGCCGCACGCCGCGCGGCATGTGGCCGGCCGAGGGCGCAGTCAGCCAGTTCGTCATCCCCTACTTTGCCCGGTACGGCATCCGCTGGCTGGCCACAGACCGGGGCGTATTGGCCCGTTCCGGGCGCTGGGGCTACGAAGCGCACCAGCCTGATGTCCTTTGCCAGCCTTACCACGCCTCAGAAGGGGATCACGCCCTGAGTGTCTTCTTTCGGGACACAGAGCTTTCTGACGCCATCGGCTTTCATTATTATGGTTACGCCGATTACCGGCAGGCCGCCGCCAACTTCCTGCAAACAATCAGGGAACGATTTGCCCGGCAGGTTAGCGGCGATGAAGATCGGGTGCTGACGGTGGCGTTGGATGGCGAGAACGCCTGGGGCGCTTATCGTGAGGATGCACGGCCGTTTCTGCACGCCCTTTATGAACTGTTGGAAAAGGACACCGAGATTGACACCGTTACCTTCAGCGACTATTTGGATGGCAACCCGGAACGGGACGTTGCCGCCCATCCCCTGGACGATCAGACCCGTGTCCATGACCTCTTTACCGGTTCCTGGATTGACGAAAATGGCTCTGCGCCAGGGGTGGATTTGGGAACCTGGATCGGCGAGGACGAGGAAAACCGGGGCTGGGAGCTGCTGGGCCGGGCACGCGCCTTTCTGGAGGAAGTTGAAGCCACGCCGGAATCGGCCCCGGCCGCCTTTGCGGCGCTGTACATGGCCGAGGGCAGCGACTGGTTCTGGTGGTTTGGCGCCGATCAGGATTCGGGCAATGATGATGAGTTTGACGACCTGTTCCGCACTCACCTCAAAAATATTTATCAGGGAGCAGGGCAGCCGCCGCCGGCCGAACTGGAGCGCCACATCGTGCCCCACGCGGTGGTGTGGACCTTCACGCAGCAAATTCCCCGCATCCAGCCCGGCGACCGGCTAACGGTGCGCACCAACTGCGCCGGGGTGTTGACGTGGCAGGTAGACGGCGAAGCAGCGCAAACGGCCGAACTGCATCCTGTCGGCGGCGTGATGGCTGGGGTGACCCGCTATAACCTGACCTTGGAGCCATTTTCGCCCCAGGCCCAGGTGGTGCGGTTTCATTTTACCTGTACTCACAATGGCTGCCCCGGACAAGAAATTTGTTGTGAGCCGAAGGAGTACCAGGTACATCTTGTGTAGGTTGCATGCCCGGGAAATTTAGGTGAAAACACGTAAGGCACTATGGGCTGATCGACGCTGTCGCCCCGTTACTATAAGTGTTATGCTGATATTAGTGATTAACATGACCTGAAACGAAAGGTGTTTCAGATTAGAAAAAGAGGTGTGAGATGTTGAAGAAAAAAGCGAACAAGAAGAAAGGCGTTACGGAAGTGACTTTTGCCCTACCGGCTGATGTCGAAGGGGAGGTTGTGTACGTCGTCGGTGATTTTAACGAATGGCAGAAAACCCACCCCATGAAGCAGCAAAAGGATGGCAGTTGGAAGCTGGCCGTTGAACTGGAGCCAGATTGCGACTGCCAGTTTCGTTACCTGATTGACGATGAGCAATGGCTCAATGAGCCGGAGGCTGACAGCTATGCGCCGAATCCTTATGGGGAAGAAAATTCAGTTGTAAAAACGTAAAAACCCACAAGTATGACAGTTGGCGGCCGCTTTAAGCGGCCGTCTTCTGTTTTTGAGAGGAAAGACCCAAATAATGTTAATGATTGGTCGAATCGAACCTAGAGAGAACACTTGTCTGGTGCCGGAACCGGTGCCGGGCAAACCAGGCTTGTTTCAGGTTGACGCTACCTGGGGGACTATTCAGCCGATGCAGGTGGCGGCAGGCGTCCGCACGGTGGGCGAGGCGGAGTTGATCGCCCATCTGGAACAAGGCTTACCGTTAATAGACAGCCGGACGCGTGACTATTTTGTGGTGTCTACCATTCCGGGCGCCAAAAGTATTCCTTACCCGGAAGTGGTGGAACGGATGAATGAGTTGGTGCTGGAGCAGCCAACAATTTTCTTTTGCAATG
>CALBTC010000003.1 GCA_937967805.1 uncultured Anaerolineaceae bacterium
CAAGTTCGACTCCAAAGGCACCATTCGCTCTAATTTAAAAAATGGCGGCGTGCCAATTGAGCTGAAATTCAAAAAGAAAAAGCTCAAGCCCAGCCTGGTCCTCATTTGCGATGTGTCCACCTCCATGCGCTCCGTGGCCGAATTTATGCTGCGCCTGACCTACGAGCTGCAAGATCAGGTAGCCAAGGCGCGCAGCTTTGCCTTCAACTCAGACATGCACGAGATCAGCGTTACCCTCTCCGGCAGCCGCGCCGCCGATGCCGTGACTAAAGTGCTGTACGATATCCCCCCCGGCTATTACGCCACCGATTTGGGCAACAGCTTAAGCACGTTTTGCAAAAAACATCTGGATGCGGTGGACGGCCGTACCACCGTTGTCATTTTGGGCGACGGGCGCAACAACTATAATTCGCCGCGCATCGACCTGATGAAAGATTTGCAGCGCCGGGCCAAGAAACTGGTCTGGTTCAACCCGGAGCACCAGCGCCAATGGGGCACCGGCGACAGCGACATGCTGGAATATTACCCGGTGTGTGATTCGGTGAGCGTGGTGCGCAACCTGGCGCAGTTGGCAACGGCCGTAGACCGTCTGTTGGTCAACTCGTAAACCCAACACCAAAACCGTAGCCGCAGTTTCTTACTGCGCCACGCTGCGCGATAAGAAATCGCGGCTACGGTGAAACTTCTCAAATTATCCTCCCAACTTCGCATTAGCCGCTTCAATCGCCGGAATCAACCGGTTCAGGCTGTCGTTAATTCCCGTTCGGGCCACGCCGTAGTTCAGGCTGCTGATTACGCCGCCACCATCATCACACAAAGCGTCAATACTTTCGTTGGTTGCCAGGAAGTTGTCTACCGCAAAGATGGTGTCATTGTAGATGCCGGCCCAATCTTCCGGCACGCCGCTGTACGTTGCGCTGCGGATCACGTCGTCGTAATAGCCCTGGTACTCCTGGCAGGTTTGCGACTCGCCGTTAAACAATCGGTCCAGCAAACCGCCGGCCTGCTCAATGGCCGAACGAATGCCGTTCATGCTGTCGCGCAGGGCCGTGGCATCAAAGGCGACGGGATTCGGCCGTACGGGGGCACCCGCTGCCGGTGGTGTAGCCGTCGCTGCTGCGGGGGCCAGCCCCAGAGTGATGTCATCCCACAACGGTTCAATGTGAATGGCTCCATTATCATTATTGAAGAGGGCAACTTGCAGGATGACGGTGACGCGATCGTTGGTAGCCACTGCATCGACGGAGATGAACTGCCAGACATCTAACGGCCGTACCCAACCGGAACAAATCGTGGTAGGCAAGTCAACGGAATCATCACCAAACGTGTTTAGGCAAATACGCCCCCGGATATCTGCTGGATTTACCGACACGTACCGATCTTCCTGCGTGCTGGACCAAACTTTGAACCAGCCACCCGCCCGATACGTCGTACCAACCGTGATATTGTTGGAAACCCGCTGCCAAATTCGGAAAGCTCCTTTTAAGGACCTCTGACCAGAATGGATAAAGTTGGGTTGGCTGTCAGCTGTATGAAATGAAAAGTGGGTATTCCCGCTTGGGCTCTCCCATGGTTGGTACCCCACTTCAAAGCCTGGATTCGAAAGCAAATTAGGACCGGCCGGCGCGGGAGCCGGTGGCGGCGCGGCCGGCGGCGGTGCAGATGTTGTGGCTGTGGGGGGTACGGCCGTAGCCGCTGCCGTATTGGTGGCGGTTGGCGCGCTGGTCGGCGTTTCTGTTGGCGGCTCTTCGGTTGGGGTTGCCGTTGGCTCCGGCGTGTCCGTAGGCGTTTCTGTGGGCGACTCTGTTTCTGTGGGCACGGCCGTTTCCGTCGGCGCAGTTGTAGCAGTCGGTTCAGCGGTGTTGGTGGGGGGCACGGCCGTTTCCGCCACCGCCTCTGTAACAACGGCCGTCGCCTCGGCAACCTCTGCGGCCGGTTCCTCCTGGCAACCAACGAATAAGAACAAACAACAAAGAGCAATAATGTGCGGTGCTTTTTTCATTGATGGATCTCCCTCAATTTGGCTATTAAGTGGCGAATATTTTAGCATAGGCAAGCGCCGAGGACAGTGACAAATGTCAACAAAATAAAGCAATATTGTGCAAGACGGAGAATAGACGATTGTGCTACAGTAGGCACGTTCAACAAATGCTGACGTAGGCAAAGTAAGATGGACCCAAACGACAGAACCAAATTTTGGCATAATGCCCAGCTTAATGTGCGCTTGCTGCACGCCTTCCATCGGGAGTATGCCTATCCGCGCCATGGGCACGATCATTACGTGATTTGCCTCATTGAGCAGGGCGTGCAGTCGTTTACCCACAAAGGCACCAAATACGTCACCCCGCCCAGCGGCCTGATTTTGATCAACCCGGGCATCGTACACACCGGCGAACCGGCCACCGAGCACGGTTTTCAGATGCGGTCACTTTATCCTACGGAGGCGCACATGCAAACGGCCGTTCAGCAACTAACCGGCCGCCACAATGCCATCCCCTACTTTCGCGATGTGCGTATTGACGATCCTGTCGTTACGCACAGCGTTTGGGCACTGCACAAAGCTCTAATCGACGACATTAATCCGCTGGAGATTGAATCCCGCTTCATTGCCACGCTGGCTAATCTTATCAAACGGTATGGTGAGGTGCGTGTGGGGGAACGGCCGTACAGCCAGGAACATGATGCCGTGCGCCGCGCCAGACAATATCTTGAAGAAAATTTCGCCCAACGCATCAGCCTCAGCGACCTGGCAGAGCAAGTAGCCCTCAGCCCCTACCATTTGCTGCGCGTTTTCCACGACGAAGTTGGCCTGCCGCCGCACGCTTACCTGCAAGACGTGCGCATTCGGCGGGCCCAGCGCCTGATCGAGCTGGGAGACAGCCTTGCCGATGTAGCTCTGGCCGTCGGCTTTAGTAATCAGAGCCATCTCACCCGCCGCTTCAAGCAAATCGTAGGTGTAACGCCCGGCCAATATGCCAGCCAAATCCAATAACGCAGCAAAGGACTAGCAGTCCTAAATATGCTAGTTTTTTGGCTACTATAAGCAAGGACTGCCAGTCCTGTCGTTACGCTACAAAAGGATCCCCAATGACTATCCAGCTAGCCATCGCCTGGTTGCTCACTTTTTTACCTATCACTATTAGCCCTGGCCCGGCCAATTTGCTGGTTTCTTCAACGTCGGCCCAGGTGGGCACCCGCCGCACCCTGCCGCTGATGTGGGGCATTGTGGTTGTGTTTGCCCTGCAAACTGTCATCATGGCCATTGGCATCGGTGAGATTCTGTTTCGCTATCCGCAACTGTTTACCATTTTTAAGATTTTAGGCGCGATCTACCTGTTTTACCTGGCAGTGCAGTTTTTCCGCTCCTCGGGATTAAAGAAAATCAGTGAGGACGTAAAGCTGGGTTTTCGTGAAGGGGCGCTGCTGCAATTTTTTAACGCCAAAGCGTTAACCGCACCGCTCATCATGTATACCCAATTTCTTGATCCGGTTACCGCCACTCGATCACAAATTGTGGTACTCACCGTTGCCCTGGTCGGTCTCATCATCGGCAGCCTGCTCACCTGGGTGGTCGGCGGCAGTCTATTGCAACGCGTTTTTCAATCCGACTTTGGCCAAAAATGGCAGGGCAAACTCTTCGGTACACTCCTGGCTGGCGTCGCCCTTTGGATATTATTCCGTTAAACTACGTCACCTTGTCACCCCTTCATCTTTTTGACCAATTTTTGCATTTCTTATCAAAAATAATTACCCTCATGCGTCTAATTAACCAGAATTAGTCTCTGGAGTAGCTATGTCGCATCTGGACAATCTGGTAGATCGCTGCCAACAGGGTGAACTGGCCGCCTTTTCTGAGCTGTTTCAAATGCAGGAAACGGCCGTTTACCGCCTGGCGCTCACCATCTTGCAAAACGAACAGGACGCCGAGGACGCCGTTCAGGATGTCTTCTTGCGCGTCTTTGAGCAGATTAAAGGGTACCAGAGGCAGTCGGCCTTCAAAACGTGGCTTACGGCTATCACCGTCAACAGTTGCCGCGACAAGCTGCGCCGCCGCAAGGTGCGCCGGGCCTTCTCGCTGGATTGGCTGCGCGGCCACGCCAGCCACCACAACGTCCCAGCCGAGGCAGACCGGCGACAGGAATCACAGCAATTGTGGCACCTCATCAACACCACGCTGGATGACAAGCACCGGCTGCCGCTCATTTTGCATTACCATGAGCGGCTGTCATGCGCCGAGGTCGCGGACATTTTAGGCATTCGGATCAGCACTGTTTATTCTCGGCTCAACACCGCCCGCCAGCGGCTGCGCGACCAGCTCCAGGCAGAAGCAGAACCATCGCTTAAACGAGGTTAATTAGAAAAACGTGACAGGACGTAACGTCTCTCTTGAATCAAATAACGAAAGCGCATTGTGCCAATTTGTGCAGCA
>CALBTC010000004.1 GCA_937967805.1 uncultured Anaerolineaceae bacterium
CCGCGCTGCAAGCGGTGCAGCTGCTGGGCCAGGACCCGGCCACGCGGGTGATTGTGCTGGTTTCCAAGCCCCCGTCGTCCAAAGTAGCCACCCAACTTTTGCGCGCGGCGCAGGCAACCGGTAAGCAGATTGTGGTCAACTTCATCGGCTTTCCGCCGCCGGGACACAAGGTGGGCAACATCCATTTTGCCACGAGTTTGATTGAAACGGCCGAACTTGCCGTCCACATGGCCACCACCGTGGAAACCTCGCTGCTTTCACCGGAGCGCGAGACGGTAGAAGGATTCGTACGCGGGCTGTTTTCTGGCGGTACATTGGCCTATGAGACGGTTTTGGGCTTAACGGCCGTTCTCGACCAGCTCCACACCAACATCCCCATCCGCCCCGACCAAAAGCTGGACGACCTCACCCGCAGCCAGGGCCACACCATCCTGGACTTGGGTGAAGACGACTTCACCCAGGGCCGCCTGCATCCCATGATGGACAACGATTTGCGCCTGCGGCGGCTGCGCCAGGAAACGGCCGATCCCGACGTCGCTTTCATTTTGCTCGATGTGGTTTTGGGCGAGGGCGCTCATCCCAACCCGGCCGGCGAACTCAGCCCGACCATCGCCGAGGCGGTAAAGGCGGGCAAAAAAGTGATCGCCGTTGTGGTGGGCACCGACGAAGATCCGCAGGATTTAAACAGCCAGATTGAGCAGCTCGCTGCTGCCGGAGCCACCGTCTTTTCCAGCACCAACGAAGCGGTTGATTACATCTTCAACCGGCTGCCCGAACCGGAACTGAGTGTTCCGCCGGTTTCCCCGGCGGCCTTTGGCGGCACGCTGACGGCAATTAACGTGGGCCTGGAGTCGTTTTATGAGAGCATTGTGGGGCAGGGTGGAACGGCCGTGCAGGTCGAGTGGCGTCCCCCGGCCGGCGGCAACGAAAAGCTGATGGCCATCCTGGCAAAAATGAAGCAAAAAGATTGACGAGGTTCCAAAATGGTTGCATAATGGTTCCATTGTGTAATGTGGTTCTTTTGGAGGTGGCTGATGGCTACGATAACTATCAAAAATATACCGGATGATTTGTATGAGGAACTTAAACAACGTGCGGCTACCAATCGCCGCAGCATCAACAATGAGGTCATTCTTATTATTGAACGTGCGTTCCGCAGCTACCGCCCTAGTCCGGAAGAAATTGAGGAAAAGGCGCGCGTTCTTCGTGAGATGACGTCTCACTATCATTTGACGGATGAAGAATTAAACGAGTGGAAAAATAAAGGTCGCCCATGATTGTGGTAGACACCAATATTCTGATCTACTACTTTGTGAAAAGTGACCATACGGAAACGGCCGTTCAAATTCACAGAAAAGATCCGGTTTGGGTAGCTCCTTTTTTGTGGCGCAGTGAGTTTCGCAACACGCTGCTGCTTTATTTACGCAAAGAGCTGCTGACCTTGTCGCAAATACTTAGAATTGTGCGAACAGCGGAAAGCAAAATGTGTGACTATGAATTTCATGTAATGGCTGATGAGATATTCAGACTCGCAGGCGTCAGCACCTGTTCTGCGTATGATTGTGAATTTGTGGCGCTGGCGCAGGAGCTGGGTTTGCCGTTGGTCACAGCCGACAAGCAGATTTTAAGGGATTTTCCGGAAACGGCCGTCTCACCCCAACAATTTGTTAATGGCTAACAAAGTGCTCAACGACCGTCTCCCTATGTGCAATTCATGGAAACCTTTTGTATGCGACAACGGCTATAACAACATCGTCCCAAGGCAGTTGTTTTTTATAGCTGGGGCTATCAACACTGGTGGCAGGAAGCCGTGGAGTTACCGTTTACCAAACAAGAAAACCCCAAAAGCCTAATGGCCATTCAAGACGGCATTCAAGTTTGGATAATTGATCACCCGGTGGCAGCAGGCGTAACAAACCGCTATTTCGAACAAGTTGGCGAGCAGATCGCCGCATTTGGAGAGTGAATGATGATTGATATAGAAAAAGCAAACGAAACGGCCGTTTCCCGCATGATGGAAGCCCGCCCAATCCTCAAAACCATCGCCACCGCCCGCGACGTGATTCCGGGGATGCGTGATGATTTGCTGCTGCACGCCGGGCCGCCCATCACCTGGGAACGGGCTTCCGGCCCCATGCGCGGCGCGATTGTGGGGGCGCTCATATTTGAGGGCAAAGCCACCGATTGGGCCAGTGCCGAAAAGCTGGTCACCAGCGGCCAGATTGAGCTGGAGCCGTGCCACGAGCACAGCGCCGTGGGGCCAATGGCCGGTGTGACCTCTGCCTCGATGAAAGTGTACGTGGTGGAAAACGTTACTCACGGCAACAAGAGCTACTCCAACCTCAACGAAGGGTACGGCAAGGTGCTGCGCTACGGCGCCTACAGCGAAGAGGTCATCACCAAGCTGCACTGGATGAACGAGACGCTGGGCACCATCCTGGCCGAGGCGCTGGCGCTAAGCGAAGACGGCATTGACATCCGTGCCCTGCTGGCCGAATCGCTGCACATGGGGGATGAGGGGCACAATCGCAACAAGGCCGGCTCCATTTTGTTTACGGCCAAGCTGGCCCCGCTGATTGCCCGAACCAGCGCCAGTGATGCTGACAAAGCGGCCGTTCTACAATTCCTGGCAGATAACGCTCTCAGCGTGCTCAATCCCGTCATGGCGGCCTGCAAAGCGATGGCCGATGCCGGGCACGGTGTGGAAGGCAGCACCCTCATGACCGTGATGGCCCGCAACGGCACCGATTTAGGCATTCGCGTCAGCGGCCTGGGCGACCGCTGGTTTACCGGCCCGGTGGGCCAGCCGGATGGCCTCTACTTCTCCGGCTTCACCGCCGCAGACGCCAGCGGCGACATCGGCGACAGCACGATTACGGAGACGGCGGGGATTGGCGCCTTTGCCATGGCCACAGCGCCGGCCATCGTCACCTTCATCAGCGGCACGCCGGAGATGGCGGTGGAAACAACGATGCGCATGTACGAAATCACCGTGGCCGAGCACAAGGCGTTTACCATTCCGGTACTGGGCTTCCGGGGAACACCCGTCGGTGTCGATATTCGCAAGGTGGTGGAGTTGGGCATACGGCCGCAAATCAATACCGGTATCGCCCACAAGGACGCCGGCGTGGGGCAGGTTGGCGCAGGGCTTGTTCTACCGCCTGCCAACGTCTTTGAAGACGCACTCGTTGCCTATGCCGAGCAGTATAATTTGATGTAAAGAAGCATTGGCGAATGCATCGCTGAGTTCAGCGGAGGTAATCATGCCTACAGCCCTGGAATTAACTCGTGAAGAATGGCAACCTTATATTGAAGCAGCCAGAAAGCGATTGACACCACCAAAGCTATCGCTGGCTGAACAACAGCAGCGAGAGCAGCTTTTAACTCGTGTCCAGGAGGCAGCCAGACAACTGAAGTCTCAATTTGGCGTTCAAAGGGTCATTCTATTTGGCTCTTTGGCAGATGCGAATTGGTTTATCCCGAATTCAGATATTGATTTGGCAGTTGAAGGCCTATCAGCAAGCGATTTTTGGAACGCCTGGCGAGTCGTCGAAGATGTCATTGGTGATCGTCCTGTCGATTTGGTTGAGATCGAAACGGCCAGTGAAACTTTGCGGAATGCTATCCAGAAATACGGAATGGAATTGTGAAACCTCCTTACCAAAATCTTATTGAGCGAAAACGTATACACAATCAATCTTACTCCAGCAAAGATGGACGGTTTGTTACAAATAATGCCTGGTTTCTGGCCGAAGTTGAAGGCAGAATTGCTAGCCTTTGCAAACTATTTAGAAGCATTGAGTGGGGAGTAGGAAATCAAAATGATTAACGGGGTTATTGCTGCCAAGCTACAAACGCTGGACGAAGTGCTGAATGAGCTGCGCTCACTGGGCACAATTGACGCCGATCAATTGAAAAATGATTGGCGGACGCAGCGGGCGGTGGAGAGAAGTTTGCAGGTGTTGGTGGAGGTTGCCATTGATAATAATCAACTCACCGTTTTTGAACAGTTCCGCAACGAGGTCTTGGCCTATGTCCAGGAAGATTGATTGGGAGAAAACGGTGCCGATCTGGGAAGCAAATCCCAAGATCATTGCGGCCTGGGCGTTTGGTTCGGCACAGGATGGGGTGGTGCGCGAGGGAGGGGATGTGGATACGGCCGTTCTCACAACCACCCCACTCACCTTTGATGAACAACTCACCCTGCTTGGTCGGCTGCAAGACGCCCTGCAAATGGACGAGATCGATCTGGTTGTCCTGAACAACGCCAATCCCATTCTTCGCTTTGAGGCCGTCTCGGGCAAACGGCTCTTTTGCCGCGATCTCTCGGCGATGGCCGGCTTTGTTTCCCTCACCGCCCGCGAGTACGAGGATGAGATGGCGCAGTGGCGAAAGGCAGTGCAAGGGTACAACGTCAATTCGTGATGGTTGCGCGAAATCAACAAAATTGGGCCAGGGAAGGCTGCCAGGCGTTTCTACGATCAGCTATGAACACATTTGATTTGCTTACCTATTTACAACGATTATCAAGGGTTCAATTGACATTGCTCTGTACCGTGTTGATAGCTTTGGTTACGGGCGTTGACTGGTTTTCTGGCCCTGAATTGTCTGCGTCTATCTTTTATTTGTTGCCCATCTCTTTGGCAGCCTGGTTCATCAATCGGCGAACCGGACTGGCTTTTTCGCTGATCGGGGCTGTTTTATGGTTCGCTACGGATAACTTGACGAATCCTGATTTAACAACCTGGGTAATTCCTTTTTGGAATGCAATGGTCCGTTTGGGCTTTTTTTTGATTGTGGTGTTTAGCCTGGCAACGTTGCGCCGCAGCCGCCAGCGGCAGGAAGATTTGATGGCCTTTGTGGTCCATGATTTGCGGGCGCCGCTGGGCAATATGCTGACGGCGCTGGACATGCTGCAACCGGGAGATGCCGGAGAAGCAGAGGGCAGCGCCTCAGGAGAACTCGTTAATTTAGGGTTATCTTCCGGACGGCGCATGTTAATTTTGGTCGACTCCTTGCTGGATTTGTCTCGATTGGAGAGCGGCAAGCTGAAGGTGCAGCGGGAAGCTGTGCCCATCGCCGACTTGTTTGCCGAGAGCATTGCCCAGGTGGTGCTCACGGCCGAATTCAAACAAGTTACCATTAAGCAATCAGTTGAACCAGCGGAAACGGCCGTTTTTGCTGATCCCTCTCTCACGCAAAGAATCGTGGTGAATTTGCTCAACAACGCCATCAAGTTTAGTCCGCAGCAGGGTACGATTACGCTTGGAGCAACAGGGCATAATGGTGAAGTGCTCTTTACCGTTCGTGATGAGGGCGAAGGAATACCGGCAGAATGGCAGCAGCGGGTGTTTGCCAAGTATGGTCAGGTGTCTGGGGGCAAGTCTGGTGGCAGTGGGTTGGGCCTGACGTTTTGCAAACTGGCAGTGGAGGCGCAGAACGGCCGTATCTGGCTGGAATCCGAGTCAGGCCGTGGAACTTCGCTCTGTTTTTCTTTGCCTGCTGCTGTTTCCAATGAGTAGCCCAGATAAGGAAGCAAAAGTGATGGAAAAAGTGACTGGCAGCAATTTTGACAAAGGGTTTGCCGATTGGCAGGCTTACCAGCAGGCACCATGGGGCAAGCTGCGTTATCGGTTAGCGCAAGCCAACTTGCAGCAGCAGTTGCCACCGCCGCCGGTCCAGGAAAACCTGACCAAAAGCAGCAAATACGTCGAGACGTTCGACACAAACATCCAGTGCTACAGCGATGATGAACTAAAAACGATGCTGCAGGCGTGTGGCTTTACACTGGTGGAGCAATACGGCATTCGCGCCATCTGCGATTTCATGGCTGACAACGAACGCAAATTTGAGCCTGATTTTTACGAGCAGCTTGAGCAGTTAGACCTGGCTGTTAGCAACAAACATCCCTACAAACTGCTGGCTCGCTTTTACCACTTTGTCTGCCAAAAGTAGCTGGCAATTCAGATTGGGCCAATCTCCAAGATTGGCCCAATCTCACACGATGGAGCAAACAGATTACGCAGATTTGTTTTATCTCTGTGTAACTCTGTGCCTCCTCTGCGTAACTCTGTGTTCCTTTTCTTTTTCAGGAGAATGAAATGAGCGAAAAACAAACAATTAACTTACTCACCAACGCCAAATGGTACGATCTCACCCAATCCTTAAGCATTTTTACCCCTCCCTGGCCCGGGGAGATGCCCTTACAGGTCCACTTTTTCAAGCGGCTCACCGGCTCCTGGGGCGGCGGGCAGGGGGCCAACGGCCAGCTCATCGAATGGAGCAACAACACCGGTACCCACCTCGTTGGGCCGCGCGCCTTTCACTCCGGGGCCAAAGCCATCGCCGATATTCCTCTATCTGACCTGTGCGGTGAGGGCGTCATTGTCGATATTTCTGATGCGGTCTCCGACTACTCGCTTTATACGCCGGAAATGATCACCGAGCGGGCCGAGGTAAAAGAGGGCGACATCCTCATCATCAACACCGGCTACCACAAGCACACCTTCGACCAGCCGGACACACCCAATCCCAACGCCCAGGGCGGCATCGAGAACAAGGAGTTTGGCTACTACGTGCGCCATCCAGGGCCGTCACCGGACTTTTTTCCGTGGGCGCTGGAGATGAAGCTCAAGCTCATCGGCGTGGACTGCGGCAGCGCCGAGCACCCGATGAACACCAGCATCCGCTACCAGCACGCCCGCGAGTTTGAGAAGGCAGAAACCAAGCTGCGCGAAACGCACGGCCAAAGCTGGGATAAGCTGTTCCCGCCAGAGGAATATCACGCCCTGACCCACATCACCATGCCCAAAGCCGGGCTGCTGCTGGCAGAATCGCTGGGCGGGCAGATTGACGAGCTGAGCAACCAGCGCGCCTGGATCATGGTGGGGGCGATTCCGTTTATGGAGGTGGAATCGGCCTGGGCACGGGTGGCGGCTTTACAAGCGCCGGACGGCATGAACGATGAAGACTTCTTTGCCGCCATGCGCGACCTCACAATGCTGGACCTGACGCTGCCCTTCAGTGTGCAAACGCCGCAGTGGGCCAACTACGAACCGCTGAGCGTGAAGTACACCAAGCGGGTCGGCGGCCAATACTTTGGCCTGGGGCGCAACAACGCTCACTGCCGCGCCAGCTTCCACCTGGCGACGCACATGGACGGCGAGAAGCATTTCCACGCCGCCGGTCGCACCATCGGGCAGATGCCGTTTGACTACTGGTTTGGGCCAGGGGTCATTGTGGATATTTCTGACGTGGTGAGCAATTCCAGCGTCTACACGCCCGCGATGATCGAAGAGCGCGTGGATATTCAGCAGGGCGATATCCTGATCATCAAGACAGGCTACTACAAATACGGCTGGAACAGCCCGGATTCAGACGAGTTCCGCTACATGATCAAACATCCGGGGCCGTCGCCGGACTTTGCCGATTGGTGTCTGGAGAAGAAGATCAAGTGGCTGGGCATCGACTGCGTGGCGATGGAGCATCCAATGAACACCATCCAGCGCATTTGGCACCCCAAGACGTTTGCCGAGGCCAACCAGAAGCTGATTGATCAGTACGGCAAGGATTGGGATGAGATGTATCCGCTGGACAAATATTACCAGGATATGCACCTGAATTTGTTTAACA
>CALBTC010000005.1 GCA_937967805.1 uncultured Anaerolineaceae bacterium
AGCGTGACGAACGCATATTGGGGGTCCTCCATTCGTAATGGATACTGGCTGTGCCGTCTCTGGTCAAAATGTCAGATTATGTCTTTGGCCAGTATAGTTAAATTATATGAATATTTACCTGCTTATAACGCCACAGAGTACACAGAGAAAAAAGAGAAAACCTCTTAAAGCTCTGCGCGCTCTGTGGCAAACTTCACAACGCTACTCAGCTAATTGTTTGTTATGCGTACATCATCAATACCGGCTTCCACCAGGCTGCCGGAACCGCCATCAGCCGCCTCAATCAGGATGTAGACGGTTTGTCCGGCAAAGCTGTTTAGGCTGGCGCTGGTGCTGTCCCAAACGGCCGCATCCGTATTGCCCGCGCCCAGTTCTTCAAGCACAACCTGGGTCGTGTTGCCCACCACGCTGACGCGTAAGAAGTCGGCGCTGGTGGCATTGTTCAGATGCGCCAGATAGTAGGAGAACTCAAGCGTCAGGTTGCCGCTGCTGGGCAGGCTGATGTTGGGCGAACGAATCGAGGTGACGCCGTTGTCGATGTCGTGGCTGCCCACGCTGCTGCCGGCCAAGCCGCCGGTGACCAGGTCAAAGCTGCCGCTGACGGTGGTGCCCAGCTGCATCGTACTGCCACTATAGGAAGTGGTTTCGGGATTGGCCCGCTCCCACTGGCCGGTGGTGGCGGTGTCTGTGCCGTTAGGGTTAGTGATCCAGCCCTGGTTGCTCTCGAAGTTGTCGAAGAAGACGTCACCGGGTGGTGGCGGGGTGGGCGTGTTCGTTGGCGGGATAGGTGTGTTGGTCGGCGTGGGGGGCGGCGGTGTCGGGGACGGTGCGGCCGTATCCGCCGTAATCTCCACATCATCCACAGCCGCTTCTACCAGGCTGCCGGAGCCGGCATCGGCCGCTTCGATGAGTAGATAGATCGTCTGCCCGGAGAAGCTGTTCAGGCTGACCGTGGTGCTGTCCCACACGGCCACATCCGTGTTGCCTGCGCCCAGCTCTTCAAACACCACCTGCGTGGTGTTGCCCACCACGCTGACGCGCAAGAAGTCGGCGCTGGTGGCATTGTTCAGATGCGCCAGGTAGTAATAAAAAGAGAGGGCGATGTTATTGCTGACGGGCAGGTTGATGTTGGGCGAACGGATAGACGTAACGCCGTTGTCGATGTCGTTGGCGCCCACGCTGCTGCCGGCCGAGCCTTCGGTAACGAGGTCGAAGCTGCCGCTGACGGTGGTGCCTAACTGCATCGTGTTGCCGCTGGTGCTGGTGGTTTCGGGATCAGCCCGTTCCCACTGGCCGGTGGTGGCGGTGTCTGTGCCGCTGGGATTGGTCGTCCAGCCCTGGTTGCTCTCGAAGTCGTCAAAGAAGATGACGTTGCCCGGCAGCGGTGTTGGCGTGGCGGTTGGCGGTGGCGGGCTGGTGGGGGTGGGGGTTGGCCCTGGCGGACCCATTGCCTGGGCGGCGGCGTAACAATCGATACGGCCGTAGCCATAGCTGTAATCAAACCCGGACGAGCCCAGGTCGACGCCGGTGGTGGTTAAGAGATTGTAAATCTCATCGTGGGTCACGTTGATGTCAATCCCCTTCAGCAGCGCGGCACAGCCGGCCACGTGGGGCGCTGCCATCGAGGTGCCGGAGAAGTTGGCATACCCGCCGCCATCAACGGACGAGCGCACGTTTGCACCCGGCGCGCTCACATCGGGCTTATCGGTACAGGCGGCGAAGTCACCCGGCCCGCGGCTGCTAAAGCTGGCAATGACGTCGTTGATGTCGGTCGCGCCGACGCCGATGACGTTACAATAGTCGCCCGGCGATCCGATCGTGCTTGAACCGGGGCCGGAATTGCCGGCCGAGATCGCCAGCACAATGCCGGCGGCGCGGGCAGCGTTGATCAGCGGTTGATCGCTGGGATCACCGCCGGGGCCGCCGATAGAATAGTTCAATACGTGCGGCCGTTCGTCCGGATTGCAGCTGGGGTCGCCCGGATCGTCACCCAGCGCACATGGGGCCACCATCCACTCCCAGGAAGCTGTTAAAGCCGCATCGGAACAGGTGCTGAACTCACAGCCTCTGGCTGCGATCCAGATGGCGCCGGGAGCGTTACCGATCTGGTTGGAACCACCATCATCGCCCACCATGGTGCCCATTGTGTGCGTGCCGTGATCATTTTGGTCACACGGAGCTGTTCCGGAGCAAAGCCCGGTGGGATCGTACCAGTTATAATTGTGATCAAAGGAGCCGCCGTTGTTGCCGCGATATTGGTTGACAAGCGCCGGGTGGTTATAGTCGACGCCGGTGTCGATATTGGCCACAATGACGCCCTCACCCGTGGTGCCGAATTCAGACCAGATTTGAGGCGAGCCAATGCGACTGACACCCCATTCGATCGCCAGGATCGAATCTTCGAGCCGAACCGGCTCAGGAACGGAATAGACCTGGACTGCTTCGACAGCCGACACGTCCGTTCGGTTGGCGATACTGGACAGAACCGTTTCATTGGAGCTTACCAAAACCGAATTGTTGATAAAAAATGAACGGTAACTTTGTACATTGCCCATACGCATTTCGCGGTCCAGGTAATTGAGCAAAGGTCGTTGGGTTTCTGCGGCCGTTTCGCGCAAGGTGTTGTAAACAAACCATCCCCGTGCCGACCAATCGCTAATCTGGTAGGCCGGACTGAGATCGGCCTGCCGGTTCATGCGCACCCAATATTGGCCGGTGCCTGCTTCCTGGATGTTATCCAATATGCCAGGCTCTATTTTCTGGGCGACGACGCTGCTGGCCTCGCCTGCCTGCAGAGAGGAGATATTCGCCAAAACGAATGCCAGGGCGGCCGCTAACACAAGAATGCGAGCTATTGTGATGAAATGCCTTTTTACTATCATCTGTGTGTTTCCTCCATCCAAATGGGTAAAACCAATGACTGTTTAACTGTATTGGTTTTGCTAATGCGAGGAGTTTGAAGTAGGCGGCAGAGATACTCCACATGAGGTTAACGGGTAGTCATGTCGATGGCATTCACCTCCTTCAGAAAAGCAGACTTGTATTGAGCAGCTTCTATGATGGGTTTGGCTTAGGGCAGCCAAAGTTGGTGGCGTGGCTCAAATGGCCTCACGGCCGTATACGGTTTGTGAAAAAATAATGGTTTAAAGGCTCAATCCGAACAGTTCATATGTGTGAGATTTTTAGGGGTATCAGGACCGGTGAACGTGGCTGTATGAAACGGCCGTATGGGGATACACAGACGTTTGATGCATGGTGTACCGGTCAGCTTCTTCTGTCTCCTTTAGCGTACACAAGACGAAAACGGCCGTTTGCCGGGCGGCAAACTCTGTATCGCTTGCTTACACTGTTAATGAAACGCATTTTTGCCGCCAAACACGTGTCTTTACTGGTTATCAAAAGCACTGATTCTAGAGAGCGTAAATCCTAAGATTAGAGCAATGAGTCCCACGATGGAGAAATGTATTCCCAGGCTAAACAGAAACAAAATGCCGGTTATAAGAAGACCAATACAGCCAATCCACAGAAGGGAAATCTTCTCTCTTATAAAACCAGCTATAGTGATTAATGAAAAAACGAGCGGAATAACAGCAATAAAAACGGGCTCTTGCGTAATGTCAGGAGTTGCTGGCAAACTGTTTTCGGGTAAAGCTTCTTGTACCATGACAGCTCCTCCTGAAACGATGAACAAAATCGATCTAATTAAAACAGGCAAAACAGTAATAACTCCAAGCGTACGTAAGGCTATTTTCCAAGTAGCCATCATTGATCAAGCGCTCCTTATCTTAAAAAGCGCTGTATACCTTTTGTCAAGTTGCTTAACACTTTCATGCTATTTATTTGCGTTATTACCTTGCTGCCTGGCCCACTGTTCCAGACGCTGGCGATGGCGGCCTTCGAGCTTGGTTAACGGCCGTATCCCTTTCATCTTCTGGTTGGCCTCGTCAAAACTCATGCCTTCATATTTCATCAGGTAGGCGGCCAAAATGGTGGCCGAGCGGCCACGCCCTTTGGCGCAGTGGACCAGAACGGTGCGGCCGTCTTTCACCTGCTGCCGCACAAACGCTACCCCGGCATCGATCATCTGATCCGAGGGCACCGTTACATCCAGCACCTTGAGCTGCTGGTAGGCAATGTCATGTTCCTGATAATGGATTACGTCATCTTCACGCTCAGCACGAATGTTGAGAACGGCCGTAATGCCATTGTCTAGCAAGAATTGGTAATCTCTTGCATAGTGGGGCGCACCGCCAAGCCAAAGCTGAGGTGTAATCTCGTCAAACCAACGGTGTCCCTGAATTTTTTCATAGGTAAAGCGAATAATCGGAAAGAATTTGTCAAACAGCCAGTGAAATGGGTTCATAGGCGCAATAGGATAACTAGGGTACCAGCAAAAAGCAATTGTGGACTATAAAAGAACTACAAAATTTTTGCAGAGCTTCTAGGAGAAAAGGCCTATTTTTGGCCAATTTGCGGCCAGTTGATTAACATAAGCAGAAATTGTTAACATAATTTTAACCAAAAAAGCGAAAAAATCGTTTATGCTAACCGCTTTGTGACTGTTTTTGACGGTTTGTGATAACGTTTTGTTTAGACAACGACCGTATCCTGTCACACTTATTCACAGAAAATGTGAGGTTTTATGGCTTTAAGCGATAAAGAAAAACAAATCCCTGCCTGGCGCGCTCAGCTCGCACAAACCTGGCAGACGTTACGTTACAAAATTCATCCGGTGCAGCCGGCAGCGCGGCCGGGCATGGGGGCCATTCCCCATGCTGATGGTACGATTTTCCGCGTATGGGCCCCCAACGCCGAAGCGGTTTACGTCACCGGCTCTTTTAACAACTGGCACCCCAGCCAAATTCGCCTGGCGCCTGAGCACAATGGCTACTGGTCTGTCAACGTGCCCGAAGCGCAGGTGGGTGACGAATATAAATTTGTGCTGAAACGTGGCCGGCAAAAACTGCTGCGCACCGATCCCTATGCCAAAGATGTACGGCCGCCTTTCCAAAATGGCGTGGTGCGCAATGGCAGTGTGCTGGGGCTGGAGACGGCCGTTTCCCCCAAAACCACCCCCTTCCAACCGCCAGCCCTTGAACAGTTAATCATCTACGAACTGCACGTTGGCACCTTTGGCGAAGCTGACGGCAGTCCACCTTACAACTTTGATGCCGTCATTGCCAAGCTGCCGTACCTGCGCCTGCTGGGCATCAACGCTATTGAATTGATGCCGGTGAAAGCGTTCCCCGGCGAGCTTTCCTGGGGTTACAATCCGGCCCATCCTTTTGCCATCAGCCAGGTGTATGGCGGACCGGCAAAGTTCAAGCGGCTCATTCAGGCGGCTCATGCTGAGGGCATCGCCGTGATTGTAGACGTGGTCTACAATCATTTTGGCCCGCAGGGGCTGAGCCTGTGGCAGTTTGACGGCTGGCAGCAGCACGGGCTGGGCGGCATCTACTTCTACAACGATTGGCGCTCCAAAACGCCGTGGGCCGATACGCGTCCTGATTACGGCCGTCCCGAAGTGCGCCGCTACATTCGTGACAACGTGCGCATGTGGCTGGATGAATACCAGATCGACGGCCTGCGCTGGGACGCCACCTCCTACATTCGCAACGCCCACGGCCATGACGGTGATCCCGGAGCCAACATTCCCGAAGGGTGGGCCTTGATGCAGGGGATCAACGCCGAAATGCAGCACCACAACCCGCGCCACATTCGCATTGCCGAAGATTTGCAGGCTAACGAATGGCTCACCGAACCGATTGACCAGGGCGGTGCGGGCTTCAACAGCCAGTGGGACAGCCAGTTTGTCCATCCTATTCGCCAGGCGATCATTACCCCGCGGGACAAAGACCGCGACATGCTGGCCGTGCGTGACGCGCTGCTGTTCCGCTACGGCGCCGATGCCTTCAGCCGCGTCATCTACACTGAATCCCACGATGAGGTGGCCAACGGCAAGGCGCGGGTGGTGCATGAGGTAGCCGTGGCCGACGGCAGTGACGCGCTGGCCGCCAAACGGTCTGCCCTGGGCGCAGCGCTGGTTTTCACCGCGCCGGGCGTGCCGATGATCTTCCAGGGGCAGGAGTTTTTAGAAGATGGCTGGTTTGATGACAAACGGCCGCTTGACTGGCACAAAGCAGCGCATAACGCCGGCCTGATTGCCCTTTACCGTCACCTCATTAGCCTGCGGCGCAATCTGGGCGGCAAGACGGGCGGCCTGAGCGGGCAGTCGATCAACGTGTTCCACGTGAACAATGATGCCAAGCTGATTGCCTTTCACCGCTGGCAGCACGGCGGCCCCGGTGACGATGTAATTGTAGTGGCCAACTTTGCCAACCGCACCGTAAAAAATTACAAAATCGGCTTGCCGCACGGCGGGCAGTGGCCGGTGCGCTTCAACAGCGACCTGAAAGCGTACCATCCCAGCTTTACCAGCCATCATGTGCCGGCGGTGACGGCCGTTCCCGGCGAATACGATCAGCTTGCCTTCCACGCCACGCTCAGCCTCGGTCCCTACAGCGTTATTATTTTGTCGCAGGGGTGATAAACGTTACCAAGAGAGGAGAAAGCATCCTCAGATGCGTCCTGGCTCGAACCGTTCGCATCTGAGGATGCTCACTCCTCCCAAAAGACGAATTTCCGTTTTCAGTCTCGTTTACAAAACAGCTTACTTGACATATACTTTCCGGCGAGAAGAAGTGTGTGCAACCCATTTGGCCATTACCGTAACGTATAGCGCTGTTCCTTGTAAGAACCATGACAGATTCCCCAGAAAGCAGTCAAGAAAAGCCGGTCGATCTGCGAAAATTGCTGCGCGCCATTGATGAGTCCGTTAATCTGGAAGATTTGCGCACCCTCTGTTTTGAGGTTCAGGTAGACTTCGATAATTTACCTGGCGCAGTTAAAAAAGATAAGGTGCGTGAGCTTATTATTCATTTTGACCGTCGTAAGCGGATCAATGTGCTCGTAGCCACTTTCATTGAGCTGTATCCTCACGTTGATGTAGATGCGATGGTTGTGGACGAGACGGATGAAGATCCCACCTCGGCCCGTATCGAAATCCACACGGCCGATATCCTGCCCCAACAAGACAAGTCTAACACGATGATTGCCAGCAAGAGCTTTGGCGCCATCGTGCGCATGCTCACCCGCGAAGATGTGCGCACGGCCGTTGTCACCTTCCAGACCGATTTCCAGGCCGCCTCCCAACAGATCGAGCAGATGAACGATTACAAGCAGATCCACGATCTGTTTCAGATTTTGGAAACGCAGTACGATCTGATTTACCGTGACCAGAAGCGGCTGCCCGACGATGACATGGCCTGGGAAGACATCGCCATGGCTGAGCCGGAGCTGCAAGCCAAAATTGGCGACATCGTTACCCTTTCCAAGAGCCAGACCTTTGCCGGCAGCAACTTACGCTGGGCGACGCAGTTGGAAACGGTAAAAGAAAATTTGCAAACGGCCGTTGACACCGACGATCTGCAAGCGTTGGACGACGGCGTCAGCCTGCTGTCTCGCGTGCTGTCCCGGCACACCACGCGCATCAACGCCCAACTGGTGGCGGTGGCCAGCGCCTTGCGGCTGGCCAATCTGGAAAAGGCGATCACCACCATCAGCAGCAGCCTGGC
>CALBTC010000006.1 GCA_937967805.1 uncultured Anaerolineaceae bacterium
GGAAGCCCGGTTCGATGATTTTCCACACCAATTCTCCGGCGGGATGCGCCAGCGCGTGATGATTGCGATGGCGCTTTCCTGTGAGCCAAAACTGCTGATTGCGGATGAGCCAACAACGGCGCTGGATGTGACCATTCAGGCGCAGATTGTAGCGTTGGTAAAGCAGCTACAAAAAGAGTTTGGCATGGCCGTGATTTGGATTACGCACGATTTGGGTGTGGTGGCAAACTTGGCAGACCGGGTGGCTGTGATGTACGGCGGACGTATTGTGGAAGAAGGCCGGGTGCATGATATTTATACGCATACCCGGCATCCTTATACGTTGGGCTTGTTGGGTTCTGTTCCTCGGCTGGATGTACCGGTGCCGGCGATGCTGCAAGAGATTCAGGGTGCGCCGCCGGACCTGCTGCAATCACCTGATGGGTGTGCCTTTGCGCCGCGCTGTGCCTTTGCCGATGATCATTGCCGCACAAATCTGCCGATACAGACGCCAACTGATATACCAATGCTGAAGTCGGCTTGTTTTATGTGGCAGGATTTAGCGCGAAAGGAGAAGAGGGAAGGGGAAACGGCCGTTTCCACCCCCTATCACGCCACCACTTCTTCCAATAACAACAACGTTCTCGTCAAAATATCTGGACTCAAAACACATTTCCCTATCCGCAAAGGATTGTTACAGCGTGTCACGGGACATGTTCGCGCCGTCGATGGCGTTGATTTGGTGATTCATCGTGGCGAAACTGTCGGCCTGGTTGGCGAAAGCGGCTGTGGCAAAACAACATTAGGACGCACCGTCTTGCAGTTGTATAGACCCAGCAGCGGCAGCGTCTTTTTCGACAATCAGGAGCTATCCACGCTCAACAAAGGGGATATGCAGCGCATCCGGCGGCGGATGCAAATGATTTTTCAAGACCCCTTCTCATCCATGAATCCTGGTATGAAGGTGTGGCAAATAATCGGCGAACCGCTGCAAGTTCATGGCGTGACTGATGTTGACGAACGCAAGGTACGTGCCGCAGAATTACTGGAGCGTGTGGGGTTAAAACAGAGCCACATCGACCGTTTCCCGCATGAATTTAGCGGCGGTCAGCGGCAGCGTATTGTGATTGCGCGTGCCCTGGCGCTCAATCCCGATTTTATCATTTGTGATGAGTCCGTCTCATCTTTGGATGTGTCGATTTAGGCACGGATCATCAACTTATTGGAAGAGCTGCAAGCAGACCTGGGCCTCACATACCTGTTTATTGCCCATGATTTGGCGTTGGTACGCCACATTTCTGACCGTGTGGCGGTGATGTATCTGGGCAAAATTGTGGAACTGATGGATCGGGATGGCCTGTATAGCAACCCATTGCATCCGTATACGCAGGCATTACTCAGTGCCGTCCCCGTCCCCGACCCAATGAAGGAAAAGTCGCGTGTGCAGATGGTGCTGCAAGGCGATTTGCCCAGCCCGGCGGCACCACCAAAAGGCTGCCGATTTCACACCCGTTGTCCCATTGCTGAAAAAGGTCTTTGTGATGAAAAAGAACCCGAAATCCGCGAAGCGTTTGCAGATCACTGGGTTGCGTGTCATCTAGTTTAGATATTAGTTTGGAGTTGGGAAAGGAGGCGGACTATAAGCGGATCTCATGGAAGCTGTATTATTAAAGGTATTGTATGAATTTCGAGATAAGGAGAGTTCGGGAATGAAGAAGAACCTTGTTTATTTACTTCTTGCTTTGGTTGGAGCGCTTGTTTTAGCTGCCTGCCAGCCGCAAACAACAACAGTGGAAATAACCCGTGTTATTACTGAAACAGTGACGGAAGAAGTAGAAGTCACGCGTATGGTTGAAGGCGAGAGCGTTACGGAGACGATTGAAGTGACCCGCGTTGTTGAGGTTGAGGTTCCGGCTGAGGATGAAGCCCCATCGGAAGAATCAATGATGACAGCGGAGACAGTGCGTATGTCGATTACGGATGACGAATCTACCATAACTCCATATACCTATGTCACTGGCTATCCCGGTTGGAACCTGCTGACGCTGCAATATGACACCCTGTACCAGTTCGATCTGGCCGGTGTGCCGCAGCCGTGGCTGGTAACGAATGCAGAAGCCAGCGAAGATGGTCTGACGGTTACGCTGGATTTGCGCGAGGATGTGACCTGGAATGATGGCGAAGCGCTTACGGCCGAAGATGTGAAGTTTACTTTTGACTATTTCAAAGAATTTCCACACGGCCGTTTCACTCGTGACTTAACTCCAGTTGAAGCGACAGAAACAGATAGCGATTACCGTGTCATCCTCACCCTTTCCGCACCAACACCCAACTTGGAACAATCTGTCCTGGCTGATGTTCCTATTATGCCTCAACATATTTGGGCCAGCATTGATAACCCGGATGATTTTGTTTTTGACAGTGTGACTAACGTGGGTTCCGGACCGTACAAAATCGTTGAATACGAACCTGATCAATTCTATCGCTTTGAAGCCAATGCCAACTACTTTGCCGGTGCGCCAACCGTGAACGAACTGGTGTTAGTGCAGTTTGCCGACGATGCCGGAACGTTGGCTGGTTTCCTGGCTAGCGAAGTAGATATGATGGTTGGGCCAGCCCAGCCAGAACAGATCGGACTGATGCAGGCGATTGATGGCGTTGAGGTGTCAGAAGGGCCACTATTTACCACGCAGTTGCTCATTTACGATATGGAAAAAGCCCCCTTTAACAACTTAGCCGTACGACAAGCCATGTCTATGGCAATTGATCGACAGGACATGGTGGATACTATCTACCTGGGCAAGGCTACCGTTGGCAGTGCCGGTTGGACTCATCCAGTGTCTGCATTCTTTAATGAGAATGTAGTGACTACATATGATCCTGATGCGGCAATGGCACTGCTGGATGAAGCGGGCATTGTGGATTCGGATGGCGATGGCATTCGGGAGCTGGATGGCGAACCGCTCACCTTTGAGTTTATTGTGGATGGTGGCAACTCGATTCGCTTGCGCATAGCGGAACTGACGCGGGAAATGTTGGCTGTGGTTGGCATTAACGCGGAAGTGGTGGCTTTGGAGCGAACGACGCTGGTACAGGCGGTTTGGCCAGACTTTGATGTGAATAACGGCCGTAATTACGATATGGCCGTCTTTGGCTGGTCAGCGCCGGTACAGGCTGACCCCATCCGCTTCTCTAGCCTGGTACATTCAGATACATCTATTGGGTCTATCAATCTGACCGGTTACAGCAGTGAGGCAATGGATGCGCTAGCCAATGAATTGAACCAGACGATTGATCCAGTGCGTCAAGGCGAAATCCTGGATGAAATGCAGGTGTTGATGGCTGAAGAACTGCCGTTCATCATGCTTATGTACCCGGATGGTGGTTATGCTTATCGCGCAACCGTTTACGATAACTGGGGCTTCATGACCGGGCAGGGTGTTTTCCACAAGCTCTCCTTCCTGGATGAGTCAGCACGACCATAATTCAGTAAATATCAGTAGTTGGTAATCAGTCTGATCACTGATTACTGACTACTAGTCACTGATTACGAGTGTATCTATGCTAAGTCAAACACGTGGCAATCGCGTTTTACAATATCTACTGGTGCTGGTGACAGCCATTACGATCAACTTTTTACTGCCCCGTTACATGCCGGGGAACCCACTGACGCTGCTGGCTGGAGTAGATGTAGGTGAAATGACACCGGATCAACGAGCTGAAGTGCTGGAAGAAGCGGGCTTGAATAAGCCGCTTTACGCGCAGTACTTCAGCTATTGGGGCGATTTGCTGACGGGTGATTTTGGCTATTCTTACCGGCAAAATCGACCGATTACCGAACTATTAATGGATCGTCTGCCCTGGACCCTGTTGATTACAGGAACGGCACTGACGATTTCTGCTTTTTTTGGCGTTATTTTGGGGGCAATCTCGGCCTGGCGGCGCGCCAGCGTGATGGATGTGAGTATGCTGTGGTCGCTGATTGCGGTTGATTCGGTACCCTCTTTTTGGCTGGGGATGCTGCTCATTTCGCTGGTGTCGGTGCAGTATGGCTGGCTGCCGTCGTTTGGCGCGGTGACGCCAGCATCAGGTTACGTGGGGATGGAGCGGTTTGTTGATATTATCAAACATGCCATTTTGCCTATCATTACGCTTTCGGTGATTAGTACGCCGGGGGTGTACGTGACGATGCGGTATACGATGTTGAGCGTATTGGGCCAGGATTTTATCCGCACGGCACGGGCGAAGGGATTGAGTGAAACGGCCGTTCTCTTCCGTCACGTCATTCGTAATTCGATGGCTCCCGTGGTGACAGTGCTGATGCTGCGGCTCGGTTTTGCGTTCGGTGGTACGGTGGTGATTGAAACTGTGTTCTCTTATCCCGGCCTGGGGCGGCTCATTTTTGAAGCGGTTAGCGGCCGGGATTACCCGGTGATGCAGGCCGCATTTTTGCTATTTACGATTGCGGTTCTTCTCTCGAATTTGCTGGCAGAACTGCTATATCCACTGCTAGACCCACGGACAAAAGAATCATGACAACGACAACTGTTTCTCCTACAAAATTAGCGAAACCACATTACCGTCGTTCGCGGCTGACGCCGACAAATGTAGCGGCCGTTTTGGGGCTGCTGCTGATATTGGGGCTGGTGGGAACGGCCGTGTTTGCTCCCCAAATCAGCCCATATGACCCGACTGTGCGTGTCAGCACCCCCTTTGGTGTACCCAGTGCCGAACACAGGCTGGGTACCAATGACATTGGCCAGGACATTTTTAGTGAGTTGATTTATGGAACCCGCGCCTCGCTCATTGTGGGGGTAACGGCCGCTTTGGTGGCGATGTTAATTGGCACAATTGTTGGCTTGATTGCCGGTTATGATCAACGTCTAGGCAGCATTCTCTTGCGCGGCGTGGACATTGTCTTGGTGCTTCCTTTTTTGCCCTTGCTGATTGTGCTGTCGGCGTATCTTGGCCGCAGTTTGCTCAACACCGTGATTATCATTGGTTTGTTGAGTTGGGCGGGAACGGCCAGAGTGATCCGTTCGCAGGTGCTGACGATTGTGAAACAAGATTACGTATTGGCGGCTCGTGCTGTTGGTGCCTCTGATCGTCATATCATCTTTCGCCATATTTTGCCTCAGGTTTTGCTGTTGGCAATTGGTCAGTTTGTGCAGGCTACCAGCCGAGCAATTTTGCTGGAAGCGTCTCTCAGTTTTCTGGGATTGGGCGATCCGCTGCAAAAAAGCTGGGGTACGGTTTTGTATTGGGCGCAGGTTCGTGGTGCCTTTCTTACCCCGGCCTGGTTGTGGTGGGTGCTGCCACCTGGCATCCTAATTACGGTTTCGGCTTTGGGCTTTGCGATGATAGGCTTTGCCCTGGAACAGAAAGTTGATCCTCGATTGAAGCAAAGTCGATAAAGAATCGATGGAGGGATATGACAACTATTTTAATGTTAGCCAGTTTTGGTTTGGAGATTGTGGAGTGTGGCGGGGCGTTAGCACGGCACGTGCAGGCTGGGGATGACGTGAAAACGGCCGTTTTGCTCTCTCGCCCCAAAAGCCGTTCTCAGGTCGTGGAGGCTGCTGGTATCCTGGGAATCGAAGCGGTTGAATTTCTCGATTTTCCGTATGGCGAATGGACAGTGGACGTGGCCTGGAAGGAGCGCATCGTCGAGCTGGTGCGCCGGGTGCGGCCAGATATTGTGATTACCCAAGACCCCCACCATGCCCAACATGACCTCGATCCAGACCGCCGCCTCATCGCCTTGCTCTACACCGAATCATTTGCGCTGGCCGGGCGTGATTGGCACGTGGACGCTTGTGGTGGACATGCTCCGCATCTGGTAAAGGCCATCTATTACATGACGCCAGAACATGCGAACTGCATTGTGGAAATCAGCCAAACCTTTGCCTTGAAGCAGCAGGCGCTGGCCGTGTTGGGTCATCAGTTGGCCTTTAGCGCCCAGATGATTGAAAGATTGGCAACGAAAGAAACCCTGCGCCAGGTGGTGCCTGATTATGATGAGCTGACCGCAGATAAACGCGCCCTGGGATTGGCACTGCATGGGCAGTTTGACATGGCGCTCTCTTTGGTAAATGGGTTGGCCGGTCATTCCGGTGCGGTTATGGGTGAGGCATATCGGCGAGAAGGGGCGTTTGTATTTGACAAACTGTTAGAGTAAGGAGGTACTAATTGATCGATCTTGTGACATATGAACCGATTTTTCCTGATAGATAGAATTGATGAATTCAGAAAAGGAGAGAGACTGATGAGAAGGCGACTCGTGATGTTATTTTTTGGTTTAGTGGCGTTGATGTTGTTTGTTACGGCATGTGGAGGAGGAGCGGCAACAGATACGCCGCCAGAGGAGCCGGTAGATGAGGGGGAAGAAACGGCCGTTGAGGGACCAGAAGCTGTGGAACCAGAAGCCGATGAATTTACAGAATTGATTGTGGGGGTGGGGGCAGATGGTTACCGTCTGGAAGGAGATGGTGCTGACCTGGGCATTCGTCCCCCAGGACCAGCCAATATCACAGAACCGCTGGTTCGCATTACCTCTGATTATGAGATAATTCCCTGGCTGGCAGAGAGTTGGGAACAAGTCGATGAAACGACATGGCGTATTAATTTGCGTGCGGGAGTCAAGTTCCACAATGGTGACGATTTTAATGCTGAAGCCGCCAAATGGTCAATTGATAAATCAAATCGTTGGTTCCCGCTGTTTCCTCCGGATGCGGTGACGGTGGTTGATGAGTTGACGCTGGAGATTACGACATCACGGCCGTTTTGGTATATGGCTGAAGCATTATCACATCCCTCCTACGCTATGTATTCCCCGGCAGGCGATCCAGGAACCACCCCCATTGGCACCGGCCCATTCATGTTAGATGAATACAAGCAAAATGAATTCCTGCGCGTCGTCAGGTTTGATGATTATTGGGGCGAAACGGCAAAATTGGATGCTGTCACTTTGCGCTTTATTCCCGATAACGGGGCGCGCGTCCTGGCACTGCAATCGGGCGACGTGGATATGATTTTGCCTGTGCCGCGAGATAATGTACCTCAAGTAGAAGCGCTGCCAGATGTTGAACTTTACGTCTCAAAGCCAATTGGGTATTGGGCTGTCTACTTTGCCACTAAAAACCAGGTATCTCCCTTTGACACCCTGAGTGATGTACGGCTGCGGCAGGCGATTAATTATGCCATTGATCGGGAGACCATTGTAAATCAGGTCTTTGATGGCTATGCTGAAGTAGCCGTGAGCCTGATGCCGCCGACGGTATCGGAGGAAATTGACCAAAACATAAATGGCTTTACCTATGATCCGGAAAAGGCACAGGAGCTCTTTGCTGAGGCGGGTTGGACGGATAGTGACGGTGACGGCTTGCTAGATAAAGATGGTGAAACGCTTGCTTTAACGTTGGTATCTGGTTTCCCTCCTGCAGAAGAGGCAAAACCATTACCGGAGGTGATTCAAGGGCAGCTAAAGGCGATTGGGGTGGATGCTCAACTGGTGGAATTCAATGACGTAGGTGCCTATTATGATTTTATTATTGACAGCGGTGAAACACACATGATTATTGAAAGTGGGTCCTGGAATACGCCTGATCTTTCTTTCTTGACTTTCACCGTGTTCTGCGGCTGCAATCCAGATGGTGAGGCGATCTTGTATGCACGATTCTGGCTCAACGATCAGTTTGCTCAGGGCGTGATGGATTCGCACGGGGCAACTAACGCGGCTGGGCCCACCGCTGCCGCGCTGAGTTCAACACAAGTAATGATTGATGAGTTTACAGGTGTAGCACCAATCGCCTATGTGCCCCAGATTGGAGCGGCCTATTCTTACGTGAAGGGTTTTGAGGTCCATCCATCGAATTACAGCCAGGCCTGGAATTTAGTTTTTCTTGAGCGCTAGTCGATAAGAGAAACCGGATTTCTTCAAGAAACCCGGTTTCTCAAAAAATGTCTATGGCCACATACATCGTACGCCGCCTCCTGCTGCTAATTCCGACGCTGCTGGCGATTTCCCTTATCAGCTTCAGTTTGATTCATTTGGCCCCGGGGGATCCGGCATTGGTGGTGCTGCGAGCGCAAGGAGTACAGCAAATTAGTGAGGAGAATTTGGCCCAGATCCGGCAGGAGATGGGGTTGGACGATCCGTTTTTGGTGCAGTTTGGCCGCTGGCTGGGTCGTACCCTGCAGTTGGATTTAGGGACATCGGTTCGTACTGGCAGCCCGGTGAGTGAGTTGATTTTTACACGGCTGCCGGCGACGATTGAGTTAACGGTTGTTAGCCTCATTCTGGCACTGCTGATTGCTGTGCCGGTTGGGATAGTAACGGCCGTTAAACAACATAGCCTCATTGATCACTTGGGGCGAGTTTTTGCCTTTTTAGGTGCCTCGATGCCGGGTTTTTGGCTTTCCTTGCTGCTTATTTTTGCTTTTGCTGTTAAATTGAGCTGGCTACCTGCTTTAGGCTACGGGGAGGCCAGACATCTTGTGTTGCCGGCCCTGGCACTTAGCCTGAGCATTGCCCCAACCTACGCTCGTCTGCTGCGTTCCAGCATGATTGAAGTATTGGGCCAGCCATACATAATGGTCGCTCGTGCCAAAGGTGTTCATGAGCCAGTCGTTGTTGTCCATCATGCCTTACGCAATGCCCTGATTCCTTTTGTTACCGTATTTGGTATTAGCCTGGCCCATTTATTGAGCGGGGCTGTTGTCATCGAAACGATTTTCGCCTGGCCCGGTGTGGGTAAATTGGTGGTAGACGCCATCTTAACACGTGATTTTCCCATCGTACAAGCATTTGTGGTCATTGCTGCCATGCTTTTTGTCTTGATTAACCTCTTGGTTGATGTGTCTTATCGACTGCTCGACCCACGCATTCGTTTGGGGGAAAGCAATTCATGAACATTGACATTGAACAACCCATTGCTTTACTTGAGCGCCAACCAACAACAAAAATGCCTTCCGCATGGCAGCGTCTGACGCGGGATCGGCTGGCACTCGTTGGCTTTCTACTTTTGGGCGTTATTATGTTTTTGGCAGTGGCGGCACCGCTGGTGGCTCGTCACGATCCAGTTGAGATCAATCCTATCAATAAATTACAAGCCCCTAGCAGCGAGTACCTCATGGGAACAGATAATTTGGGCCGCTCAATTTGGGCCAGGCTGGTCTGGGGTACCCGGTTAACGCTGGGCACGGCAACGGTCGCTATGGTTTTTCTGTTACTTATTGGGATTTTTGTGGGAGTTGTGGCTGGATTTGCTGGTGGCTGGGTAGATGACGCAATCATGCGTGTGGTAGACATTGTTCTGGCGTTTCCTAGCCTAATTTTGGTGTTGGCAATTGCCGGAATGCTAGGGCCGAGTCTGGGAAATGTATTAATTGGCTTGGTGGCGGTAGGCTGGGCAACGTATGCTCGGGTGGTGCGGGGGATGGTGTTGAGCATTAAGGAACGCGAGTATGTGGAAGCGGCCAGGGCATTGGGGATGCCGTCATGGCAAATTGCGCTGCGCCACATTTTGCCCAATGTCATTTCACCAGTAGTGGTCTTGGCCAGTCTGGACATGGGGAATATTTTATTGAGTATTGCGGCACTCTCTTTCTTGGGGCTAGGGGCGCAGGCGCCAGACCCGGAGTGGGGGCGCATGTTGAGTGATGCCCGACCGTTTATGCAAACCTCCCCCCATACGATGATTTTCCCTGGTTCGGCTATTTTTCTGTGTGTGATGGCCTTTAATCTGCTGGGAGATGGTCTTCGCGACGCTTTAGATACCAGGATGTAGCGAAGATTCAACCCCAGTTTCTAACTTCGAACACTCTGAGTTCAGCCGCTGGGCTAAGGATGCGCTCACAAATAAATGTTATCGATTTAGTCAGTAAGTAGTTTGGTTTGAGCGGCGAGATATTCTACGGCAAATAGGTGCATTTCATCATAGGCGGCGCTAATTCTGGGGCTGCCCAGCCGGTAGTAGACGTTTGTTCCTGCCCGACGCGACGCGACGACCCCTTTGGTGCGCATGACGCTGAGATGCCGTGAGACGGTTCCCTGAGCTGCTTGCAACGCTTCTGCCAATTGGCTGACACTTTTTTCGCCGCGGCGCAGGTTGTCGATGATTTCCAGCCGGAGGGGATGTGTTAAGTGCTTGCAGATGTCGGCGTGGAGTTGGAAAATTTGCTTGTCTTTCATTTTGTCGCCTCGTTATTATTGACCGTCTGCAAATAAAGTAGCGGAATTGGCTGAACGGTTACGGCCGTTCTTGTTGCAAAACCACACCACTCAACTCTCCGGGTCGAATTTCGACAAACTGTTCCACCACTGCACCAGCCAGTTCCGCCCAGACACGGCAGGTTCCGGCAGGTAGATCGCTGATGACGAAATTTTCAGCCAGAATATCATCGGGGACAGTAAACTGATCCCAATAGGTGTCTACATAGCGCGGCGTGGCGTCGCTGCATTCCAGATTAACCCGGGTGCCGGGCATGAAGCTGTTGTTGGTATTCACCACCCGACCGGCTAAAACGCCCCGTCCACTATACGGCGTATACCACAACTCAGGATTTCGTACCGAATTATAGGGATATGGATCATCCTGGCGTACTTCAAAATGCAGATGGGGTCCCAATGAAACCCCGCTGCTACCAACCAGGCCAACAATATCTCCTGGATTGACAGGCTGCCCCGCAGTGACATTTACCGACTCAAGATGGCCAAATAATGTATAGACTGTGTGACCTTCCCACTTATCAGCCATTTCGATAACAACGAGACGGCCGTAAAAATCTGGCTGAGGTCCAAACAGAGTTTCAATATCTTCACCAGCATAGAAGACTGTACCTGCATCAACGGCCAGGACAAGTGTGCCAAAATCATTGGCGATGTCTACGCCGTGATGGGGTGACAGACGCTGATTATAGGTCATGCCAAACCGGTAGGAGGCAGATGGGTTGTTGTTGCCGTCAACCGGGCGGGAGAACCAGAGATGGGAGCGGCTTAAATCGAGTTCAGTAGGGGGCTGTCGCAAAAGTGTTGGGTTTGTCGTGGGCCAGGGGAGGGAAGTGGCTAAGGAAACGGCCGTTCCTGAATCCAAAACAGGTGTTGCCGGCAGGTCTGTGGCTGGAACCTGAGTCGCCGTTGCTGTGAAGGTAGCAGTTGCAGGTGGCAATGTGGCAGTGGGGCTGTTGGTGGCTGAGGCTGTCAGGCTGGGTACGGCCGTTGGCGAAGGTGGCAGCGGGGTCGAGGTAGCTGAGGGTGCCGCTGTAGGGGTCAGGATGGGAGCGGTCGTTACTGCTGCCAGTTGCGCGGGGTGCGACCGGCCCGACCAGAAAAAGAGACCGGAGATGATAAATATGCCGAAAACGGCCGTGCCAAACATGATCCTCGGCCACTTTTCAGTGGTAGTGCCAGGGGAGGGAATAGGTTGTTTACTCATATGTGAGCGGTATTGTAGCTGGGTAAGCTATTGATTGTTTACCAACTCATTGCCTGCTGCCTGCCAGGCGTTCATACCCCCATCCAGATTCCAAACATTAGTGTAGCCTAACTTTACCAGTTCACGGGCTGAAATGCCGCTCATGCTGCCACTGCGACAGTAAAGAACGATTTGGGCGTCTTTGTCTGCTGGCAGTTGGTCTAAATTTTGGGCAATCTGGTCAAAAGGTATGTTAGCGTCGGTGCCTTCAATATCACCGGCGTAGGGGATGTGAACATTGATTAGGGGGAATTCTTTGTTTTCCAACATTACAGCCAAACCGGCCGCACTCACATCGGTGAAAGCACCTCCCTCGACAGGTACAATTTGGGATTCGGTACTCAGGTCTACACTTGTTGTAGCTGTTGTGTCATTTTGAGTGCCGCAGGCGGCAATAATAAAAGTCAGCAACAACAAGGCCAATGCAGGAAGGATAAATCTTTTTCTATTCATCAAGTAATGCTCCTTGGCATATAAATCGAAGATGAACTGTGCGTTCATCTCCACTTGTTTTTATCGTTGTTTAGACAGAAAGACGAGCGCAAATTGCCTTGTAGCATCATACGCCAAATGGCGTATTGAAGAAAACCTAAAGGGTGACCCCCTTTTTCTTAATCTCCACGGTAATCAGGCATACAGCGCTTATCTTTTAATACCTATTATCCAGAGTCTAAAGCCAACGGCCGGCACACTCATTCCGATCCAGAATAGAAGCTGCCCTGGTAGATTGGGATGTTTGCGGTAGATACGGCCGTATTGCCGGCCTGATTTCACGATGACATAAGACTCGCTTGCCAGCTCCCAAACTGCCTGATGAGCCACTGCTGCGGCAGCCAGAACAGCTAATGAACCCCGAACGCCACGCTTTTTTACACGGCCGTATCGCCCCAGCCACAGCAAATGAAAAATGGCTACCGGAATCGTTTGTAAATGACCAAACTCGTGCAAAAAGCTCAGGTACAGGCGTTCCCAGCGCGGCATCCCCCGGCGCAAAACCAAATTCACTAATGGCGGATGGTGTAAGGCCACCCCCCCAACTTTAACCAGATGCCACAGATTATTTTCAACGGCAATTTCGGCAGTCACACCATACCAGGACTTAACTTGTTGCGCTTGTTCCATTATAAACACCGGGTCACTATTCAGCAGACCTGTCAGGCCTGCCACAAAACGTTGTTGTACTCTAGGGACAATACTGCTTTTCTTGCCCAACTTTTAGGGACAGTTACCCACAAACTCACAAAGCAATGGTTCAGATGGCCCCAATTTCCGCTTGCCCGTATCGATACGGATAAAAGCCGCATCCTCAGGCAAAACAACCGGGGCGTAGAAATCGTCAACCAATTCAGAGCTGGCGAGTACCGTTGTCTTATCGGCTGCCAATATATCTAATTGAAAGCGATCAAGGGTGCGGGGTGCGGGCGACTCAACCCGTCGCCCATCCAACCGGTATTTAGAGCCATGGCAAGGACATTCAAAGCGGTCATTCGCGCTCACCCAGGGGTAAATACAACCCAGGTGGGTACAAACTTTGTAAACGGCCGCAACGCCAACAATCTCCGCCAACTCATCCTCAGCCCGGTACATACGGGTGTTTCCCTCCGGGTTCGTTGTGTCCAGGTTCACTAACCAGAAACGGCCGTCTGGAAAATTAAACGGTCTGGCATTGACTGCGGGCAAAACATCAACAGGCACAATAAACAGGCCACCAAACTCACCTTGCCGAAAACGAGGAATCAGAAACCAGATCAAAAGACCCCCCATTTCGGCCGTAAACAAAGCCATCGAGGCTGCCCAAATATAATACAGAAACTCACGTCTGGATAGACTGCCACTTGTGGCAGAAGTACTTTCAACACCTGTTGCCATAGACTTATACTCCTGACTTTTAGGTAAGGCATTTTCGGAATAATAAATAAGCCTTCAATCCGAAAATGTCTCATGCAAATTCCGACGCACGTTGAAATTTCACTCAATTATTTTTCGGAATTCGCCTAAAGGTGCTGGTAAAACACCAAATCAATTCCTGGTGCACGACGTAACTGTTTTTCAAGACGATGGCGACGGCGACAATCCACCGTTACCAACACACGTCGGCCAGGATCGCGTTGCACAGCAGCCAGAATATTATTCAGAATTACCTCATTTAAGAAGAATGGATGGTTTGTAAACGGCTGTTCTACCACCACCTGCCTGTCCAATTCCCTCTATCTCCATTTTCATACATACAGCCGTTCCCGTGTTAATGGCAAGCCGCTCTGCCCCATGTTTGGTTTTGCCAGCAGCGTTTGGTTGACATTGATACGGCCGCTTTCAAACCCAAAAGCTGATGCCGCCATGTACAGCCGCCAAATGCGGTATATCTCTTCCCCGGCCAACCCAACCGCTTCCATCTGCCGCGCCTCCAGCCGCTGTACCCATTGGCGCAGCGTCAAGGCATAATGCTCTCGCATATTTTCCACATCACGCAGCTCAAAACCAGCTTGTTCAGCCACAAGGTTCATCTCGCTTACCGGAATCAGTTCCCCATCCGGGAAAACATAGTGCCAAATAAAGGCACCGCTGCCCAGAATGCGCCGGTCAATAAATTTTTGCCAGGCAGACGTGTCCGGTGGTTGCATATCTGGCGTACAACACAATTCAACCTCCTTGTTCATCTTATGCAGCCAGGGCGCCCGCCGCGAAATGGCGTGATTGAGGAAAAATCCGCCCGGCTGGAGATGATGGTAGGCTTGGGCAAAATATTCAGCCAACTGTTTACGCCCCACATGCTCCACCATGCCGATGCTAACAATTTTATCAAACGTCTCTGAGCCAATGTCCCGATAATCGCGCAATTTCACACTGGCGCGATTACCCAGCCCGGCACGAGCAATCTGAACATTGGCATAACTCGCCTGTTCTTCACTCAGGGTGATGCCCAGAACACGGACGTCATAATTTTGGGCTGCGTACATAACCAGCCCACCCCAACCACAGCCAATGTCCAGCAGCCGCTCCCCCGGTTGAAGGTGCAGTTTACGACAAATATGTGCCAGCTTCCGCTCCTGGGCTGTGTCCAGATCAACGACGCCCTCGCCAAAGTAGGCGCAGGAATATTGCCGGTGGCGATCCAGCCATAATCCATAAAAATCGTTGCCTACATCATAATGGTATTGCACGGCCGCTTTGTCTCGTTGGCGTGAGTGCAGGCTGCCCCGTAACCTGGCCGAACCACGTATTAACGGCCGTTTCCGTTCCGCTTTGGGCAGTGCCCACACCTGCCGCGCCAATGTAAACATGTCACTCCCTGAAAAAGAACGATTGTTTACCCCGTCCAACGCCGGAAACACCGCAAAAATATCCCCCTCAATCTCAAAATCACCGGCGATGAATGCTTCCCCCAACGACAGCTCAATAGGTGGTGTAAGCATTCGCCGCAGCGCACCAGGATGGTTCAGTGCCAGGCAGGCCTCGGCTGCTCCGGGCAGTTCCATCCCACTCCACAGGCGCACGGTAAACGGTCGTGGCGCGGGAAAAAGAGAGTCCAACAAGGCAGTCGTAGCCGCAACATGGGTATCCGTCTCTGTAACTGATAACAAACCCGACATTATAACCTCCTTTTAGCCAGATTGGTTCAACCTTGAAGATTGAACCAATCTGGCAATATAGCGAACCCACTTTACGCCCGTTCACCCTTGTATATTTGCATCATACCGTCCAACAAACGCAGGGCATCTTCTTTGGGTCGTTGGAAAACATTGCGGCCAATGATGGAACCAAAACCGCCGCCGTCACGAATGGCTCGTACCTCGTCCAGCACGGCCGTATCATCATCCTTCTTGGCTCCACCGGAAAAAATAATCAGGCGACGGCCGTTAAAGGTACTCTGCACCACATGCCGCACCCGCTCCGTCAACGTATCTCGCGGAATCTGCTGCGCCTCATACACCTTCTGGGCCGCTTCCTGCTCCAGATGCGCTGACGGCAGCTTCACCTTGATGACATGCACCCCCAGTTCGGCGGCAATGTGGGCGGCGTAAGCAGTCACGTCCAGCGCCGTTTCGCCTTTCTTGCTTAAGTCCCGGCCGCGCGGATAGGACCAGACAATCACGGCCAATCCGGCCGTCCTGGCTTCATAAGCCAGCACGCGCAGCTGCTCGTATTGCTGACGGCGCAGCGCTGTACCGGGATAAATGGTATAGCCAATGCCCGCGCAGCCCAGCCGCAGCGCGTCGGCCACCGAAGCCGTTTGCGCCCCCAGCGGATCGACCTCATCTTGCAAACTATCATGATTATTCAGCTTGAGAATCAGGGGAATCTGTCCGGCAAAATCGGCCGCGCCCGCTTCCAAAAAGCCCAACGGCGCGGCATAGGCATTACAGCCTGCCTCAATCGCCAATTGAAAATGATAATGCGGATCGTACCCGGCCGGGTTGGGGGCAAAACTGCGTCCCGGCCCATGCTCAAAGCCCTGGTCTACCGGGTAGATAATCATTTTGCCCGTGCCAGCTAAAC
The DNA here is from genome assembly GCA_937967805.1 of uncultured Anaerolineaceae bacterium. Next base: position 15,951 of record CALBTC010000006.1, read on the forward strand.
GGCCGTGACTCAATAACCGCGCCAGGTTCGTCAACACACCCGGATTTTCGCTGCGATACCAGCCTAGAATTTTCTGCACTTGTTCTGACATGATAATCTCTCCTAAATTCAATTTCAGTCGGTTCATTCAGCCATCATACTGAATGCTTACCCTCTTCCAATACCGGCCGTCCTAGCCCTTTCAGCCTACTTCTCAAACCCGATTGACGGCTGGCCCACATCACCCCGGCCAGGATCAAGGCAATGCCGCTTACTTCTATCCATTGCAGACTCTCGCTAAAAAAGAGCGCGCCCAGAATTAAAGCGAAGGCTGGGGTTAAAAAAGTGGCCGTGTTCAGGCGGTTCAATTCGCTGCGGTGCAGCAAGGAAAACCAGAGGGCAAAGGCAACGGCCGTTCCCAGCAACCCCAGCGCCAGCAGCACTAAAACAAAAGAGCTGCTCCACACCACCTGACCCGGCGTCTCCCACACCCAGGCCAAGGCCAACAGCGGCAGGCCGCCCAAAATAAACTGCCAGCTGGTGGCCATGAGTAAATCCACCTGCCCGGTCAGCTTTTTCAGCAGCACATTCCCTGCCGCCACGCCCACCGCGCCCAGCATAATAAAACCGATGCCGGCCGGGGAACTGTTAGCCCCGTTCACGCCAAAACCGGGCAGCGCCACCAGTACAATCCCGGCAAAACCAAGTGACAATCCCACCCGGCGGCGCGGCCCCAGCCGTTCGCCCAGCAGGAAAAATCCCAACACAGCGGCAATCAGTGGCTGTACATTGGCCAACACAGTGGCCAGGCCGGGACTGACCAGCCCGCCAGCCAGGAACATGCCGCCAAAGCCCATGCTGGTGATTGTCAGACCGGTTGCCAACAGCAGCAGCCAGACCCGCCAGCCACGCGGCCAGGCGCGGCGCAGCACGATGGCCGGCAGTAGCAAACCGGCCCCAGCTACAAACGAGCGTAAAACAGCCAGTGTCAGCGGCGGCGCAAAGTTCAGCCCCACCGTAATGAGCGGAAAACAAAGCGCCCAGAGAAACATGACCAGCGCCAGGCGGGCGATGTCTCCGGGGGATACATTTTGGGAAACGGCCGTCGTACCCTGCTGCGGAAAG
>CALBTC010000007.1 GCA_937967805.1 uncultured Anaerolineaceae bacterium
AGACCAACTATTTTGCTCGAAAGGTCGCTTCCGCGCTTATTTGAAAGGTATTGATCTTAAATGAAGGACAGTTGGCAGATTCAAGCAACCAGTTTCACACCAAAAGTGCAGCAATGGCTGCGGCAACCAACGGCCGTTTCCCTCCTGCACCTATTCGACCATGCCATCAATCTAATTGACACCAACGGCACCATCATCTCTATCGTACAGATCAGCATTGGCGCGGGTCCATTTTCCATTGTGGTGGATGCGGAACGGCCGTTTCCCGCCACCATCCATCCCCCAACCAACATGCACAAAACGGCCGACGAGCTGACCATCGGTTCGCTGCATATTGATTTGCGTCGGGCACGGTTGTGGCAGCCCGCACCAAATTGGGCTTTATTGCGTCAACAGCAAAAAGTTTGGTTAACCATTTTGCCGGAACTGGAAACGGCCGTGTCCCAGCACCAAGATCGCCTCACAAAAGGCGGTCCGGCCCACTTTGCCCCCACATTTCATGCCGCCACCAACGAGCTGTGTGCCGCCATCGCCCAGCCGAATGCGACGGGGCTGGAAACGACCGTCTCCCAACTGGCCGGCCTCGGCCCCGGCCTCACCCCCGCAGGTGATGACTTTTTGCTGGGAGTGCTGCTGGGTTTGTGGGCGATACGGCCAGAGGTAGAGGTAGTTGAACTGGCAAAACGGGTGATGGAAACGGCCGTGCCCCGCACCACCCAGCTCTCGGCCGCCTGGCTGCAAGCCGCCGCCCAGGGCGAAGCGTGGCTCGCCTGGCACAACCTGCTGGACGCGCTGCTGGCAGGCAGCAACTGGCAAGTTCCATTCAATCGCATTCTAAACAATGGTGCCACTTCCGGCATCGCCTCTCTGCTAGGCTTCATCGCTTCTATCGGGACCGGCAATCACCAAATTACCTGTTATTGAAATATTGCATCAATTCAGGTATGTTTTGAACACGAAAATAGTTCGAAAACGCGACTCATCTCAGCGCCTCCGCGCCTCTGCGTTAAATTTCATTTGTAAGGAGCATTTAGTGGACCAACTAGACAGTACCGCCGACCAGATACGTGCCGAGTTTGAACAAGTGAACACCGCGCGCGACCAGGCATACCAGCGTTCGCGCCAGCTCATCAGCCTGTGCGCCCGGGCCATTCGTGCCGTTCACCGCGAAGAGTGGCACAAGGCCGAAACGCTCATTGCTGAAGCGCGGGAAGCTACCGAAACGCTGGTAGACGGCGTGCGCGATCACCCAAATTTGTACCACGCTGGCTACACGCAGGATGCCGTCAAGGAGTTTGTCGAGGCCAATCTCACCTATGCCCTGATTCGCGACCGCCCCCTGCCCACGCCGGAGGAGCTAGGCACGGAAGGCAACACCTGGCTCAATGGGCTAGCCGAAGCGGCCACCGAGCTGCGCCGCCGCATTCTGGACATCATTCGGCACGGCCACAGCGACGAGGCCGAACGACTGCTGGACGTGATGGACCAGATTTACAGCCAGCTCGTCACCTTCGACTTCAACGACAGCATCACCGGCGGGCTGCGCCGCCGCACGGACACCGTGCGCGCCGTCCTGGAGCGCACGCGGGGCGACGTCACTAACAGCTTGCGGCAAGCACAGTTGGAAGAGGCGCTGGAAGCATTGGAAGCTCGTTTAAAATAGGAGATTGGAGATTTTATCGAACGAATCTCCAATCTCTAATCTCCAGTCTCCTTCATTCCAGCCCAAATCAGCCCCAAGCCCATCCCGACCAGCAGCCCAACGGCCGTCCACAAAGGCAGGATGTTCCATACCCAGGCAATCTCCGCCTGGCTGAACTCCGGACCGTGGGCGTGCAGCCCGGTTTTCACCGCCATGAAAAGGAGAGAAAGCAGACCGCTGCCTCCACCTAAGATTAAGCCGGAAACGGCCGTCACCACCACCCCTATCTCTCGTCCCACTGTTTTGCCCCCCAGCCAGCGCTGCCAACCGTATCCCACCAGCAAAATCGTCGTCGTTGTGCCCATCGTCGCCACCTGCCACAATGCACCTTCACGGCTGATCCAGACGGCCGTATAAACCACCCACATCGCCAGCAGCAAGCGCCATCCAGGAATTTTTTGGGGAAACTGCATATTAGGAACCCTTAAACATCAAAAGCGGACTACGGTCAACTAAAGCAAAATGGGGTATCATTTCCATGGTCAGGCAGATTTTAGCATGACTCAACCCGTTTCTTGTAAATCATCAAAACGATTGGCAGCATTGGCCACAACCACGCCGGTTTGCGCTGCCATCAAGAACCCTTTAGGAGGTACTAAATGGCAAAAGTAATTGTTGTAGGTGACGGTCCGGGTGGGCTAAGCTGCGCCCTGTTTTTAGCCAAAAACGAGATGGACGTGACCGTGTTTGGTCAAGATGATACGGCAATGCACTATGCCAAACTGTATAACTATCTGGGTATTCCAGAAATTTTGGGCAGTGACTTCCAGGAAATTGCCCGGAAGCAGGTCACCGATTTTGGTGCAGACCTGCAGGACGCTTTGGTCACCGAGGTCAACAAAACGGACGATGGCTTTAGCGTCACGCTGGAAGATGGCTCCAGCCACGAAGCCAAATATGTCGTTTTGGCCGAGGGCAAGGGGGTGAAATTAAACCAAAGTTTGGGGCTGACAAAAGAAGGTCGCAGTGTAGAAGTGGATCGGAATGGGCGTACGGCCGTTGACAGCCTCTACGCCGTCGGCCGCAGCACCAAAATGAACCGCAGCCAGGCTATTATTTCCGCCGGAGAAGGCGCCGCCGCCGCGTTGGACATCCTCTCCACCGAAGCCGGCCGCGACGTGCTCGACTACGATACACCTCCAAAAGAGTGATCAATGAGCCAGTTTTCAGTAGGTCAGTGTTTGGTGAGTAACTGATTACGGACCTACTGATTACCGATTACTGGCATCATGGTTGTGGCGTCGGTGTGACCAAAATGTATCCTTTGGGGACTTCCTGTTCGTAAGGTTCTACAGTTGGGGGAACCTCGTCTGTAAAGATTACCGTTTCAAAACCCAGTCCCTGCATAAACGTCAGCATGAATTCCTGGGCATTGTAGTTGGCCCGGTCTAGCAGTTCTGTAGACATGGCTTCCTCGCGCAGCGCAGCTTCGGCTTCCTGGCGCACCAGCGTTTCCAGCTGCGGATCGACGCTGGCAAACAAGCCTGTATCCCGGTCCAGCACGCGCGAAGTTGGATTATTCAGCAAAGCCAAATCACGAAAAAGGATTGCTTCCGGCAAGTGAACCATCACTGTTGTTGAATCCACGACCTGGATATCGGCTGGCGTCATGTTAGAAAAATCCACGCCGGCTACGGCCAACCCGTGGGCCTCAAAGATAAGGGTTTCGCCCATGACACCCCACAGCACATCGTTGTTCCGCTCAGCAATCACGTTTTTCTCCAGCTCCATTGAAGCCGTCTCTAGTCGGGCCAAATCATTGATCTGGCGCACGATTGTTGTGGAACTGGGTACAACCTCCGCTGTAGCCGGAATGACCAACTGCTGCACAAAGTCACCGATTGGCTGGGCCACGGTACCGGCCTTGTTAACCGTGGCGACAAAGGTGTAAGCGGCCAGTGCCCCCATCACAAAAAAGACAATTAAAAATAGGTAAGCTAATTTTCTTAGCATCTTGTTCTGCTCCGGCAAAACTCAATTTTGCGGCGAGTTTTGCATAAATCACACTTCTTCGACACCACAGTTACCGTAGCGTCACCTGCCGGATTACCAAATTTTGACGAAATAGGCCTGTTTTGGGCCAGTTTGTTGCGAATCAGTAATAAAAACGTTAGATCAGCTTGTATAGTTGCACCTATTGGTACTTTTGGATGAATACTCTCATATTGCAAAATCACCCGCGTGCTTGACTTGCCCCACCCCTTTCTCCACAATACGCCTCATGATTATTGCCTCTTGTATCATAACATTGCAATTGGATGAAGTTTTTTCTCTAAAAGAGAAGCGCCGTATTTTGAAATCAATCCTAAAGCGGCTGCCGCAGAAGTTTAACCTGGCCGTGGCTGAAGTAGATCATCATGATGTGTGGGGAACGGCCGTTATCGGCCTGGTCACAGTAGGCAACGACGCCGCCCGCCTGCACAGCCAGCTGCAAAAAGCGGTCACCTGGCTGGAACAGCAGCGCCCGGACGTGCCCATTGCCGATTATGAAATTGAAATTCTAGCGTAAGACCCTAAAGGTTTGGACTTCTACTTTTTGCACAATTCAGTGGCAAAACCCTTGGAGTCTGGTCCCTGAAGCAGATTAACAAAAGGTAACCCGCACAGGAACCGTCATGTGTTCATGGGGCTCGTTCGGTATAATCCGCCGCATGGAACAATTGGCAACGGTAAAACGTATACAAACCATGTCCAACAACAAAACCCGTAAAATCCAACTTTTCGGCCTGCTCTGCCTGCTTTTGCCCCTGATGGCTTTCCTCGCTGCACCTGCCGCTGCCCAAGACGATAGCAACGGCATCACGATTGATATGACCGTGGGCTACGACAGCCAATACAAGAGCGAATTTTGGGTGCCTGTGCAGGTAACGGTGGCTAACAGTGGCCCGCCCGTTGAAGGCTATGTGGAAATTCTGGTCCCAACAAACAGCAGCCAGGACCCCGGTACGTTTCGCAGCCCAATCAGCCTGCCCACCCAATCGAACAAGCGCGTGACGCTTTATGTCAAGTTATCGCCCGGCTCCGGTGACGTGGAACTACAGTTACGGCAAAACGACGGCACCCTGGTGGCCGAAGCCAGCAGTGGCAGCATCAACCGCGTCAACCGCAACAGCCTGCTTTATGGCGTGGTTAGTCCAGAAGGCGGCGAATTCACCTTCTTGGAACGCATCAATGGCACCCAGGCCGATGCGGCCGTCGCCCTGCTCACGCTGGACGATTTGCCGGAAACGGCCGTTGCCTGGAACGCCCTCGACATCTTAATTCTCAATGACACCGACACCAGCCAGCTTACCGGCAGCCAGCGGACGGCGCTGGAATCGTGGGTGAACAACGGCGGGCAGCTCATCGTTACCGGCGGGGCAAACTGGCAAAAAACGGCCGTTGCCTTAACCGACCTGCTGCCCGTAACCATTGACGGCAGCCAATCCGTAGACGATCTGCCCGGTCTGCGCGAGCGTATCGGCATTCCGTTTCGCGATCCAGGGCCATACGTGGTAGCCACCAGCACCCTGCGCAACGGGGAACTCATCTTCCGCCAGGACGATTTGCCGCTGCTGGCCCGCCAATCGGTCGGGCGCGGCTCTGTTTACTTCTTGGCGCTGGATCCGCGGCTGGCTCCCCTGCTGGATTGGGACGGCAGCGAAGCGGTTTGGGCGTCGATTGCCAGTCGGGTGCCCAACACAAACAATTGGGGCTTGGGGCCACAAAACAGCTATGCGGCGACGACGGCCGTTTCCAGCCTCCCGTCTTTAACTCTGCCCAGCATCTTACAGCTCATTGGCTTTTTGCTGGTTTACACCATCGTCGTGGGACCACTCAACTATTGGGTGCTCAAGCGGCGCGACCAGCTAGAGCGTGCCTGGATCACCATTCCGGTGCTGGTGCTGATCTTCAGCGGCGTCACCTACTTCACCGGCTTCCAACTGCGCGGCAACGACACCATCATCAATCAGATTTCCGTCGCCTACAGCCAATCAGGTGGGGAACAGGCAGACGTGTACAGTCTGCTTGGCCTCTACTCGCCACAGCGCCGGACCTACCACATAAATCTGCCCCAGGGCGCACTGGCCCGACCTTACCAGGAAAATTTCGGCGCCCCCTTCAATACAAACGAAGCCGATATTGGCTCGATCACCTATGGTAATGACGTGACTATCTCTAATGTACGCGCCGATATTGGCGAGGTGGTGGTCTTCCTGGCGCAGAGCAACCAGCCCGCTGTGGATGTCTCCGGCACGGCGACGCTGACGCTGGAGGGCAACAATCTGGCCCTGGAGCTGGATTTGCTCAACAACAGCGACATTACGCTGGAGACGGTCTCCGTGCTGCTGGGCCATTCGGCCGTTTTTGTGGGTGATTTGTTGCCCAATGAGCGAACGGCCGTTTCCCAAACCATCCGTTCTTCTGGCAGTAGCAGCACGGTCGGCTCGCCCTTTGGCGGCTTTAACTCTGGTGCCCCATTGTCAGCCAATGCTGAAACCATCCTCGATTCATTCGATTTCTACAACAACCGGGAGCTTTTTCCCCGTTGGCAGCTGCTGCAATCATTAGAAAGTAGCAATTTTGGCGGTGCTGGCACCTTTACCCTGCCGCCGGAATCTGTGGTGCTCATCGCCTGGTCCAGCGAGCAGCAGCTAGACGCCAGCCTGGCCGACGCCGATTTTGAAGCCCTCAACACCACCATGTACCTGATTGAGATTCCGCTGGAGCAAAATATTGTAAGCGGCCGTAACATCACCATCCCCATCTCGCTGCTCAACTGGGAACCGTTGGCCAACAACAATGTTTACAATCCCACCATTCAGGATTTGTACCTGAACGGCGGTTGGGTGGAATTTTCCTACACCCCCTGGCCCGAGTTCCAGCTAATGGAAGTGACCGAACTGGGCTTCTCTTTGACCCAGCAGTTTGAAGACCCGGCCCAACTGCTGCCCGAGGTGCGGATTTGGGACTTCGAGCAAGGCCTCTGGCAGCCTGTCGGCGATCCGGTTTGGGGCTTAAACACCATTGCCGAATTTGCCCCCTACGTCGGCCCCAACAACGAGGTGCGACTGCGACTGCAAGACAACAACAGTCAGTTTGGCCTGGGCATTGGCGAATTTTACCCGGTGCTTACCGGCAATCTTAATGAATAGATTGAATTATCCAACTGTCATTCCCGCGATGGCGGGAATCCACTGCGGTAACAAATGGATGCCTGCCGGAGTTTATCCCCGCGAAGGCGGGGGCAGGCATGACAATGCAAACGAGTTAGATTTATGTCAGCAATCATCGAAATACAAGGCCTAACCAAAAAATATGGCGATCTGACCGCCCTTAATGATCTCACGCTCAACATTGATGAAGGCGAGGTTTTTGGCTTCATTGGCCCCAACGGCGCAGGCAAGACCACCACCATGCGCATTCTCACCACGCTGCTCAAGCCCACCAGCGGCAAAGCGTGGGTGGCCGGCGAATCGGTCATCGACAACCCACGGGCCGTGCGGCGTAACATCGGCTACATGCCGGACTTCTTTGGCGTGTACGACGATATGAAAGTGTGGGAATATCTCGACTTTTTTGCCGCCTGCTATGACATTCCCCCCGCCACCCGCCTGGGCATGATCGATGATCTGCTGGCGCTGGTGGATTTGGGTCATAAAAAGGATGCCTTCGTAGATAGCCTGAGCCGCGGCATGAAGCAGCGGCTCTGCCTGGCGCGCACGCTGGCCCACGATCCGCAGGTGCTCATTTTGGACGAGCCGGCCAGCGGCCTGGACCCGCGTGCCCGCATCGAGATGCGCGAACTGCTGCGCGAGCTGAAGCTGATGGGCAAGACCATTTTCTTCTCGTCGCACATTTTGTCTGAAGTAGCGGACATTTGCACCAGCATCGCCATTTTAGAGGCGGGCAGCCTAGTTGCCTACGGCGACATGAGCGAAATGAAGCGCCAACTGCGGGCTCATCGCCTCATCCAGATTCGCGTGCTGGGCGAACTGCTGCCGCTACAGGAATTTTTGCTGCGGCACGAGGCGGTCGAAAGCATCATCACCTCCGAGGAGGTCGATATCCCATCGGACGCCCTCCGCTTTGATTTCACCGGCGACGACGAAAGCTTGAGCGGCTTGCTGGCCAGCCTGATTGCCAACAACTTCCGCGTGGTTGCCTTTCAGGAAGAAACGGGTGATCTGGAAGATGTCTTTTTGCAGGTAACCAAAGGGATTGTGAACTGAGGTGATCTCCCTGGCACGGCTGCGGCATGGTTGGCGCTGGGTTCGTTCACTGAATGAGAACCCCATTTACCTACGCGAAAAAGGCAGTTGGGGCAATCCAAATCCATTTTATGAGACGCTGCGCCGCTATTCGCCCTTTGTGGTGATGGGGGCCATTTTATTGGGCCTTTGCGCGGGCACCAATCCGGCCCTTTTGGGCGCCACAGAAGATGATGAGCTGTTTGCTTTTTTGTGCGTGCTTTGTTTGCCCGGCGCGCTGCTGTCTATGTTAACAATTTATGGCTCGTTTATGGCGCCGGCTTTAACAGCACCAACCATCAGCATGGAGATGGATCGGGGTACCTGGGATATTTTGCGCCTGACGCCCCATTCCACTGCGTCGATTTTGCTGGCCAAGCTGTTTGGCGGATTGTCCCGCCTGCCCATCTGGCGGGTGATGGCCATTTTGAGCGTCTTCCAGGCGTTGATGCTGTTTTGCGTGCTGAGTTTTGCGGCGGGCGTCACGGCGACTTCGGCTTCGCTCAGTGCGGGTGTTGCCGGTTTTTTCATAGGGCTGGGGGCATTGATACGGCCGTGGGTTGAAGTGCTGTTTGCCGCTTTTACCGGCATGTATTTGTCCACCTGGGTACGCTCAGCGCGATATGCGCTGGCGGGCAGCTACACCATCGTGGTACTGATGAAAGTTTTTAGCAACAGCGGCATCTGGCTGGGCATCTGGAGCCTGCTGGGCGTCAATGACAGCGGCCTGTTAACCGGCAGCATTTTATCACCGGCGATTGTGTATGGAACGGCCGTGATCTTCCTCTGGTGGGGCATTGTGCGGCAGGCCAACAAACTGAGCATCACTTGAGTAATTACCCAGTTACCCAATTACTCAATTACAATCAATTCAGAGGCATTATGACTGAACTTGTACCAGAATCACCCATCAAAAAGAAAAGCTTCTGGCAGCGACTGCGGGAAAATCCGGTAACGGTAAAGGAGCTGCGCAGCCGAATGCGTGGGCGGCGCGCTTTTGTCGTGCTCACCATTCACCTGGTGGTGATGAGCGCCTTCATCACCCTGGTTTATTCCGCCTTTGCTTCGTCTGCCAGCGGGCCTTTTGGGCCGGATTCCCGCGATGTAGGCAAGGTCATCTTTAGCTCGGTGCTGGGCTTGCAGGTGATGCTGGTCATTTTTGTCGGGCCATCGTTTACCGCCGGAGCCATCAGCGGTGAAAAAGAGCGGCAAACGTATGATCTGCTGCGCACCACGCTGCTGTCGGCCAGATCGTTTGTGGCGGGCAAGCTGGTTTCTGCCTTGAGCTACGTGCTGCTGCTGATCTTTGCCGCCATCCCGCTGCAATCGATTGCCTTTTTGATGGGCGGTGTCGCTTTTATCGAACTGTTTTTATCCCAGGTGATTGTGTTAGTGGGGGCCGTTGTTTTTGCTTTGTGGGGTTTGTATTCTTCGGCACGGATGCGCACCACCCTGTCTTCCAGCGTCGTTACCTTTGCCGGCTCGCTGTTTGTCACCGTGGGCATTCCCGTCATTGTGGGACTGTTTGCCATGATTTTAAGTCCATTTTTTGCCGGCGCAGCCATCCTCAGCTGGCAGGTAGAAGCAGCTCTCATGTACGTGCTGATGTTTCTGGCCTCAACCAATCTGCCGGCCACGCTCATTGTCAGCGATGTGGTGCTGGTGGAAGAGGGCTCGCTCTGGTATTTTAGCAGTGTCGTCGGCGGCGCTTCGGGAACCAGCCACACAATCTGGCTCTTTTCGCCCTGGCCGCTCTTTTTGATTTTGTACAGCCTGCTGGCAATTATCCTCTTCTGGGCCACCGTGCGCCGGGTGCGGAAGATAGCCACGCAGTGAATTAGCCACAGAGGGCACAGAGAATTTAGAGAGCTTCTCTTTTGCCTCTCTGCTCTCTGTGGCGAAAAATTTTGATGAACGAACGATTTGAGGAATTGAAGCAGCAGTTAAAGCGGTGGAACGGCCGTCGCCGGCTGCGTGATGGCTTGTTGTGGCTGCCGCGCGGCCTGCTGCTTGGCCTGCTGCTGGGTGTCGTCGTGGCCACTATCGCCCGCTTCCGTCCGCTGCTGACGAATGCGGAAGTCGGCTACGTGGCCGGCGGCCTGGGGCTGCTGGGGCTGCTGCTGGCGGTGATTATTTTGCTGGCACGCCGTTTTGATTTGCTGCAGCAGGCGCGCTTTGCCGACCGGCAGTTTTTGCTGAAAGAACGGGCCAGTACGGCCGTTGAAATCCACACCCACCAACTGGAAGCGACGCCAACTTTTGCCGATTTGCAGCTGAACGATACGTTAACGGCCGTGCAGCGCGTAGACACCAAAGCGATGCTGCCTTTCAAAATAAATCGGCAGGATTGGCTGGTTGTTTTGTTGGCGATTGTGTTGTTGGGAACGGCCGTTCTCCTGCCCAATGCCCAAGAAGCCGAACTCCTCAAAAGCCGCGCCATCCAGGAAAGCATCGAAGAGCAGGTGGAGGCGCTGGAAGCGCTGGAAGAAGAAATCATCCAGAATCCCGAACTGACCGACGAGCAGGAAGAAGAGCTTTTGGAGCCGATTCAAAGCGCTTTGGAAGGACTCCAAGAAGGCAGCCTGAGCCAGGAAGAGGCCGTGGCTACCCTATCCGAAGCAGAAGCGGACCTGCGTGAACTGGCGGCGGCCAACGACCAATCCAACCTGCAGCAATCGCTGCAAGACGCCGGGCAGCCGCTGGCGCAAAACCAGAACAGCCAGTCGCTGGGACAAAATTTGCAAAGCGGTAATTTGTCCCAGGCGGGCGCGGCTGCGGCGCAGTTGGCGGATAGCTTACCAACCTTGTCTGATGAAGAGTTGGCAGAACTGGCAGAAGATTTGGCGGAAACGGCCGCATCCCTGCAGGATGTCGATAGCGAATTAGCCGCAGAGCTCGCTGCCGCTGCTGAAGCCCTGCAAAACGGCAATGTCGCTGCGGCACAGCAGGCGCTCCAGCAAGCCGCCGGTACCCTTCAGCAGCGCGCCCAAAGCAGCGCCGCCGCCGGGCAGGCCAATGCCGCCGCCAATCAGTTGGGTGAAGGACGGCAGGAAGTAGCCCAGGCAGGCCAGGGTAATCAATCTGGCCAGGGTGAGCAGGCCGAAGGCAGCGGCCAGGGTCAAGGACAAGGCGAGGGTGAAGGTCAGGGTCAAGGGCAAGGCAGCGGTCAGGGTTCGGGACAGGGGCAAGGCTCCGGTTCCGGGCAGGGTAATGGCCAGGGACAGGGTTCCGGGCAAGGTGGCCAAGAGGGTGGTCAGGGCGGCGGCATCGGTGGGCCAGGACCAGGCGGCGGTCACACCGAGAATGTCTTCGTGCCTGATTTTGTCGATTTGAGCGAGTTTGAAGGTGAAGACATTGAACTGCCCGCTGAATGTGTTGCCGATCCGGCCTCTTGCGGCGGACTGTTGAGCGAAAACCCCACCGAGTTTGGTGATGAGCAAAGCATCGTCCCCTACGAGCAGGTCTTTGGCGACTACCGCAACGCCGCCAACGAAGCCCTCGCCGACGACTACATCCCGCTCGGCCTTAAAGGATACATTCGCGACTACTTTTCATCCCTCGAACCGTAGCCGCGCATTCTTTGCGCGCAAAACCTGGGGAGATTGAACCTGGCAAAACAAAACAACCTTCACCTGTCATTTCGAGAGCCTGCACTGAGGCCGCCGAAGTGTCCTCTGAGAAATCCCTGACGCGTTCGCAGACCAGTTGTTTGCCAGAAGAGTAGAGAGATTTCTCGCCAAAAGCGGCTCGAAGCAACTGTGTAATGCGAAACCCGAATTTA
>CALBTC010000008.1 GCA_937967805.1 uncultured Anaerolineaceae bacterium
CGCGCATGATAGCCTGCACCACACGGCGCTGCCGCACCAGCGGTCGGCCGTCCCTTCAAATTAGGATCGTGGCTCAGGCTCAGGTGCGTTTTGGCCATGCACATCGGCAGCTTGTCAAAGCCCAGCCGGTTGTAGTCGGCAATCTGCTCTTCCGCCTTCTCCGAATATTCCACGCCGTCTGCGCCGTAAATTTCTTTGGCAATCGTCTCAATTTTCTCTTTGATGGAAATGTCCAGGGGATAGAGGAACTTGAAGTCGCTTGGCTTGTCGCAGGCCGCCATGACTGCCTTGCCCAACTCCACCGACCCTTTGCCACCTTCGGCCCAATGGTTACTCATCACCGCATCTTCGGCGCCGGCTTCGATGGCGATTTTGCGTACCAGCGCCACCTCGTTATCAGTGTCATCCTTGAAGCGGTTGACGGCCACAACCACCGGAATGCCAAAGCGCAGCGCGTTTTTGATGTGGGCCACCATGTTGACGCACCCTTTCTCCAGCAGGTCCAGGTTTTCTTTTGTGTAGGCCGGATCGAGCGGCTTGCCGGCCACCACTTTGGGGCCGCCGCCGTGCATCTTCAGGGCGCGAATGGTCGCCACCAATACAACAACGTTGGGAATCAGCCCACTGTAGCGGCACTTGATGTCGAAGAATTTCTCCATGCCGATGTCGGCACCAAAGCCGGATTCTGTCAGCACGTAGCCATCAGGCCCCACCAGCTTGAGGGCAATTTGGTCGGCCACGATGGAGCTGTTGCCGTGGGCGATGTTGGCAAACGGCCCGGCATGAACCAGCGCCGGGGTGCCTTCCAGCGTTTGCATCAGGGTGGGCATGATGGCGTCCTTCATGAGGACGGTCAATGCGCCGCCCACACCCAAATCATCGGCGGTGATGGCGTCGCCCGCTTTGCTCTGGCCGATGACCATGTTGCCCAAACGCTCGCGCATGTCGGCCAGGTCGGTGGTCAGGGCCAAAATAGCCATGATTTCGCTGGCCACGGTGATATCGTAGCCGGTTTCCCGCTCGAATTTCTCAGCAGGACCACGGCCAATGGTGATGCCGCGAAGGAAGCGGTCGTTGGTGTCTACCACCCGCCGCCAGGTGATGGTGTCCATGTCAATGTCCAGCCGGACAACCTTGCTGATTTCTTCTTCGGTCAGGTCGTTGGGGTCGGTTTTGTCGATGCCCAGCTTTTGGAGTCGCTTGATCTGCACCGGCGAGATTTTGCGGCTGCCGTCCTTGTTTTCGGGGAAGAGGTCGTTAAACAGACGCATATCGTCCTGATATGATTCATGGTGCATGCGCGTGTCAATGGCCGCAGCCAGCAGGTTGTTGGCGGCGGTGATGGCGTGGATATCGCCGGTCAGGTGCAGGTTGAAATCTTCCATGGGGATGATCTGGCTGTAGCCGCCCCCGGCGGCGCCGCCCTTAATGCCAAAAGTGGGTCCCTGGCTGGGCTGGCGAATGCAGGTGAACACTTTTTGGCCCAAATGGGCGCCCAGCGCCTGACTGAGGCCGACGGTGGTGGTGGTTTTGCCTTCGCCCAGCGGGGTGGGGGTGATGGCAGTGACGTCGATGTATTTGCCGTTGGGGCGATCCTTGAGGCGGTCGCGCACAGAGAGCTTGACTTTGGCTTTGTCAACGCCGTAGGGAACAAGCTCTTCAGGCAGCAAGCCAACTTCTTCGGCAATCTGAGTAATGGGTATGGGGGTGGCCTCCTGGGCGATTTCGATGTCGCTGGGAACGGCCGTTTTCAAATTCTGTAACTTATGGGGCATAGTGGTTTCACTCCTTGATAATAATTAACGCAAAGGCGCAGAGTCGCAGAGAGGTATTTATTCACTCTGTGAAATCTGCTGATTTTCTTCTTAAACGTTTTGTCAGAGAACCTCTGCAAACCAGCTAAGAGGTCGTGCCAGACTCTATTCTGGAGAACAGTGTTTGGCATGACAAGTAACAAACGTCACATCTTAGCCAGAATCTCGGCGTCGTCGGCGTCGTTCCCGGCGCGGACGGGTCTCGCTTGCACCATCTTCGGCTTGCGGGCGGTTGGCCATGATCCACGCTGTGCAATTTTCATCATTGCCCATCATCACATCGGCCACCATGATGCCCTGCTTGATTTCATGCTCAATGGGGTTGGTGATGGCCGAAGTGAGGCCGTGAGAGATGGCCATTGCCAGAAAATGGGCATTGAGCGGCGCGCGGTTGGGCAGGCCAAACGAGACGTTGCTGGCGCCGCAGCAGGTATTCACCTTCAGCTCGTTGAGGCAGCGGCCCACGATGTGAAAAACCTGCCGCCCGGCGTAGCGCATGGCGCCAATGGGCATCACCAACGGATCGATGATCACATCTTCACGGGGAATGCCGTGGTCCATGGCCCGCTCCACAATCTTTTTGGCCACGGCAAAGCGCACGTCTGGGTCTTCTGAGATGCCGGTTTCGTCGTTGGAAATGCCGATAACGGCCGCACCATACTTCTTAATCAACGGCAGCACGCTTTCCAGCCGTTCCTCTTCGCCGGTAACGGAATTGACCAGCGGCTTGCCTTCGTACGCTTCAAGGCCGCGCTCCAGGGCGGCGACAATCGACGAGTCGATGGAAATGGGCACATCGGTGACGGACTGCACAATTTTGATCGCTTTGGCCAGGATGGCCGGCTCGTCGGCCAGGGGGATGCCGGCGTTGACGTCCAGCATGTGGGCCCCGGCTTCTACCTGGGCCACGGCGTCGCTGATGACGCGCTCGTAGTTGTCGGCGGCCATTTCGCGGGCCAGCAGCTTGCGGCCGGTGGGGTTGATGCGCTCACCAATGATGGTGAACGGCCGTTCCGGCCCAATAATGACGGTTTTGGTTTTTGAACTGATTGTTGTCTCCATTTTCATCCTTTTTGGTGGAATGCAGTAATCAGCTATCTGTAGGTCAGTAATCAGTTATCAGCGACTGAAAACTGTTTACTGATTACCGTTTTACTGATTACCGATCACTGTTCACTTTTCTTTTTACGCATCCGCGCCTTTTCCTGCCCCTTATCGAACCCGGTTTGCATGGGGCGGGGCAGCAGGCCAGACTCCTGGATAATCTCAGCCACCAGTTCTTCCTGCCGGTAGGCCATCACATGCACGCCAGAGACGCCTTCTATGTCGCGCACCTGCTGGATAATTTCCACACAAATTTGTTTTCCTTCTTCCCGCTTTTTCTCTTTAGGCGTCTTGCGTAATCGCTCCACAATAGCATCCGGAATGTGGACGCCGGGGACTTTGCTGCGCATGAATTCGGCCGTTTTTTCGGAACGCAGTGGGCCAACGCCCACCAGAAAAAACACTTTTTCGTGCAGGCCTAAGTCGCGGACCCGCTGCATAAACTCCGTGAAGCGCGGAATGTCAAAACAGTATTGTGACTGGATGAAATCGGCCCCGGCTTCGATTTTTTTGGCCAGGCGAAGCGGCCGCCATTCAAACGGTTGCACAAACGGATTTGATGCGGCCCCAAGAAAAAGCTGGGGTGGGGTGGTCAGTTTACGGCCGCTCAAAAACATCCCTTTGTCCCGCATAATTTTGGCCGTGCGCAGCAGGTGAATCGAGTCGAAGTCAAAGACCGGTTTGGCCTGCGGCTGGTCGCCCACGCTTACGTCGTCCCCGGTGAGGCAGAGCACATTCTTCACGCCCATCGCCGCCGCCCCCAGCAAATCGCCCTGAATGGCGATGCGGTTGCGGTCGCGGCAGGAAACCTGGAAGACGGGTTCGTACCCGGCGCGGGTGAGCAAGGCGCAGATGGCCACGCTGGACATGTGGCAGTGAGCCCCGGAGGCGTCGGTGGCGTTGATGCCGTCGCACACTTCGGAGAGCACCAGGGCGGCATCGTACACTTCCTGCGGATCGGCGCTGTCGGGGGGATTTAATTCGGCCGTTACGGCAAAGCGCCCGGAGCGTAACACACGTTCAAGGCGACTGCCGGATTTGTATTCTGTCATGATTTGGTAATCGGTAAGCGGTAATCGGTGGTCGGTAATCGGTTTTCCGATTACGGTTTACCGTTCACCGATTACCGGAATGGTAGACGTGCCTACCCAACCAACGGGCGGCACCTTGTCTACGCCGGTGAGCATGGTGATCCAGGCGGATTCGCCTTCAAGCTGGCGGTTGACGGGCGGCTGGATGTGCAGCATTTCGTCGCCGTACTGCGGCATTTGCTTTGAGCGTTCAAACGCCTGAACCCAAATACATTTCATCTCGGGCTTCACTTCGCAATGGCCGTTGGCCCGCACGCCGCCGCAGGGTCCGTTGCGCAAATTTTTGGGGCAGGTCATGGGGCAGGTCATGCCGGTGGAGTGCAGGATACATTGGCCGCACATGCGGCAGTCGAAGACGGCCCGCTTGGCCCATTCCTCGCCGCCCTTTATCCAGCGATTGGCCCGTTTGTAGCCGATTCGTTCGACGAGGGGTTTTAGTTTGGCAACGGCCGTATGCGTCAGACCATACAATTTTTCCAAAAATGCTGGATAGTTTTGCAGGCGGCGCAGCAGCCCCATAATTTTGATCCTTAATTGGCCACAGAGCACACAGAGAATTTAGAGATTAAATCTGTGTTTATCTGTGTGAATCTGTGTCCCATTCACCCTTTGGCCTTGCGAATTTCCATGAACTTTTTAGCCGTATCGACGGCAACGGCCGCATCGCGGCAGTAGGCATCGGCTTCGATGTCTTCGGCAAACGCTTCGTTGAGCGGCGCGCCGCCCACCAGCACAATGATTTTGTCGCGAATGCCCTCTTCTTTGAGGGCGTTGATGACCACGCGCATGTAGGGCATGGTGGTGGTGAGCAAGGCGCTCATGCCCAGAATGTCCGGGTCATGCTCGTTAATGGCGGCAAAGAAATCCTCAACAGAATTGTTGATGCCGATGTTGATGACTTCAAAGCCAGCCCCTTCCATCATCATGCTGACCAGGTTCTTGCCAATGTCGTGGATGTCGCCTTTGACCGTGCCGATGACCATCGTGCCCACTTTGGGCGCGCCGGTTTCGGCAAGCAACGGCCGTAAAATAGCCATCCCTGCTTTCATTGCCTTGGCGGCCATCAACACCTCCGGCACAAATAGAATGCCATCGCGGAAATCGACACCGACAATGTCCATGCCGGCCACCAATCCCTTGGTGAGGATGACGTATGGTTCGATGTTACGACCTAACGCCTCATGCACTTCTTCTTCGATCTCTTCGGCATAGCCATCGTATAAATCTTCGTGCATGAGTTCATAAAGTTCGTCGTCTGAAAGTTCTTCAAGGATGATCTCTTCTGGGTCTTCGCTCATGGATATTTCCTCTTTAATGATGAGATTGGAGATTGGGGATTAGAACTGACTCTCGGATAAAATTCCTATTTTGGAAGACTACAGCGAATTTTAGTGATAAACGAATAAAACGAGAAGAGTATTAATTCGTTTATTACTTCAATTCGTTGTAGTCATTGAAGTAAAAGATTAAATTTTCCAATCAGAGTCCCTAATCACCATTCTCCTGTTTTCGTGTTTTGCGGCGGCGTCTTCGCTCTGGACGGCCGCTTCCATTCATGTCCGCCTTGTTTGGCGTCTCCGGCAGCAGACCGCTTAGATGTGGAAAACTGTCCGTGGCGTGGGGCAGATGAATTGCCTCCACAAATTCCTGCTGAAACTTGGGGTGAACGGCCGTTTCCAGATACGTCACCCATTCGGCCAGGCGTTGGGCTTCGTCCCGCTTGTGCCGGTTGAGCAGGGCAATTCGTGCCCCGTCACCGGCCGCGTTGCCTACGGCCGTGACCTTCGCCAAATCACAATCCGGGATCAGGCCCAAAATCATAGCGTACCGGGGATCGATGTAGCTGCCAAATGCCCCGGCCAGCACAATGCGATCTACCTGGTTGAGATTGGCCTGATTCATCAGCAGCTTGGTGCCTGCATAAAGGGCCGCTTTGGCCAGCTGAATATTGCGCACGTCGTCCTGCGTTACCACGATGGGCGTGCCGTTGGTGGCCTGTTCGGCCGTGGCCAAAATATATTCGCCGCGCCGCTCATCCCACTGGATGCGCTCATGGTCGAGGTCGGGGTTGAAACGGCCGTCCGGCAGCAAAATCCCCGCCAAAAACATTTCCGCCACCACTTCAATGATGCCCGAACCGCAAATGCCCGCCGCCAGATGTTT
>CALBTC010000009.1 GCA_937967805.1 uncultured Anaerolineaceae bacterium
ATAAAAGGAGAAAAAGTTGTGTGTCCTTGCGTGCTTTTTATTATACGGATGTCAACTATGCCGTAAATGGGATAATGGCACTAGTACGCCAGTCATCGGTAATCGGTGAACGGTAAACAGTAATCGGTGAGCCGTAACCCGCCACCGATTACCGATTACGGAATACCGACCACGGATTACTTGCGGAACAGCTCACGCACAATAATTTCTCGCTGAATCTGGCTGGTGCCTTCGTAAATCTGGTAAATCTTGGCGTCGCGCATCAGCTTTTCTACGGGATACTCGGACATGTAGCCGTAGCCGCCAAAGACCTGGACGGCATCGGTGGCGATCTTCATTGCCTTGTCGGCGGCGTACGCTTTGCCAAAGGCGGAGCTGAGCGTGTTGTTTTGCCCGGCATCGACGGCCCAGGCAGATTTCCACACCAGCAGCCGGGCCGCTTCTACTTCTATGGCCATGTCGGCAACCATGTGGCCGATGACCTGATGTTTCCAGATGGGCTGGCCTTTCACCACGCGCTCTTTGGCGTAGCGAATGGCTTCATCCAGAGCGCGCTGCGCCACGCCCACAGCGCCGGCTGACGTAGGCGGACGGCTGCGGTCGAACACTTTCATGGCGATGAGGAACCCTTTGCCTTCTTCACCCAGCAGATGGCTGGCCGGGACCTTGACGTTGTCGAAGATGACTTCGGCTGTATCAGAGGCGTGCTGCCCCATTTTGTCGAACGGCTTGCCGACACTTACCCCTTCCCAGTCGCGATCGACCACAAAGCAGCTCATGCCGTTGTACCGCTGTTCGATGTCGGTGTAGGCGAACACGGTGTAAAAGTTGGCTACGGTGGCCCCGGTGATGAACGTTTTAGAACCGTTGAGGATGTAATGGTCGCCCTCTTTGCGGGCGGTGGTTTTGATGCCGGCCACGTCGGAGCCGGCTTCCGGCTCGGTAAGACAGTAGCTGGCCATTTGTCCATCGGCTAAACGGCCGCAATACTCCTTCTTCTGTTCTTCATTGCCGGCAATAAGGATGGGCAAGATGGCCAGGCCGTTGACGCCCATCGCCGTGCTCATGCCGGAACAGCCCCAGGCGAGTTCTTCAGACACCATGCATTCCTCGAACAGGCTCAGGCCGAGGCCGCCGTACTCTTCCGGCACGTTGAGCGTGGTGAAGCCCAGCTCCTGCGCTTTTTTGATGATGGGCCAGGGGTATTCGTGGGATTGATCATAATGTTCCGCAGCGGGAGCCATTTCATTGCGGGCGAAATCGCGGGCCAGCTGCTGGATCATCTTTTGTTCGTCATTGAGAGAAAAGTTGACTGTGTTGTTGCTGCTCATTGTTTAGCTCCTTTCGATTTTTTAACGCAGAGGCGCGGAGGCGCAGAGAAAAATTTTTAATTCACAGAGTATGCAGATTGGCGCAAATTGCGCGCAGATTTTCTCGATAATGCTGTGAGGCTATTCGTTTTGTTCTTCCTCGTCTTCAGTTTCTGCATCTGTTTCGGTGGTTTCTGGTTCTTCAGTGGGCTCGATAAGTTCGGCCGTTTCTTGGGGTGTTTGCGGCAGGGCGGAGGGCGGCGGCTCGACCGGGGCGGCCTGGGCGGCGTCCGGGTTTTCGGCGCGGGTGAGATCGATGGTCATGACGCCATCTTCGCCGCCGGTGTCGATGACGGCCGTGCGCGGAATCGTCCCGTTTTTCTCGATGGGACCTTCAACGTAGACGCGGGAGAGGGCAAAGCCGGTGATGTTCCCCTGTTCGCCCAAAATAATGTCGCCAATGGAGGCAACTTTGGTGCCGCCGGGGGTGTCTACGTCTCGCTTGCTTAGCTTGCTCAGGCGTACCCAGGCCACGCTTTCCGGCAGATCGCTTTCCTCGGCAATGACGTCGCTGGTGCGTACCAGAATGGCATCGATGCCAAAAACGACGACGTTTTCGCGGGTGATGAGGAAATGTTTTCGTTTAATAATCCCTTCGGAGCCCAGATAAATGCCGGTGATGTCCCTGAGTTCGCTGTCGATATAAATATCTTTGGCGCTGCCGAGGGAACGGCCGTCGGTCACACTAATAATTTGTTTGTTGACTAAATCTTTGCCTAAGCGCATGAGGTTGCCCCTTTCTTTGAGTTTGCAAGTATTCAAGTGTGCAAGTTTGCAGGTGAGCGAGTTTTCAGGTGCGAGAGGTGACTTGCACCTTGCATACTTGCCACTTGCAAACTTTTATGACGCATTGCGTCTTTAGAAGATTATAGTGCGAGAGTGGGTTGGGGTAAAGTGGGGATTTTTACGGCAGCGGAACGGCCGTTTTGCGTTTATAATCGAATTATTGCCAAAAGGATCTGTGCCATGATAAAAAATTTGTTAGCTCTACTGTTTTTACTAACGGCTATCATCTTGATCGGGTTGGGCTGTGACGGATCTGAGGGCACGCCTGAGGCAGCAACGATACAGGTTGATCCAACATCTGTGACAACTGCTACGGCCGTTCCCCAACCCACATCCCCTACCGAGCCCACCATCCTTGTTGACCCAGAAACTGCCCTGGCTGATGAACCGGTAGCGATTCAAGTACTGGGCCTGGAACCGGGGCAAACCATCACGCTGCGGGCCTTTATGCGGGATGATTACAGCCGAAAATGGGAATCCGAAGCCACTTTTGTGGCGGACAGCGCGGGCGTGGTAGATGTGACAACTCAGGTGCCCGTAAGCGGCACGTACGCCGTGATTGATCCGATGGGCTTATTTTGGTCGATGGTCCCCAAGGCATTAGCCGGTAGAAGCGCGGCGTTTTTCCGCAGTGATATGTCCCCGATTGTGGTCACCCTGACGGCCGAAAGTGACGGCGAAACAATTGGCACCTCTTACCTCAGACGTTTGCCCCTGGCAGAAGATGTGGAAATGTCAGCTGTGTCGGAGGATGGGTTGGTTGGTTTCTTCTTTGTGCCAGAGACGGCCGGGCCACTGCCGGCGTTGCTTGTTTTGGGCGGTTCAGACGGCGGGATGGATTTTTCTAAGGCAACGATGCTGGCTTCACATGGCTACGCCACACTGGCGCTGGATTACTTTGGCAATGAGCCGCTGCCGCTAAGTTTAACTGAAGTACCATTGGAATATTTTGCAACGGCCGTTGCCTGGCTCAAATCACAAGAAATCGTCGATGACATAAAAATTGGTGTGGTTGGCACATCGCGGGGCGGAGAACTGGCCTTGCTCCTGGGGGCAAATTACCCTGAACTGTTTCGGGTGGTGGTTGGGTACGTTGCTAGTGGTTTGGTCAACGGCAATATCAGCAGTGACGGCGTGGGTGAAAAAGCGGCATGGACAATTGGCGGGGAGCCTGTTCCATTTAATGTTGGCAGTAATCGTGAAGAAGCCACGATTCCAGTGGAAAAGATTCAGGCCCCCGTCTTACTCATTTCCGGCAAGAGTGATCGGTTATGGCCCTCAACTGCTTGGTCTGAAATTGCCATGAACCGGCTGGCAGAGAACAATCACCCTTACCCATACGAGCATCTGGCGTACAACAATGCAGGGCATTGGATTGGGGTGCCGCACTGGCCCACGACTGGCCGAGATTCAATCACCCATCCGGTAACCGGTGGCCAAATTTGGTTTGGCGGCACGGCTGAAGCCAATGCCTTTGCCAGCGCGGATTCGTGGGAGCATCTGCTGGAATTTCTGGAAAGCAACTTGGCTCAGAATGAGTCATAATACAAGTCACAATCATGAAGCTGAGCTATGAGACAAATGATGACAGATAAAACTTGGCAAGATATTTTGATGCACCCTGGCGCAGAAAAATTTGAGACAAAGTTGCAAAATCATGCCAGCGATGACGGCAGCGGATGGAATTGGTTATTCCTTTCTCTGCTAATAATGGCCTTGTTGAGGGGAACGGCCGTATTTTTTGCAGAACTGTGGGGCAATCGAATGGTCGGTTCGCGAGAAGTCTTATCGGTTGCACTTGCTGAGCGGCTCAGGCTTAACGTTGATTTATCTCAAGTTGTTGCCTTCAGCAGTTCGCCTCTGTTGGGGGCGTTCATCACTTTGGTGGGTTTGCTTGTCTTTACGCCGCTAATCATTTTGCTGGGATATCGTACAGCCTACGGTTTGGCGAAATTGATGGGTGGTGAAGGTGACTTCAAACAGCAATCCTTCCTGCTCAACGGCTTTTTACCACCAATTCTAATCTTTGTAGGATTTTTGGGCTTTTTAGGGACGTCAGGAGATGGCTTGATGCTTATATTCATTATTTATACGGCCGTTCCCGCATTTTACGCCTTGCAAGTTGTTCACAAAATTGCAAGGGCGAAAATAATCTTTTCTCTCTTCATTTCCTATTTTTTGGTCATTGTTGGTCTATTCCTTGTAAGCTTCATAATTTGATTGGACACAGAATATGAGTTTACCCGTTGATTACACACTACTTCCCTTTTTTGAGCCGCAAGGTATCGTGCTGGTGGGCGCGTCGCGCAACCCGATGAAGCTGGGTTTTGGCCTGGCGCGCAATTTGGTGCAGAGCGGCTACGCGGGCGCGATCCATTTTGTGAATCCGGGTGGGGGGACGGTGCTGGAACGGCCGTTACACCCCACCATCGCCCACGTCCCCGACCCCGTTGACCTGGCCGTGCTCCTGGTGCCCGCCCCCGCCATGCCCCAGGCCATCGCCGACTGCGGCGAGCGCGGCATTCGCGCCGCCATCCTGGCTGCCGGGGGCTTCCGCGAAACCGGTGCGGCGGGTGCGGCTTTGGAAGACGAATGTTTGCGCGTGGCGCAGCAGTACGGTATCCGCCTCATCGGGCCAAACTGCATTGGTTTGCTGGATACGCACCTGCCGCTGGACACCACCTTTTTACCGCCGCCGGGTCCCACGCCGGGGGCAGTGGCCTTCATCTCCCACTCTGGTGCGATTTGTGCCGCCGTTATCGACTGGGCGCGGGGGCAGGGGTTTGGCCTGTCGCGGCTGGTCAGTTTGGGCAATCAGATTGACGTGCAGGAGACGGATGTGTTAACGGCCGTTGCCGCCGATGCTTACACGCGAGTTGTCACTTTATATTTGGAAGGGGTGTCGGACGGTCGTCGTTTTGTGCAGGTGGCCGAACAGGTGTCGCGCGAGAAGCCGGTGCTGGCGCTGAAAGTGGGCCGCTTTGCCAGCGGGCAGCGCGCCGTCGCCTCGCACACCGGGGCGCTGGCCGGGCAGGAATCAGCCTTTGATGCGGCGTTTGCCCGGGCGGGCGTGATGCGCGCCGAAACCAGCGAGGAGCTGTTCGACTGGGCGCGGGCACTGGCCTGGTGCCCGCTGCCGCAGGGGCGACGTGTGGCCGTTTTGACCAACGCCGGTGGTCCCGGCGTCACCGCCGCCGACGCCCTGGAGGCGCACGATTTGCAGTTGGCAGTATTGACGCCTGAGACTGAAGCGGCGCTGCGCAACGTTTTGCCGGAAGCGGCCAGTCTGCAAAACCCGGTGGATATGCTGGCTGGGGCCTCACCGGAACAGTACGCCACCTGCCTGCGAATTTTGTTGGAGGATGCGGGGGTGGACAGCGTGATGGTCATTTTGCCGCCGCCGCCGATGTACTCCGCGGGGGGCGTGGCCAAGGCGATGCTGCCGATTATTTACGCCACGGGCAAGCCGGTGGTGGTGGCCCTCATGGGTGAGAAGATGATTCAGGAGGCGGTGGAGCATTTTCGGGCGGCCAAAGTGCCGGAATACCGCTTTCCCGAACGAGCCGCCGCCGCATTGGCAATTTTGTCCCGCCGTGCCGAATTTTTACAGACGGCGCAGACTAAACCGGAACGGCCGTGTCCCCAAGCTGCCAGTAAAGCGCAACAAATCCTGGCCGAAGTTGAGGCTGAACCGGGTGCTTTTTTGCCAACGGCCGTTTGCCAGCAACTGCTCACCGCCTACCATATTTCCGTGCCCGGCAGTGGTTTAGCTACTACAGCCGACGAAGCGGTGGAAATTGCGCAGCAGGTTGGGCTGTCAGTGGCGCTCAAAATTGCCTCGGCCGACGTACCGCACAAGTCGGATGTGGGTGGGGTGGTTTTGAATGTGCGCACGGAAACGGCCGTTGCCGAAGCGTTTACCCAAATCATGAATGATGTGCAAACGGCCGTGCCGCAAGCCAAACTCGATGGCGTTTTAGTCCAGCCGATGATCCCCGACGGGCAAGAGGTGATTGTTGGCGTGGTGCGCGATCCGCAGTTTGGCCCGGTACTGATGTTTGGCTCCGGCGGGGTGGAGGTGGAGGGCTTGAATGATGTCGCCTTTGCCCTGGCGCCGCTGACGCAAACTGAAGCCGAATCGCTGCTCAAAAATACCTGGGCGGGGCGCAAGTTGGCCGGTTACCGCAACGTGGCGGCTGGGGATGAAACGGCCGTGCTGCAAACCATCCTCCGCCTGGGCCAACTCGCCGCCGACTGTCCCCAACTGGCCGAAATCGAAATTAATCCCCTGCGCGTGCTGCCCACCAACGCCCTCGCCCTCGATGTCCGGGCGCGCTTGGCTGAATAAACTATGAATATGGCGCCCCTCATAACACAATTCAGAGCACGTCACCGATGGATTGTTAAACCGTCATCCAGCGTGCAGTTACTATCCAATACACTTCATGACCCTTGGCTTACGATCCCAAAAAGTTTAATCGAATTCTATACCTCATGCGGCGGGATAGAGAACAGTATCTATCAGGACGAAGATTTACCTCTCTCGATTGTCACACCTGAAAAATTTAAGTGGGTGCCTGAGGAAATTCTGGGTAACGTTCTTGAAAAAGTACAGACGAATATCGAAGAAGAAATCTTCTGGAACTGGTACATCATTGGTCGAGGTGATACGAATGAGTACGTAGCAATTGATCTTGCCCCGGAGCGGTTGGAGAAGTGTTACTTCTTTAATTTCTACCTTTTGGGTCAGAAAAACACAATGCCCCTCGTTGCCAATTCGCTGGAAGAGTTGTTGCAAGTGTTCCTTGAGGCTGTTGAAATAGGTGAAGCCTGGGATTGGCACAAATTAGGGCTTGGCTACGCTTGCTAACAAGGTGAATAACCAGACTACAAAAGTCTGCCAGACTTTGGTAGTCTTCGGCATTCAATCTGTGAAAATCTGCGTTAATCTGTGGATAGAAAACTCACTCCAGCAGGATGCCGGCGATGGAGACGAGGGAGTGATCCTCGTCGTCGGCGGGACAGTGATCGTAGGCGACTTGAATGCCTTCGCTGCCTTGCAGGTAGCGCAGCATGAGGTAGATGGAGGAGAAGCCGCACACTTTGTTGCGATCTTCTACGGCGGCGATCTGGTCGTAGAAGCTGGCGGCGTCGCCGCGAATGATGGCCTGGACGAGGTTATGGTCGGCCTGGCGCAGGGCGGCGCGGCGCGTGTCGTCCATAATATAGTCGTCGCCAAAGGCGGGGCCGACGTGGGCAAAATCGACCGAGGCAACGGTGAGCACTTTTTTGCCGGCGGTGGCGCGTTGCAGGGTGGTGACGGCCGTTCCCAACAATTCATCCTCTGCCGGATGATGCCCATTCATCACAAAATGGTGAAACGAACCGCATAAAATCGGCACCATCGGTTTGGGTTCGACGCCTGCCTGCTGGTAAATGTAGTGCAGCCAGACGGCCGAAAGCTCAATCGAATGCTCGCGGCGGTGGTGCAGCTCTTCGGCAAAGGCGGCTTCCTCGCCGATGGCGGCGGCCAGGGTGTCTACCAGTTCGGTGTCGGTGGGCAGAACACCGTAGGGGGTGGCGTACGGCTGGCGAGTGAGGGTAAAGGTGCCGGCGCCGCCGTTGTGGTCGGTGCCCAAAATAATGACGAGATCGGCTTCGAGAACGGCCGTTTGCGCCCGCCGCCACACTTTGGAGTACACTTTGCCGCCCCGCTGGTAGTCGATGTGGGGGGAGATGATGGCTCTACCGCGCCACGGCTGCCAGCCGTTGAGCTGATCGGCACGGCCGTATTCCGCCAGCATCATCGTTAGCTGGTGTGGGTTGGCCGGATAGCTGAGGTCAGCCAGGGCCGGTACGCGAAACGGCTGGCTGCGGAACTCTTCTTGCTGCCGGGCCAGGGCCTGCCGGGCGCGCTCGTTGTCGAACAGGCAGGCAGCGTCTAGCTGGGCCAATGCCTGCTCGGTAATGGCAAAATCGAGCGGCTGGCCGATCTGCCGGCAAAATGCGGCGTGGATTTCTTGCGGGGTATGGCTACCGTCGCAAAAGAGGAGCAGCTGCGCCAGGGCGGGAGGCATCACCAACTGTTCGCCGGACAGTTCCAGCGGGTCGCGCAGGTACCACATTTGTTCACCCTGGTGATACACTGGTTGGAAATCAAGCTGGCGCAGGCGGGGTTTTTCGTCCAAAAGATCGCTCCTTGAGAAATTTAACGCAGAGGCGCAGAGGCACAGAGAAATTGGTTCATGGTTATATGGTTTAGTTTGTTGTTCGTTGCTTATACAAATCTCGGTTTGTTAAGTTTGTTAATTGTTGATGGGCATTGTGGACTGGCCCATTGACTTTTGATTATTGCCAGCACAGTATGGGGAAATGGCAATGAAAAAGCAAGCGTTTAAAGTAAAAGTTAAGGATAGGAATCAACAGATTTCGCAGATTAAAAGGATGAAATCTGTAAAATCTGCGAAAACTTTGATTCTATTGCTGTTTTTTTTGATGATTGGCTGTGGCGAAACGGCCGTTCCCACCACAACTCCTATCCAAGACACAGCAATCAACCAGCCTGAGGCTACACCCACGTTGGTGCCTTCGCCCACGGCCGTTCCTTCGACTTCACTCAGTACAACTCCCAGCCCAACGTCACAAGTGACGCCCACCTCCTCGTTTGTAGGACTTTCCATTGGCGATCCGTACGCACCGGAGCTGGGCAATATCGGCTACGACGTGGCCAATTACAACTTGATCATGGCGCTGGACCCGGCAGTCGAAAATATCGAGGCCACGGTGCACATCAATGGCGTGGTGACGCTGCCGGAACTGGCAACTTTGTCCCTTGATTTTGTGGGCTTTACCGTGGCAGAGGTGCTGCTGGATATGCGGCCGGTGGCGTATACGCGTTTTGAAGACAAGCTGCTCATCGAGCCGTCGCAGCCGCTGGCAGAAGGGCGAACTTTTACGATTAGCATTACGTACGCAGGCGATCCGGTGGAACGGCCGTCGCCCTATGTCGGTTTTGCTCCCTATATCGGCATGAGCTTTGTGAATGGGGAAAGCATCTACGTGCTGTCGGAGCCGGATGGCTCGCGCTACTGGTTCCCCAACAACGATCATCCACGCGATAAAGCGACCTATCGTTTTGAAATTACGGTGCCGGCGGGATTAACGGCCGTAGCCAACGGTCTGCTCATTGACCAAATTGAGGGTGAATCCACCAGCACCTTTATCTGGGAACACAGTTTCCCCATGGCGTCTTATCTGGCCACGGTGGTGGTGGGTGAGTTTGAACGGCTGGAAGACGTATCGCCGGACGGGATATTGTTGCGACATTATGTCAATCCGGAAGCGCAGGCCGAGTTTGCTGCGGCCACGGCCGAATTGGGCGAGGCGATTGATTGGATGAGCGATCTGTTTGGCCCATATCCGTTTGAAGCGTTTGGCTTTGTTACAGCTGATGTTTCCAGCGTGTCGCTGGAAACGCAAACGATGGTGCTGCTGGCCAATAACATGATCGGGCAGACGACGGTGATGCACGAGCTGGCCCACATGTGGTTTGGCAACTGGGTCAGCCTGGATTCCTGGCAGCAGATGTGGCGCAATGAAGGCTTTGCCACCTACGTGCAGCTCATGTGGGAAAACCGGGACGATCCGGAAGATTTGGAACTGGCAATGGCGGCGATTGAATCGGCCGTTGCAGAAAACGGCGCAGATTTTCCGCTAGGCGATCCGCCGCCGGCCAGGTTGTTTAGCTTTAATATTTATTTTGGCGGGGCGGTGTTTGTCCACGCGCTGCGACAAGAAATGGGGGACGAGGCGTTTTTCAACGGACTGCGCACCTACTTTGCCACCTATGGCGGCGCCACCGCCAGCGACGCTGAGTTCCAGGCAGTCATGGAAGCGGCGCACGGGCAGTCGCTGGATGCGTTCTTTGCCGAGTGGCTGGAGTAAAGTGTGACAAGGTGACATGGTGAGAAACATTCTGTCACCTTGTCACCCGGTCACCCCTTCAACTTGTCATCTCATTCATCTAGCTCCAGGATCGGCTGGTCCCAGTCGGTGTCTTTGACTTTAACGGCCGTCTCCGTCAAAACCGTGTTGGGCACAATCAGGCGTTCATTACCCACACGAACTTCGGCATTGAGCGTGCCAATCGCTTCTAGAATGCCTTCCTCGCCGTTGATCACGACCCGGTCGCCCATTTCAAACTGCTCGCGGGCATAATAGCCGGCCAGCACGCCGCGGGCCACGTCGCGGCCACCCAGCCCAAAAGCCAGCGCCAGCCCGGCCACGATGATGGTAATCACGTTGGTGAAAATATTGGTCATGATGGTGGCATTGATGCCCAGCTGCTCCAGCACCACAATGACAATCATGATAATGAGCAGCACGTTGACCCCTTGCCCCACTTCTTGATGAAAATCGACGCCCATACCGCTCATGGCTGCCTGGGCCGCTTTGCCCAGAAACTGGGCCAGCAGCACCCCGGCGGTGAGCGTGGCCAGGGCGGCCAGCAGGCGGGGCAAAAAGGCAATGAGATCGCGCAGCGGGTCTACGGCCGCATTCAGCCCCAAACTTTCCAGGGCAATTAGAATAAAGTTGAGGAAGATAATCCAGTAGAGCAGCATCCCCAAAAGCTGGGTGCCGGACCGTTTGATTTGTGCTTTTTCCAGGCCGGCTTTGATGCCGGTGCGCTCCAGCAACTCTTCCAGGCGTAGCCTCTCGCCCAGGCGCTGCACCAGGGTGGAGATCGCTTTGGCCAACAGCCAGCCGGCCAGCAAGATGATGAGCGCGGTGACCAAACGGGGCACATAGTCGATGGCGTTCGCTACCATGTTGCTGAATGCGTTTTGGATTATCTCAAAATCAATCATTTCCTGCGTCTCCTTCGATTTTTGCGATTTTGATTTTTATTGTTGAGCAACGGCCGTAACAAACTCAACGCCACGCTGCCAAACCCCGTTGTGCCCATCTTGACGATGCTTACGGCCAGGTCGGCGCGATGAATTTGCTGGATGAGCTGGCGGCGCATTTGCTGGGCGCGGTCCGGCTCCAGGTCTGGCAGATTGTGGACGGCCGTTTGCGACGGCTGCTCTTGCCACAGCGCATCAACAAGTTCCAGGCTGGCTTCATCTTCTGCCAGGCGGGCCATAATGGCTTCATTTTCAGCGTCGTCCAATTCTCCCGCCACAAAGCGGCGCAGCAGTTCTGGGGAGAGCGGTGTGGATTCATTGATCATAGTCACCATCCAACAGTCGATATTGCATCTGCAAGGCTAATCTGGCGCGCTGCACGCGCATCTTGGCGGCACTGACGCCAATGTCCAGCAGTTCGGCTATTTCGTTATACGGCCGTTCTTCCATATCCTTCATGTACAAAATCTCGCTGGCTCCCAGATCGAGCCTTGCCAGTGCCTCTGCCAGCAGCTCGCGCCGGTAGCGGTTCTGGTACACTTTTTCCACCGATTGGCCCGACGGCATAATTTCGGCAATGGTTTCCATTTCTGCTTCGGCTTCCTGCGGCCGCCGGCCGCGCCGCCGAATTTCGTTTTTGCAGGTGTTGATGGCCACCCGATACAGCCACGTCTTAAAGGAGGATCGGCCTTCGAATTGGGGCAGGCTGCGGTACACCTTGAGGAAAACGTCCTGCGTTAAATCTTCGGCATCCTGGCGGTTGCGCAGGTAGCTGTAACAGACCCGCCACACCACCGACTGATACCGCCGAAACAGTTCCTGAAACGGCCGATCGTCTTTGGTGCCGCGCTGTTGACAAACTTCGATCAACGCCGCATCCGAGAGTTCCGTTAGCGCCGGTTGCCCCATAATGACAATATTTTATTCGATAATGCCACTCTGTGCCGCTCATTGCTGCACCTCGATATTTAGGACTGGCAGTCCTGAGACTTCATAAGCCTCCCGGTGTTGCTCCCGCGAAAGCGGGAATCCATTAGATATTGATTACATAATCTGGATGCCTGCCTTCGCAGGCATGACAGGTGTTGCTTTAGAAGTTTGTCAAGCACTCTAAGACCCTTAATAAAGAACGCAGCAGCATGAATTCCATGCTGCTGCGCTTGTTGGCTGGCAGGGATGTTATCTCTCTCCCTCGCCAAAGTTTAAAATGAATTGCCGAGACAGGTTATCAATCGCCAACGCCACTATCCTCACCGCGTAGGTTGGCAACCAGGCGCTCCACTTCACGCCCGGCAACCTCCCGGCTGCCCAGGCCAAAGGCCAGCGCCGCCGCCACGCCCAAAGCGCCCAGCAAGATGCCAAAGGCCAAATTCACAATGTCGTTGGCCACACCGAGCTGGCGCAGGGCCATCGCCGTGGTGAGCACCAGGATGGCCACGCGGGCCAGCGTGGCCGTAAAGTTGGCCTGCTGGCCGCCCGCACTCAAAATGAGGTTGCGCGCCAGATTAGCCAGATAAAGACCAATGGCAAAGATGATAACGGCCGCAACCAACTGCCCACCAAAAGCGATGAACTCGGCCAGTAGGAGAGACAGGAAGTCAGACCCCAGCAGTTCGGCTGCAGAGAGCGAGGCAAACAGCATAATGCCGACGATGATCAGGTAGCCTACCAGGTCGGTGGGCTGGCGCGTGCCGCTCCAGCTCAGGCCCAGCCGGGCGGGAATGTCGTCAAAGCCGACGCTGCGCAGCAGGTCGGTGATGAGGTTGGCAATTATCCGGCCGATAAAAAACGAAATCACCAACACCAGCGCCGC
This sequence comes from uncultured Anaerolineaceae bacterium, assembly GCA_937967805.1. Next base: position 12,876 of record CALBTC010000009.1, read on the forward strand.
GCCAAAGATGTTGGGCAGGGCGTCGATGAGGCTGGTGAGCATGATGGTGGCCGGATCAGAGATGGCGTCGATGTTGAGCGAGTCCAGCGCGGAAATGATGGCAAACAGCAGGATGAAGGTGTAAAGAATGGTGCCCACCATTCTAGAAAGCGAACGCTCGCCGGTGAGCCCCAACCGCTCGCCAAAGCGGTCGCTGCCCAAAGCGGCCATCAGGTTGGTAACCACTTGCCGCACCACGCGGGCAATAAACCAACCAATCAGCAGCGTGATCAGCGCGGCGAAAATGTTGGGAATGTAGCCGAAAAACGCTTCAAAGACGTCCTGAATGGGGGCGGCGATGGCCTCAACACCAAGAGCGTCCAGAATAGCGGGCAGGAAGAGCAGGAAGATGAACCAGTAAACGGCCGTTGCCAGCGATTCAGAGACAGAGACCTGCTCCTCATCTTCTAGCGCGGCGTGTTTGCTCAACCAGCTATCGACGTTGAGCATGGCCGCGCCGCGCCGCACCAGCAGACGCAGCACGTAGGCAATTAGAAAAGCCGCCAACAGCAGCAGAGCCGCTGAGCCTAAACGGGGCAAATATTCGGTGGTGATGCGGTCCAGCAATGCTTGCAACGGTGCCGCTATGCCCGGTAAATTGATCTGCTGCAAGAAGCCGACAACAAAAAAGAGGAAGATAATCCAAAAGACAACTTTGCCAATGAGATCCTCGGCGGAAAACGGCCGTATCCCATCTTCGCCCTCAAACCATTTCGCAACTTGATTATCCAGTTTGGTACGCTGTAGTAACCGGCGCACAACACTGGCAGCAAGGCGAGCGACAAAATAACCAACAATTAACAACAGCAGGCCGCCTAGAAAAGCTACGATTGCTTCCCAGTTAAGCCCTAACCCAGTAAAGAATTCCTGAATCTGCTCCATCATGTACCTCCTTCACAAAAGTTTGTTAGAATCCTATACACATACATAGACTCCGATTTTCCCGGTAAGTCACAAAAAAACGTGACGAATTTCTTTTTAAGGTGTCTTATAGTTTGGTCGAGCCTGATGATGAGGGTCTGCCAGATGAAAGTTTTGGTATATCAATAGGGCAGAGACCTGACAGATTTGTTTGTGATTGAACAACTCAAGTTATAGAAAACCTGTCAGGTCTGGCTGGCCCGTAGCGAGAAAAAGGAGTGACACGATGTCCGATAAAAAAGAAGCATTTGATCGCCAGACACAGAGCGGCAAAAAATCCTCTGCTGCCAAACCGGAGAAAGAAGGTTCACATTTGTCGCGAGCTGTGGAGCGCACAAAGGCCCAAAAAGCGCGCCTGGAAGCAGAGAAAGGGACGGCCGTTAAAGCCGAACATACTGTTGTCAGCGGCGACACGCTGAGCGGGCTGGCGGCCAAATATTATGGCTCCGGCAGCCGCGAAAATTGGATGGCGATTTACGAAGCCAACAAAGAGGTAATCGGGGATAATCCCTCAATGATTCGTGTGGGGCAGGTATTGCAAATCCCTGAACGATAAGATTAATTGGATAAGGCAAGAAAAGCCGGTCGCTCAATTGGACGGCCGGCTTTTTGCTTTTCTTGACGTGATTCAGCTAATCATTTAGCTGCGGTGGGTCAACTGTAGGGAGGCGATTCCTGGGGAATAAAACAAGGCTGGCGATGAGTAAATCTTTTTCCGCCTCGCTTAGTTCGGGATGGTGCAGCAGCACTTCATTTGTAAATTAAGGACAGACTGGATTAAAGCCCAGCGGTCCCAAGACGGTTTCCCAAAACGGCCGTAATCCCCCACAATACAATAACCTTCCCTGATCATAACTATCCAAAAAGAAGACCCCACCCACACAAAGCACGCACAGCAGCAGCAGCAAGCAGCCACAGCCAATGAGAATGCGGTTGCGGTTGGCGGGAGCGGCCGTTTCCGGCATGTCAAATTCATCCAGGGCAGGCGGTGGGGCGGCGGGTGCCGGTTCCGGGAAATCATCCGGCCGGGCATAGGCCGGCACCGGCTCCGGCGGCAGGTCCGGCGTGGGCACCTGGTCATCTGGCGAATGCACAACTTCAGACGCCATGCCGGCGGCCCAGTAACGCAGGCGCACCGTATCACCAAAGGCCACCGCGTCGCCATGCTTCAGGGCCATCGGCTGGTTCAGGCGGTTGCCGTTGACAAAGGTGCCGTTGGTGCTGCCCAAATCTTCCAGCACGTACCCTTCCCCCTGCGGCGTAATTTGGGCGTGGCGGCGGGAAATTTCAGGATCGTTGATGACGATGCCGTTGTTGGCGGAACGGCCGATCGTTTGTGGCGCGTGGCCCAGGGTAAAAGACTGTTCGGGTTCAGGCCCTTGTTCAACAACCAGGCGGGCGGCATGTGCGGCAGATGGATTGGCATCCATAAACAAACTCCTGAAGCGTGCCGCATGTAGGCGGCGTTAAAAAGAATGGCGGAGTATAAAAATAAAGGGTTCGGTTTGTCAATGCGAGCTTTTGGCACAGCGGCAAACGGCCGTTGGAGAATAGGCCGGCGTTAGGGATAATGGGGGCATGACACTTATTTTGCACATTACCACAGAAAAAGCATGGCAAACGGCCGTGGCCACCGGAGAGTATCGCGCTGATTCATTAGAGAGCGAAGGCTTCATCCACTGCTCGACGGTTGAACAGGTCCTGCTGCCCGCCAACCAGATGTTTGCCGGGCAAACCGACCTGATTTTGCTCACCATCGACCCGGCCAAACTGGATGCCAAACTGGTTTACGAGGATTGCTACGAGAGCGGCCAGGAATTCCCCCACATCTACGGTCCGCTTAATCTGGACGCCGTCACCGGCTTTATTGATTTCCCGCCGAACCCGGACGGCACCTTCTCCCTCCCCGCTGAACTCAAAAGTGATGAATCGTCCTAAAGAGAAAATCACGAATGAGACGAATTGACGAATGAAACGAATATTTTTTTAGAGAAGCATTCGTGTGATTCGTGTATTCGTTACATTCTTGTTTGAAAAAGGTAACAGTTTCATATGGCTATTGATACACCAAAAAACGTGCGCAATCTGGTTTTGTATGAAATTTACGTGCGCAATCACGGGCCGAACGGCACCTTTGCCGACGTGACCAAAGATTTGCCCCGCATTCGCGAGATGGGCGTCGATTTCATCTGGTTTATGCCCATTCATCCCATTGGCCAGCTCAACAAAAAGGGTGAGTTGGGCTGCCCGTACTCTGTGCAGGATTATTTTGAAGTGAACCCTGAATACGGCACCAAGAAGGAGTTTAAGCTGCTGGTGCAGTACGCTCATGCCCTGGGGCTGAAGGTGATGATCGACGTCGTGTACAACCACACCGCCCACGATGCTGTGACAGTGGAGGCTCATCCGGAATGGTACCATCGCGATGAAAACGGCCGTCCCACTACCACCGTGCCCGAATGGAGCGACATCATCGACCTAGTGTACGACGACCCGGAGCTGTGGGATTATCTGATCGAGGCGCTGAAGATGTGGGTGGAGCTGGGTGTCGATGGTTTTCGCTGTGACGTGGCCTCGGTGGTGCCGCTGGCCTTTTGGCAGCGCGCCCGGCGTGAAGTGGCGGCTATCAAGCCAGACGTGCTCTGGCTGGCCGAAAGCGTAAATACCGGCTTTGTTATCGACCGGCGGCAGCGCGGCCTTCTGGCCCAGTCCGACGGCGAAATCCACGAAGCGTTTGATTTGTCCTACGATTATGATATCTGGCCATTGTGGGAGCGGGCGGTTGAGAAGGCAACGGCCGTTTCCGCCTACCTCACCGCCCTCTGGTACCAAAAAGGGATCTATCCGGTGCACACGGTCAAAATGCGCTGCGTAGAAAACCACGACCAGCCGCGCATCATGCGGCGCGCCCCCAACCGGGCACAGGCGCTGGCCTGGACGGCGTTTCAGGCGTTCAACGAGGGCGCCTTTCTCATTTATGCCGGGCAGGAATCCGAAGAGACGCGCACGCCGGATTTGTTCGACATCGACAAGATTCGCTGGGGTGGCTACGAGCTGCAAGCTTACCTGACCAAATTATGCCGCTTGAAGAAAGACCCGGTGCTGGTGAACGGCCGTTTCACCCTGCTCACTCCTGAACCAGCTATCACCGCCCTGTGGCAGGCAGAAAATGAAGGGTTGTACGGCGTCTTCAACGTCTCTGGGGTGGTGGACGTGCAGCCCACGCCGCTGCCGGATGGGGAGTATGAGGACCTGCTGAGCGAAACGGCCGTCCTTGTGCGTGATGGTGAGATGGCGGTGCCGGATACGGCCGTCATCCTGCGCTTCGCCGGCGTGTTGGAAGATGTTGGCCCCAGAGTGTGGTTGTAGTATTTGGTAAGCTGCGTGAAACGTGATGCGTGAGGTTGCCTGAGTCACGTTTCACGCTTCACGCTTCACTTTTGCCGACTTCCCACCTGCCAGCGATTATGTTAAAATGGCAGCCAACGTTATGTATATTTATTGCGGGATTGAAGTATGACGACAAAGGCTGAGTTTTTGCAAGAGCATCCGCTTTTCCAATATTTGGGCGAGGAGCATATTGATGCCCTGGCCAAAATCACGGATGAAATTCAGTATGAAAATGGGGCGATGGTGGCTTACCAGGGGGATGTGGCCGATAGCTTGTACATTGTGAAAAGCGGCCGTTTGTACGCCGAAACCCGCCAAAACGACATTGAAAACGGCACCTATGTTGTCAGCAGTAAAGATTATCTTGTTGGGGATTATTTTGGCGACGACTGGATGTTTGAGCCAAATGTGTATCCTGCCAACATTAAAGCCAAATCCTACCGGGATAAGCCCGCAATTTTGCTCAAGATAAAAGGTATCAATTTTGTTCGGTTCCTTAACCAATATCCGGAAGCTTTACCAGCTCTGCAAACCGAAATAGAAGAGGATGATGAAGGCAATGAAGAAGTAAAAGCGGGGCTTTCGCCTTATGCTTACGAAGAAGCCCAAAAATTATTTGCCAAAGCCAAGCGAAAACGCACCGTCATCAGCATTTTGCCCGATGAATTGGTGGAGTATAGTTCCCGACGCAGCCGCCTTTATCTTTTGGTGCAAATCTTTTTTCCCGTTTTGGCCCTGTTTGTTATTCCAACATTGCTTTACATGTTTTTTAATTCGCAGCCGCCAGAGAGCTTCATTTACCGGCTGCGCTTCAGTGTGCCCATTTTCTTTACCATTGTTTTGTTGGTTGTGGTTTTGTTCCAGTTGCTGGATTGGTCTAACGACTATTTTGTGATTACCAACAAGCGGGTGGTGCATCGTGAATTTGATTTACGCACCTTCCGTATTGACATAAAAACAGCGCGAATTGACCAGGTGCAAAGTGTGGAGATTGCCAAGCCGACGTTTATCACGAATTTGCTTAACTTTGGCACGGCGCGCATTACGACGGCTTCTGCTTTTGGCACCATCTTTTTCGACAACATCGACAATCCAATTGAGGTCAAGCGGACGCTGGACCATCAGAGCCGCCTGGTAAAAACGTTGGATGCCAGCAGAGAGCAAACGCTGCTGCGCGAGACGTTTAGCGAGCATTTTGCGGTGGAGCCGCAGTACGAGCCGATTGGGGAGGAGGCAACGACCCTGCCGCCGGCGCGGCCCCGACAGCGGCCCGGCTTGCTGCGGCGGTTACAGCAGCGTTATTATTGGCGGGTCGAAGAGGAAGACGCCATTACTTATCGCAAACATTTTCTTGTGTTGATTATTGAATCGATCATTCCACTGGGATTGGCTTTGTTGGGGGTGTTGGTAACGGCCGTTCTCATTCGCTTCTTTGACTTTACCTTTCGGCAGCTTTTGCCCGCACTAATTTTTTTCTACTCGATTGATATTTTGTGGCTGATCTGGCGCATGGAGGATTGGCGCAACGACATGTTCCAACTGACCGACCGGTTGATTGTTGATATTGACAGACGGCCGTTTGGCTTTGGCGAAAGCCGCAAACAGGCTCTGCTGAGCAACATTCAAAATGTCAATGCCTACACGCCTGGCCTGATTCATACTATTTTTAACTATGGCAACGTGGAGATTGAAACGGCCGGCGCCGAAAGTAATCTCGTGTTTGAAGATATTCCCTATCCCAGCGTCATCCAAAGCGACATCTTTGCCCAACTGGAAAACATGCTTGATGAACAGCGCCGCCGCCAACGCGGCACGCGCCATAAAGAGTACGCCCTGCTGCTGGACGTGTACAAACAAACCATGGAGCAAGACCGCATCCCCGACCGCACCCCCGGCGAAGTGCCGCCACTCTAAAAAGCACAACACGAATCGCACGAATTGACAAATGATTCGAATAAACCAGGAAACATTCGTTTTATTCGTTCATTTGTGCTATTCGTGATTTTCTTTAAGAAGTCCGCTTGAACCTTTTCCCCATTCCGCAGATAATAAAGCGTCATGACCGAATTACAGATTGTTACCCTACCTGATGAGGTGCTGCGTAAAAAGGCGCGTCCGGTGACCAAGTTTGACGACGACCTGCAAGCCCTTATCGACGATATGATTGAAACGATGCGCGCCGCCAACGGCGTCGGGCTGGCCGCACCGCAAATTGGGCAATCATTGCAGTTGGCCGTCATCGAAACGCTGCCCAAGGTTGATGAGGATGGCGAAGATATCCCCGATTCCCGCGAACTGTTTGTCATTATCAACCCGCGCATTGTTTGGGAATCTCGCGAGGTAATCGACGGTATCGAAGGCTGCCTCTCAATTCCCGGATATGTGGGCGAAGTAGAACGCGCCTATGCCGTGCGTGTTCGGGCTCAAGACCGCCGGGGCAAGCCGCTGAAGCTGCGCCTGAAGGGGTGGACCGCCCGCATTTTCCAGCACGAAATTGATCACCTGAACGGCGTTCTCTACATCGACAAGCTCACCGACCGCGAAAACTTCTGGACCGACGAAGAATATTACAACATGCGCCAGGCCGAACTGGAAGAAAAAGCAGAAGAAGGTGAAGAGGTGAAAGAAACGGCCGTCACCAAACCCAACGAATAAACGAAACATGAATTTGTCATTCCCGCACAGGCGGGAATCCACACTGACAAGCAAGAAGGATGTGCCATGTCATTAACCCTCGCCGATGTTGAAAAAATCGCCCACCTGGCCCGCCTGGAGCTAACCGCGGCGGAAAAACAGCAGTACCTGGAACAGCTCTCCGCCATTTTAGATTACGCCGAGCGGCTTAATGAGCTGGACCTGACCGGCATTTCCCCCACCGCCCACGCCATTGCCCAACAAAATATCATGCGGCCCGACGTGGCCGAACCATCCCTGCCTATGGATCATCTTCTTTTTAACGCGCCGCAGCAAAAAGAGAACCAGTTTGTGGTCCAGGCGGTGCTGGATGATGGTGGGAGTGCCTGATACCTGATTTGTCGGTAGGGGGCGGTTCGTGAACGCCCTTAATAAAAGATACTAATGGATATTTCTAAACTGACTCTTGTAGAACTCCGCACCGCTTTACGCCAGGGCGAAACCAGCAGCGTGGCCGCCACTGAAGCGATGCTGGACCGCATCGTGGCCCAGGACAATGAACTGCAAAGCTACCTCACCCTCACCGATGAGATGGCGCTGGAGCAGGCCCAAGCCGCCGACGAGCGGCTGGCCAATGGCGAACGCACGCCGCTGCTGGGGGTGCCGGTGGCCGTCAAGGACATCATCTGCACCAACGGCGTGCCCACCACGGCCGGCAGCAAAATCCTGGAAGGGTTTGTGCCGCCGTACGACGCGTTTGTGGTGCAGCGGCTCAAAGCGGCCGGGGCGGTCATCCTGGGCAAAACCAACACCGACGAGTTTGCCATGGGCTCCTCTACCGAAAACTCGGCCTACGTGACCACGCGCAATCCGTGGGACCACGAACGCGTGCCGGGCGGCAGCAGCGGTGGCAGCGCTGCCGCCGTCGCTGCCGGTCTGGCTTATGCTGCGCTGGGCACCGACACCGGCGGCAGCGTGCGCCAGCCGGCGTCGTTTTGTGGTTTAGCAGGACTGCGACCGACGTACGGCCGTATCTCTCGCTGGGGGGTCATTGCCTTTGCCTCCACCTTGGACCAGGTCGGCACCTTTGGCCGCACCGTGGCCGACACGACGGCCCTGTTCCAGGTTGTCGCCGGGCACGATGCCAATGACAGCACTTCACTCAACGTGCCCGTGCCAGACTTTGAAGCGGCGCTGACGGGCGACATCAAAGGGTTGCGCGTGGGTGTGCCCCAGGAATATTTTATTGAAGGGATTGATGCGGAGGTAGAAACGGCCGTGCGCAGCGCCATCGCCAAACTGGAAGAATTGGGCGCGGAAATCGTGGAAATCAGCCTGCCGCACACCGGCTATGCTTTGCCAGTCTACTACCTCATTGCCCCGGCCGAGGCCAGCGCCAACCTGGCCCGCTACGACGGCATCCGCTTTGGCCCCCGCATCACCGGCAGCGACATGATCGACAGCGTCAAAAAGACGCGCGCTCTGTTTGGCTCGGAGGTGAAGCGACGCATCATGCTGGGCACCTATGCCCTCAGTGCCGGTTACTATGATGAGTATTACGGCCGTGCCCTCAAAGTGCGCACCCTCATCAAGCAAGATTTTCTCAAAGCCTTTGAGCAGGTAGACGTCATTGCCGCGCCCACCTCACCGACCACCGCCTTCAAAATCGGCGAAATCGTAGACGATCCGCTGAGCATGTATCTGCAAGACATTTTTACCCTACCTTTAAACCTCAGCGCCAGCTGCGGCATTTCTATCCCCTGCGGCTTCGACGGCCGTAGTTTACCTATTGGCTTACAGCTCATTGGCAATGCTTTGCAAGAGGCGACGATTTTGAATGCAGCTCATGCTTATGAACAGGCGACTGAATGGCACAAGCGGTTGCCCCAAAAAGGCAAACCTATCTCCTGACTTGACGTCAGTAAAGTCATCCGACATGATATACATGAATTAAAAATCATGCGGATAGAGTGAGCAAATATGGTTACCGAAACCCGTTACGAACATATTGCCCTAACAGTAGACAAAGTGCCCATTCTGGCTGGAACAACGATGAAGGTCATTGAACTTGTTTTGGCCCGGATTGCCTATGGCTGGAGTCCGGAAGAATTGCATTTTCAATTTCCTCACTTGTCTTTAGGACAAATACACTCCGCTCTGGCTTACTATTGGGATCATCAGGAAGAGTTTGAGCAGGAGATTGAGCGGCGTCTGGACAGGATTGACCGGCTTCAGCGCCAGGCAGAACCATCGCTTTTAGTGGCGCGGCTGAAAGAAAAAGGCTTGCTTTAATGGCACTGGCATTTTACATGGACCACCATGTGCCACGAGCGATTACGGTTGGATTGCGCCTGCGTGGCGTAGATGTTTTAACAGCCTACGAAGATGGCATGAGTGAGCTGGATGATCCCCAACTGTTGGATAGAGCAGCTGAATTAGAGCGGGTACTTTTTACGCAAGATGATGATTTGCTTGTAGAAGCTGCCCGAGGTCAAAAAGAAAACATCTTTTTTCATGGCGTTATTTACGCCCATCAACTGCGCGTCTCCATCGGCATTTGTATTCGCGATCTTGAACTCATCGCTCAAGCTGGTGAGCCTGATGACATTATCAACAGATTCCAGTTCTTGCCACTATAAAATATCCATAATCGATAGACCACCATTAGCAGCCTTTGCTGACTTACTTGACACCAACTAACCAGGAGCAACTCTTTGAAAATTATCATTCCCCTTGCTGGCTTTGGCACCCGAATGCGGCCGCACACCTGGAGCCGGGCAAAGCCGCTGCTGAATGTGGCGGGCAACACCATCATTGGCCATTTACTCAATTTTATGAATGAGATCACCACGGAAGAGGTGATTTTTGTGGTTGGTTATAAAGGTGATGAGATTGAAGCCTGGATTCGCGCGCATTATCCGCATTTGAATGCCCATTTTGTGGTGCAGGCGGAGGCATTGGGGCAGGCTCATGCCATCTGGATGTGCCGTGATTTTCTGGATGACGGCGAGGTGCTGGTGGCTTTTGGTGACGGCATCGTGGAGGCGCGCTACACAGAGATTCCCGAACCGGATGCCGACGGCGTGATTTTGGTGCAGGAGATGGCAGATCCGCGCACGTTTGGCGTGGTGGTGACCGATGAAAAGGACGTGGTCCACGATTTTATTGAGAAGCCGAGCACGATGGAGCATAAGCAGGTGCTGGCGGGGATTTACTGGTTCAAGAACGGCCGTCTCCTCCACAACGCCATCCAAACCATCATTGAAGGAAATCGGCAAACCAAAGGTGAAATTTATTTGGTGGATGCCTACAAGGTGATGCTGGAACAGGGCGCCGTCATCAAAGCCAAGCCCACGATTTTCTGGCTGGACGCGGGCAAGCCTGACTACATGCTAAGCAGTAACCAGAAGCTGCTGTCACTGGGCTACGGCACGCAAGACGCCATCGAGCGCAGCACTGCTGAAGATTTTACGGTGGTGCCGCCGGTGTTTATTCATGAAACGGCCGTTATCAATCAAAGCGTCATCGGCCCATTCGCCAGTATCGAGGCGGGTGCGATTGTCAAAAGCAGCATCGTGCGCAACAGCATCATTGATGCCGGGGCGCACATCGAAAACTGCATCCTGGACGAGGCGCTGGTAGGCGAAAACGCTCGCCTCACCGGGCAACCCAAAGCGATGTTCATTGGCGACGATTCGAAAGTGGAAATCGGATGACAGTATCAAAAATCAGAGTATGCATGTTTACCATCGAAAACAGATTGAACGATAAATTTTTTAGTGTGAGTTCAATAACAAAGCAAATCGACAGTAATATGGAAGGAAAAATGATATGCCGAGAGTTCCATCAATTAATCAAGCTGTTATTATTGGACAAATTGCGGATATTCAATTTAAATCTGGTGGGATTTTTAGTTGGAATTTCGATGTAATGATTCCTTCATTGACTCGTACTGAAGCAACTTTGTTGTGTGGCGTTCCAGATAATAAGCTGGGTCAAATGATAAAAAATGCTTCTGTTGGTGAGGATTGGGTTCTCATTGAAGGAAAAGTTAGACATCGGGGGTTATTCAAGTTCGAAGCATAAGCATTTTAAATGAACCAAAACAAAATCATCTTCCCATTCATCATGTAGCTTTACTCGGCGCAATCAAATCGATTAGTAAGAATACTGGTCAAGTATACTCATGGCAGTTCAACGTAGATGTTTATAAGGAATATGGAACGGAGGGAGAAGTAGCGGCTAGCTTAACCTGTGGAGTCGGTGATTCTTCTCTAAACGAAGAAATAATAGAATCTGCGATTACGGGAGAATGGGTATCTTTGCGAGGCAAGGTGCGTGAAGGGGGATTTATCCAAGTTGTTTCTATGTGCATTTTAAATAAGCCCTAAACAGCTAAATGCGGGCCAACAGACCGTGCCACCGGATGGAGCAGTGAGGACACACCACCCATAGCCAAAAGAAAGCTTGGAACTGCTTGGAAATTGTGAGCTACCCTCAAAAATGCTATACTGTTTGTGCTCTATTAAACAGGTGAGGAAATACGATGGACGCCACAATTACCGAAATTTTGGATGACTTGCGCGCCGCTGATGAGACAACTCGCCGTTTTGAGCGCCGTTACTGGCTTAGTTCGGCCGATTTTTATGAACTATACCAGCAAGGTGTTCTGGATAACGGTGAACACACGGAAGATTTCGCGCTGTGGGCTGGTTTTTATCAGATCAAGCTGGATCGAGAAAAAGCACTACAAACGTTATCTCATGACCGGTTACGTCAGCTGCGTGCCAAGAGTAAGGGACAAACCATTTCAATTACGCCATCTGAGCCATCGCTTCCGGCAGCTAGTTAGAATGCCTTATGCCCATTCCAAACCGTTCAGAATATGAGCGTCTTGTCTACGGTCTGGCAGATCACCCAGAAGTTCAAGCATCTACATTACGTTTGTACAGTACCAGTGCCTTAACGGCGATTGTTGAAGGTGAGTTACAATTCAATAATGGTCTAAAGTTGCGGGTCCTGGAAGTTCTGGATTTTAGAGAGGAGAAAATCCAAAGCTACAGCTATGCTGTTTATCAAGAAGCTGAAAAAATTCGGTGGTATGATCCCCAACCGCATCCCGAAAATCCAGCTTTAGATTCAACATTTCCCCATCATTTTCATACACCACCAAATATTAAAAGTAATCGGCAGCCTGCCGTTGGAATTAGTTTTGATTCGCCTAATTTTATGATGCTTATTGATGATTGTATCAACCTAAAAATAGAACGCTGATTTCCATGATCGCCCTGATGAGACAAATCAAAATCAGGCAAATCAGGAAAATCTGCGTCCTATTGAATGAAGAGAGGAAATCATGCGTAACTTTATTTCGGACCGAGTAGCGGCCACGCCGCCGTCGGGGATTCGGAAGTTTTTTGATATTGCGGCCACAATGAAAGACGTCATTTCGCTGGGGATTGGCGAGCCGGATTTTGTGACGCCGCCGCCGATTTTGCAGGCGGGTATTGAATCGCTTAAGCGGGGCGAGACGGCTTACACGTCTAACAGCGGCACGGTGGAGCTGCGCACGGCGCTCAGCCACCATTTGCAGAAGCTGTACCAGGTGACTTACAGTCCGGTGGATGAGATCATCATCACGGTGGGGGTGAGTGAGGCATTGTATTTGGTGATGACGGCCGTTCTCAATCCCGGCGACGAGGTAATCATTCCCGAACCCAGCTTTGTGGCCTACGGGCCGGAAGTGACCTTTGCTGGCGGCGTGCCCGTGGCTGTACCCACCTACGTCAAGGACAATTTCCAGGTAACGGCCGAAACCATCGAAGCGGCCATCACGCCCAAGACGAAGGCGATTTTGCTGGGTTATCCCAACAATCCCACCGGGGCGGTGATGACGCGGCAAGTGATGCTGGGGGTTACGGCCGTTGCCGAACAGCACGATCTGCTCATCATCTCCGACGAAATTTACGACCGGCTGGTGTACGGCATTGAGCACGTCTGCGTGCCCGTGCTGCCGGGGATGCGTGAGCGCACCGTGCTGCTCGGCGGCTTTAGCAAAGATTACGCCATGACCGGCTGGCGCATCGGCTACGCCTGCGCCCCGGCTGATATTTTGGCTGCGATGCGCAAGGTGCACCAGTACACCATCATGTCCGCCCCCACCACCGGGCAAGCTGCTGCTCTCGCCGCTTTGACCGATGAGGGCAACCGCTACGTCGAGGAGATGCGCCAGGAGTATGACCGCCGCCGCCGTTTAATTGTGGATGGCTTCAACACGCTAGGGCTGGACTGCTTTGAGCCGCGCGGCGCCTTTTACGCCTTTCCCTCCATTGCCAAAACCGGCATGAGCAGCGACGCCTTTGCCATGCGCCTGCTGGACGAAGAGGAAGTGGCCATGGTCCCCGGCGACGCCTTTGGTGCCAGCGGTGCCGGCTTTGTCCGCGCCAGCTACGCCACCGCCTACGAAAAAATCGAAGAAGCCCTCAACCGTCTGGAGCGCTTCATGCGGCGGCATGGGTAGGAGAAGCGGCCGTCTCCCTGAACTCATCAATCTCCTGCGGCAAAAACGGCCGAATTTCAACTGGTAACTTTACAGTTAAAGTCAAAGCTACCTATACTGTAGGATGATTGATGAAGATAGAAGATTAGATGGGAAATCGAGCCATTCGTCGGGCAATTCAAAGCTTAAGACGGCAAATCGAGAAGCATGAGCAAAAGATTGTGCTTGAAAAAGACAAGCCGGAACCTGATGAGGGTGTGATTAACCATTGGGAAAGAGAAATTGAAGCGTTTACAATACGCGTACGTCGTTTAGAAGATCGCTTGGCTCGCCAAAGGCGACGAGGGAGATAACAAGATGAGCAGCACAGCTACAAAAGAAATCTGGCAAGCGGTTTGTCAATTGTTGGGCATCTCCGAGCAACCCAATTTAAGCGTGATGCATTTGCAGGAAATTGAATCTGAGGCGGAAAATCTGTTGGAACTGTTAACCGTGCTGCGCACTGACGCGTATCGTACTGATGCGGCAGCGGCTCAAGAAACGGCCGCAGAATTAACCATCGCCCTGGAACATTTGCAGCATCACATCCAAGAACTCTTGCCGATCTTGCAGAAAAAACTTGACCTGGAACCATAGGAGCTCGACTCATTCTCTGCGTGGCAGAAGAAAAACCTCTGCGTTCTCCGCGTCTCTGCGGTTAAAAATATATTGACTATGACTGATTACGAACCCGTCATCGGCCTGGAAATGCACGCCGAATTGATGACCGACTCGAAGATGTTTTCTAAAGCCAAAGTGGTGGACAGCGTGGAAGCGCGGCCGAACACGGCCGTTTCCCCCCTCTGTCTCGGTATGCCTGGCACTTTACCTGTGATCAACCAAAAGGCGGTTGAGTACGCCCTGCGCGTGGCCCTGGCGCTGAACTGTGAGATTAACCACCACAACATCTTTGCCCGCAAAAATTACTTCTACCCCGACCTGCCCAAAGGGTATCAGATCAGCCAGTATGAGCAGCCGCTGGGCGTCAATGGCTGGCTGGATATTGAGCTGGAGTCGGGTGAATCCAAGCGCATCGGCATTCGCCGGGTCCACATGGAAGAAGACACCGGCAAGCTCACCCACCAGGACGACGGCACCTCGCTGGTCGATTACAATCGGGCCGGCGTGCCCCTGCTGGAAATCGTCACCGAGCCAGACATTCGCTCCGGCGAGGAGGCGCGAGCCTACGCCATGAAGGTGCGCCAGATTTTGCGCTACCTGGGCGTTAACTCCGGCGACATGGAAAAAGGCGTTCTGCGTGTGGAGCCCAACATCAGCCTGCGCCCCGTAGGCAGCACCGAATTTGGCACGCGCACCGAGCTGAAGAACCTGAACAGCTTCCGCGTGCTGGCCGACGGCACAGCGTTTGAGATTGCCCGGCAAACGGCCGTTCTCCAATCCGGCGGCAAAGTGGTGCAGGAAACCCGCGGTTGGCATGACGACCGCCGCGAAACGTTCAGCCAGCGCATCAAGGAAGAGGCCGAAGATTACCGCTATTTCCCCGAGCCGGACCTGCCGCCGCTGCACCTGGAAGACGTCTGGATCGAGGAAGTGCGCGCCGGTCTGCCGGAGCTGCCCGATGCCAAAATCGCCCGCTACATGGCCGACTACGAGCTGTCTGATTACGATGCCCGCGTGTTGAGTGAAGAGCGGGCGGTGGCGGAATGGTTTGATACGGCCGTCACCCACGCCACAACCACTGCGATCACCCCTAAAGCCATTGCCAACTGGATGATCAACGAGCTGTTCCGCCTGATGAACGAGGCCAAGCTCAGCATCGACGCCATCCCCGTAACGCCCGCCGCCCTGGTGGAGCTCATTGGCCTGGTAGAGAAACAAACGATCAACAACAATACCGCCAAAGACGTGCTGGCGGAAATGTTTGCCAGCGGCACAGATCCCGTCAAGATTGTAGAAAGCAAAGGGCTGGCCCAAATTTCCGACGATGCCGCCATTGCCGCGATCATTGAGCAAATCCTCAATGACAATCCCGAACAGCTAGCCCGCTACCTGGATGGCCAGGAAAAGCTGCGTGGCTGGTTTGTGGGGCAGGTGATGCGCCAGACCAAAGGCAAAGCCAATCCGGCCGTTGTCAACCGCCTACTTCAAACTGCCCTGGATTTACGGAAGTAGGCAGTTCATAGCTCCTCCTTCCCACCCTGGATGTCTATAAACGGTCCAGAGCTGTTTTCACGGGACTATTTTCCCACGAAAAACAGTCTTGGCTTACGCTTTATTCACGACATCACCTCTTGCAAACTGTTATGATGACACCGTGCAACGCAACATTTTCATAAAATAAGCTGCACCCTTAAATCACATAATCTTGACCACAAGCAGAACAAACAAATTGAGTTGTTCTGCCGCCGTCTATTTCATCAGCTTACCGGCAGAGATCGCGGATCGTCAGATAGGGTTAAAGTCATGGTACCTATAGTACCATTCAATTGTTACCTCAAGACAAGTAAAATAAACGAGTTGACATCACCCTTGTGTAGACAAAAAAACGGCCGTACGGCAGAGGGGAAAATTCATGACTGATTCCCAACTTGGACCATCAAAAGACAATTCAGAAGAAATTCGGCAGCGGGCTTTTCGCCTTATTCTATTCTTGGGCATCGCCGGCATTTTGGCCGGGCCTGTTTTCCCGTTATTGAGCGGAGAAGGCGCCACCACGCTTTCCCTGTTCACTTCCTATGGCGCTGGCATTATTAATCTCATCGGTGCCTATCTCATCCACAGAAGGCGCGTTTTTTTAGGCGTCATGGTTTCCGTTGCTAACGCTGCCATTCTTTCCTTGCTGGTCATTTCCCAAAATTCGGGAATTGGCTTAGCCGTGACTCTCACCTTGTTACTAATTTATTTAATGTTTTTGCCCTTGATCCTCACAGAAGAAGACGGCTTAAGCCGATTGCAAATAGGCACGGTGTTGGGAGCGGCCGTTTTGATCCTGTTAGATGTTTTTTGGCCCTATTCACGAAATCCCGTTGCGCCCACTCAACTGACAGCAACATACCTCTTTCAAGGCGTTATCTTACTTGTTTCTGCTGTTGTATTGGCCCGTCGTTTCCCGACGTTTACGCTGCGTGGCAAGTTAATCAGCACCATGCTTGTGGTAACAACGGCCTCCATTGCGGTTGTAGCCATTGGCGTAAACGTCTTTACCCGGAATGCCCTGACAACCGAAGGCGGCAAACAGCTGGAAGCATTCTCCAGGGCGCAGGGCTTGCTGATTGGTGAATTATTGGCTCGGGAAGTGACCTCAATGCAGGCACTCACTCTGGATGACACTTTGGTTGCCGCCTTAGAAGCCCAAAATGGAAGCTACAGCAGCAGCGATGAAGAAAGATTGGCAGAAATATTGGCCAAAGATAGTACCTGGGCAAATGCAAGTCAGAACCATCCTTACGTGACGGCCGTTTTGAACAACCAGGTCGCTGACAAAATGCGAGAGTTCAGCGCCATCTTCCCAGAAAACAGCAATCTGCTCTTAATCGATCGCTATGGCGCGCTTGTCGCCGCAACCAGTGCCACAGAGCAGTATTATATGGCCGAAGAACCGTGGTGGGAGGTCGCGTACAATGCGAGTTTTGGCAAAACTTTTATTAGCGATCCAGTGATGAATGAACGGAGTGGTATTGGCGTCTTACAAATTGCTCTTCCTATTTTCTCTGCTCAGTCGAGCGGACCTTCTCGTCTTATTGGCATCCTCTACAGCAATTACAGCTTGAAAGCTCTTGAGGACCTGATGGTCTCTTCCCAGGTTGGTGAAACTCAATCAATCACTGTGCATTTGCCAGGGTTCCAGCTGGCTTTGGATGATGAGGACAACCTGCAAATTTATGCAGAAGAGCTGATTTCTGAAGATATTTTGGCAGAGGCTCAGCAGGCTGAGGCCGGTTACGCCTTTGTCGAAATTAATGATGTGCTCCATCTCCTTTCTGTTGAGCCCGTGAATACCTTGAATCATCAACCGATTGTTGATGACTTGAGCTGGCGGGTAAGCGTGCGACAGGCTGAAACAGAGGCGCTTGCCTCGGTTTTCCAGCAGCAGCGGCTGAACACTTTGCTGGGTGTTTTTATGGTTTTGGCGGCCGGTGCTGTGGCTGCCTTCACCGGTAACCGGTTAACAGAACCAATCTTGCGTCTCACCCATGTCGCTGAAGAGGTTTCTGCTGGAAATCTGGATGCGCAGGCAGAGATCGCGACTCAGGATGAGATTGGTACACTGGCAACTGCCTTTAATAGCATGACGGTACAGGTGCGAGAATCTATCCGCACGTTGGAACAGCGCGTGGCGGATCGTACTCGCGCCCTGGAAATTAGCGGTAACATTAGCCGGCAGATTTCCAATATTTTGGATCGAAATGAGCTGGTAGACGCGGTTGTAGAGCAGGTAAAGGAATCGTTCGATTATTACCATGCTCACATTTATTTGTTTGATGATGCAGCCCAAAACCTGTTTATGGTGGGTGGAACGGGTGAGGCCGGACGGCAGATGTTGGCCAATAAGCACCAGATTCCGGCAGGGAAAGGGCTGGTAGGCCACGCCGGACAGACTGGCCAGTCTGTGTTGGTGTCCGATACAGCTCAGGCAGAAGATTGGCTGCCAAACCCCCTGCTGCCCGATACTAAAGCAGAAATTGCTGTACCCATCATGAGTGGTGGCAGAGTCTGGGGTGTGTTGGACGTGCAGCATGACGTTACCGATGGCTTAAGCCAGGCAGACGTAGATTTGCTGGAGTCTATTGCTAACCAGGTGGCAGTGGCGTTGCGCAACGCCCGCCTGTATGAGGAAGCCCAGGAACAGGCGAAACGCGAAGCTCTGATGAATGAAATCAACCAGAAGATCTTGAATACTAAAGACGTTCAAGAGGCGATGCAGGTTGCCGTGCGTGAAATTGGTCGCGCTACCGGGGCGTCATTTGCCAGCGTGCGGTTCACTGCTACCGATTCCCAAAATGGCAGTTGAACGGGTTGGCAAACGCAATGAATGATCCTCTACCGAAGATTCGCTTGTTTTTCAATTTACTTTCGGTTAAAGAAGCAGATGATGGAGAGAATTTGTCATGACGGACATGATGCAACATGAATCAACTAGCCGGAATTTTCTAACGCGCTGGTGGCACCAAACCGGATTGCGCATCCGTTTGACGATAGGTGCAGTTTTGGTTTCGGTACTGGTTGCGGGCGCGTTGTTTGTATCTGTAAGAAGCCTCACCATTGAAACCACAGCCTTTATTTTAGACCAGTTTGGTGCGCTGTCCCTTGAACAGGCTGAAAATCAGCTAACCTCGCTGGTGACTGAAGAGTCGCAAAGTTTTGACCGTTATTTTTCAGCGGTAACGGAAGACTTAATAATCTCATCAAATTATGTCACAACCTTATTTGCCCAGAAAGATGTTTTCGGCCAGGGAGAATATTGGGATGCTCGGGAGGAGATTGTCCGGCTTGACGAAGGACAGTGGGGCAATTCACCGGATGATCCCGCTTCCTTTTTGGCACCTGCTTCGTTTGAATTAACGGATGAGACGGCCGCAATTGTGAATACCGGTATGATGGCTGATTATGTCCTGCCCCACGTGCTGGAGACTAACCCAAATTTGCTGGCCATTTATTACATCGACCAGACCGGGGCAACCTTTTATTATCCCAATATTGATTTGGCCAATATTGTCGGTGATTTTGATCCACGGGAACGGCCGTATTATCAAGCATTCATTACCAATTCCACAGAAACGCAGCCTTTTTTCTGGTCCGAAGCTTACACTGATGCGGCCTTAAACGGCCTTGTAAGCACCAATAGCGTTCCCGTTTTTAGTCCCACCGGAGAATTTACAGGTGTTCTGGCTGCCGATCTGCTTATAAAAACAATTACAGATCGGGTGTCTGAATTTCGCATTCGCGAAACGGGTTATGCCTTTCTCATTGACAATAACGGACGATACATTGCCGTGCCGGAAATAGCCTATGCGGATTTGGGGATCACAGCGGCCGATATAACTGAGGAAGGCGGTTTATCTAAAACCAGTTTAGATGCCCCTGACAACCTAAAGCCTATCTTAAATGAAATGATAGCCGGTGGGCAGGGGGTGCAAACGATAAATAGTAACGACATAGAAAAGTTCGTCGCTTATGCACCTGTGGCCGCATCTGGTTACAGTTTAGGCGTTGTCGTTCCCGTGGATCAGATGCGGCAGGCTTATTTATCTACCAGGCAGCAAGCCGATCAGGCAGACGCAGCCAGCAGGCAAGCGATTAGCCTGACCTTTATTGGTATCCTATTTGTCTCAGCCATCTTCGGATACGGTATGAGCCTTTACTTGACCCACCCCATCGAAGCCCTGACAAAAGTTGCCGAGGAGGTTGCCGCCGGCAACCTGGAGGCTCGCGCAGATCCCCAGATGGGGGGCGAGATGGGCATCTTGGCCCGTACGTTTAACGATACAACCAGCCGCATTCAAGAGCTGGTGACGGGCCTGGAAGAGCGTGTTGCCGACCGCACCCGCGCTCTGGAGGCGAGTACGGAAGTAAGCCGCCGCCTTTCCACCTTGCTCGACCCACAGCAGCTGGTTGCCGAGGTTGTGCAGCGGGTGCAGCAAGCTTTTGATTATTATCATGTTCACATTTACATTTTGGACGAACCAACCAGGGATCTGGTGATGGTGGGCGGCACCGGCGAAGCCGGGCAGTCGCTGCTGAACAAAGGGCACCGGCTAGCCTGGGGTAAAGGACTGGTTGGGCGCTGTGCGGCCACCAACGAAGTCGTTTTGGTTTCCGATGTAAGCCAGGTGGAAAACTGGCTACCAAATCCATACCTGCCAGACACCAAAACGGAGATTGCCGTGCCGATCGCTATCGGTGAGCAGATGCTCGGCGTGCTGGACGTGCAAGATGTTGCGGTAGGTGCGCTAACTGACGAAGATATTCACCTGCTGCAATCGGTGGCGAACCAGGTTGCTGTGGCTTTACGCAATGCCCGGTTGTATGAGCAGGTGCAGCTGCGAGCTGAAAATGAGGCCGTTGTCAACCGGATCAGCCAGCAAATTTTAGATGCACCAGACATTGAGCGTGTTTTGCAAATTACTGCTCAGGAATTGGGCCGCACGTTGAAGGCAAAAAATACAACAGTCCAACTGTCTGTAAAGCATAAAAGCGTAGAAAACGGCCGTACTCGTGGAGAGAAAATCTGATGGTTAAACGGTTAAAATCATTCCTGGCTCCCCCCGTTTATGAAGATGAGGACCACAACCGAAAAGCACGTCTGCTAAACATCGTGCTTCTGGCAATCATTTTCTTAATATCGCTGCTGCTGATTGCCCGGCTGGCCAGTAGCGTCACCGAATTAGCCTCGCATACGGCCGTAACCCTTGCCGCCATGATTGTCATTTTGATTGGCGTGTACGTTGCCTCACGCCACCGTTATTTGCAATTCAGCGCCAATGCCGTCGTCATAAGCACCTGGCTGGTGGTGACGCTGTTGGCCTGGAACAACGCCGGTGTGAAAGACAGCGCCTTTATTGCCTATGTGGTCATTTTTTTGGTGGCCGGCCTCTTATCTGGCTGGCGACTGTCGGTGATTGTTATCGGGCTCTCCATTGCCGCCGGCTGGTTCTTTGTGTATGCAGAATCTGCCGGCATACTCCCTGTCGTCGAGTTCGATCCTGCTGCCGATATCATGATAGATTACACGGTTTTATTTGGACTGTGCGGCGTCATGATTTATTTACTCATAGATGGCTTGCAGCAGGCGCTGGAAAATGCCCGAAAAAGCAACCAGGAGCTAACGGCCTTGAGTCAAGAGCTGGACCAGCGCGTGCAGGACCGCACCCGCGACCTGGCCCTGGCAGCAGAAGTTGGCCGGCGCATTTCGCGGGTTCAGGTTTTAGACAAGCTGCTGGCTGAATCGGTGGAACTTATCCGCGAACGATTTGCGCTCTACCATGTGCAGATTTACCTGGCAGACGACGCTGGTCAAAATCTAAACCTGCATGCCAGCACAGGCATGGTGGGGCGGCAGCTGCTCAACCGCGGCCACAAATTGCCTATCCGTTTGGGCTCTATTAACGGTAGAGCCGCTTTTAACAAAAAACCGGTGCTGGTGCCGGATACCGAAGCCAATGCGACTTTTCGTAAAAACCCGCTGCTGCCCTATACCCGCTCTGAAATGGCGATTCCATTACTGATGGGCGACCAGCTCTTAGGGGTTTTGGACCTGCAAAGCGACCGGCCGAATGCGTTGTCAGAAGAAAACTTGCCCATTTACGATTCACTGGCCGGCCAGCTGGCGGTAGCGATTGATAACGCCAATCTGCTGCGCCAGGCCGAAGAAGCCCAGGCTGATGTGAGACGTTATGTACGTACTGCGGTTCATGAAGGATGGACAGATTTTCTGGATGGCGTGGCGCGCAAGGAAAAGATCGGCGTTCGCTATAACCTGGACACGCTGGAAGCGTACAGCGGCCCTATCATGGCCGATTCAGAAAAAGTGCTGCAAGTGCCCATTACCGTGGCAGGTACGGAAATCGGGGTTATTCAGCTGGAGGTTGAAGACGGCGAGGAATGGACCAATGAAACCAGATCGCTGGTAACGGCCGTTGCCCGGCAAGTTGGCCAGCAAGCCGAAAACATGCGCCTGTTATTGGAAACCGACCGCTACCGGAGCGAAGCCGAACAGGCCGTTCGTCGCCTGAGCGGTGAAGCGTGGCGTGAGTTTATGCAGGAGAAAGAAGCCCTGACAAGCGGGTTCATCTATGAAGGTGACCAGGTTGCCCCCCTGGACGAAACGAACCTGCCCGAGGATGCCGCCGCAGTGAGCGCCCGGCAGTCGCTAAAGGTCCATCATGAAACCATTGGCGAACTTGTGGTGGCCGGCGGCAACCCGGATGAAGCCCAACAGCTGCTGGCTGCTGTATCTAACCAGCTTAGTCGGCATATAGAAAACTTGCGCCTGGTGGACCAAACGGAATCGGCGCTGGCCCAAACGGATGCTTTGTACCAGATTGGCCACGCGCTAAACATCGCCCTCAATGTAGATGAAGTGCTGCAAGCAGCTTTGGGTCCTCTGTTCTGGACCGGTATCGAGGAAGCAACCCTCATGTTTATCGACCTGGATAATGAAGGGGAACCGCAAACGCTAGAGCTATTAGCCGGTTGGCGCCGCGAGGGGCCGCCTTCCTACCCGGTGGGTACCAAGTTCCCCATCAAGCAGTTCCCCTTCACCAACCTGTTTATTTTTGATCCCTTTGACCCCACGATGATCGGGGATACGGTCGTTGACCCCCGGGTTGACGACTTTACCCGAGAAATAATGATGCAGGCGGGGATTAAAGCGATTGTTGTGGTACCGTTGACGGTTGGCGGCCAGTGGGTGGGCATTATCACCTGCAGCTGGTCCGAGCCACGCAGATTCACCAAACAAGAAGAAGAGATTTTCAACGCTCTGATCAACATGGCCGCGCCGGCCGTGCAGAGCCAGCGTCTGTTCGCCAAAACAAAGGCGCAGGCAGAGAAGGAACATCTCATTAACGAGATCAACCAGCGTATTCAAAACACGGTCTCGGTGGAGAGCGCCTTGCAAACGGCCGCTAAAGAGCTTGGTCAGGCGCTGCAAACCAAGACGGTCATCAGGCTAAACGTGAGCGCCAACAAGAAACAAGATACCTACACAAATGTAGAAGCGGTTAGTGCTGATTAATTTACCGGAGATTGGGCATGAAATTCATCAAGAATATACGCTTAAAGTATAAACCCCTTATCGTCTTTGCTCTCCTGGCGCTGATCAATGCCGGTGGAATTTTTATCTTCAAGGAATTTGTGGTGGATAACATTATTGAAGATGTGATTCCCACCCAGCAAATTGCTTCAGAGTTTGCCTTTCTCACCAGGGAGCTCCAGACGGAAGCTCTGGAATATTTGGCGACCGGGGAAGACGAAGCTGTCTCCGAGTTTTCTCAAACTGCGAGTGAACTAACCGCCTTAACCGGGCAGCTGACGGCCCTGGCCGATGACGATGCCGAATTGGAAATTTTGGCCGCCAACGAGGCTCTATCTTTAGACGTAATCGAGTTCGGCCAGGAACTGCTTGACCAACATGGTGAAACGCTGGCGCTTATCGAAACATTTAAAGAAGCAGAGCAGGAAAAAGTTGCGGCTCTTGACCTGATTGACCGGACAGAGTTAGCCGCTGAATCTAGTGTATTGGCCAGGCTTCTAACACAGTCGCTAAGCCAGATTGAACGTATCCAGACCGATACGCTGGAGTATGCGCTAACCGGTGATGCTGAAGTGTTGGAAATCCTCAGCGAGGAGCGGTTTCTATTTTTTACCAACCTGCGTGCCTTAGAAAACGCTTTGGCTACAGACCAGACAAGCTATGCCGTGCGTGTCAGGACGATTCTCGAAGTTTCCTCAGAAATTGCGCAACTTTCTGAGCAGATTGAAGCCAGCCACATAGAGACTTTGGCACTGCTTGAAGAACTGGAGGAGATGGAAGGACAGACTGAGGCGGCCAGAACTGCTCTGCTGGGCCTTGTTGACAGGGATGTAAGCAGCATTTTACAAACCACCTTCAGCAGCGCGTGGATCATCGCCGGCATCATGCAGGTGATTTCCATCATGCTGGGCTTGGGGCTGGCGCAAACAATCGTCAGACCCATTCTGGCGCTGGTGGATTCCGCCAGAAAGTTAGGTGAAGGGGAGTATTCAACGCGCATTGAAGTAACGTCTGGAGACGAGCTCGGCGACCTGATGCATAGCTTTAACAGCATGGCGGCCCATATCGAGCAATCGGTGGTTGATTTGCAGCAGCAAGCGCAAGCGATTAACACAAGCTCCGAAGTCAGCCGTCGGCTTTCAACAATCCTGAACCCGGCAGAACTGACAACGGCCGTTGTTGAACTGCTCCAGTTAACCTTCAAGTTTTACCACGCCCACATCTACCTCTATGATGAAGAGCGCGAGTACCTGGTCATGGCTGGCGGCACCGGTGAAGCAGGCCGGGCAATGCTGGACAACGATCACAAAATTGAGGCGGGCAAAGGGCTGGTGGGACGTACGGCCGTTAACAACAAACCAACCCTGGTGCCGGACGTCACGGCCGACCCGAACTGGCTGCCAAATCCGCTGCTGCCGGAAACCAAAGCAGAAGTCGCTGTGCCTATCGTGCTGGAAGATGAAGTGCTTGGTGTTTTAGACATTCAACATAACGTCACCGACGGGCTGGATCAGGCAGACGTGTCGCTGCTGGCTTCAGTGGCAAACCAGGTGGCCATTGGTCTGCAAAATGCCCGGCTGTTTACCCAGGCGGAACAAGAAAGAGCGCAGATGCAGGCCATCCTGGAATCACTCTCCATGCCCGTCGTCATCTCACGCATGAGTAATGGCCTGATTGCCTACGTCAACCACGCCCTCACCGAAATGATTCGCCTGCCCAGAGAAGAGCTCATTGGCCAGGTAACGCCCGATTTTTACGCCAATGCCGAAGACCAGGTAGCGTTCATCACCGCTTTACGCGAACACGGTTTTGCCAGGGATTTTGAGCTGGTTCTCAAGCGTGGTGACGGGGAAACGTTCTGGGCCTTGCTCTCCGGGCGCGTCATTGACTTTGAAGGCGAACCGGCAATCGTGGCTTCCGTTATGGATATTAACACTCGTAAACAGGCGGAGAATTTGTTGGCCAAACAAGCCAATGAGCTGACCACAGTGGCCAAGGTAAGTACGGCCGCCGCCACCATACTGGACCCCCAAGAGCTTTTGCAGCAGGTGGCTGACCTTACCAAGAGCAGCTTTGATCTATACCACGCGCATATTCATCTGCTAGACGATAGCGGCCAAACCCTTGTTTTGACCGCCGGTGCCGGTGAGGTCGGGCGCAAGATGGTGGCCGAAGGCCGGCATATTCCTCTGTCTGCCGCCGGCTCACTGGTGGCTTCGGTAGCCCGCAGCCTGGAGGGCGCCATTCGTAATTACGAAACGGCAGAAGAAGGCTTTATGCCCCATCCCTTGCTGACCGAAACGCGTTCAGAAATGGCCGTGCCGATTGCCATTGGCAAGCAGGTGTTTGGCGTGTTGGATGTCCGTTCCGACCAATTAAATTACTTTAGCGAATCCGATCTGCAGACAGTGACAACGCTGGCTTCTCAAGTAGCCGTTGCCCTGCAAAACGCACGCTCGTACAAAAGATCAGAAGAAGCGCTCCGTGAGCTGCAAGAACTGTCTCGCCGCTTAACGCGAGAAGGCTGGGATGATTTCTTTGCGCAAAAAGTTGAGGAAATCGCCTTCCGCTACGATCTGGAAAAAGTAAGCCCTGAGGCGGCATTTGATGAAGAAGCTGAAACAGAAGAATCGCTGACCCAACCTTTGCAGGTGCAGGGTGAATCAATTGGCGAGCTGCTGTTGGGCAGCATTAAAAAGAATAAGGATGAAGCGTCGGAGATTGTAGCGGCCGTTGCTGAACGGCTTAGTGCTCATCTGGAAAACCTCCGTCTGGCCCAGCAAACGCAAAGCGCGCTTAACGAAACCCAACGTCGTACGGAAGAATTGGCTGTCCTCAACGAAATGAGCCAATCGCTAACAGCCCAAACAACCGTCGATGGCGTCATCCAGACGGTATACGATTATTTGTCCCGCCTGATGGATACCACTGACTTTTATACCGTTTTGTATGAGGAAGATACCGATGAAGTGGTGTTTGTCTTAACGGCCTCGGGTGAGAAGCAGCGCTGGTACACCGAACGGCGGCAGGCGGGGCATGGCGTCACAGAATACCTTATTCGCCAGCGGCAGCCTTTGCTCATGCCCGATAATGTGGGACAGCGTTTGGCGGACTTGGGTATTGAGGGATACGGTAAAATGCCGGAATCCTGGCTGGGCGTGCCTATCACGCTGGGTGAGCGCGTGTTGGGGGTAATTGGATTGGAGAGTTACACCACGCCGCACCTTTACAATGAACAACATTTAAACTTGCTAACGGCCGTTGCCAACCAGGCAGCCATTGCTATTGAAAGTACACGCCTGTTGGAAGGCACCGCTGCCCTGGCAGAAGAAGAGCAAATTCTGCGCCAGATTACCACGCGCGTGAGTACGGCCGTTGATGCCGAGTCAATTTTGCGTACCGCTGCCGAAGAAATCGGCCGGGCGCTGGGCCTGGAAGGTTACGTAAGCCTGGAACCGGTAGGCGGCAACGGCACAAATGGCCATGAGCCGGCCACCAAAACAAACGGCAAGGCCAGGCCCAACTGAGTTTAGCAGCCCATTGTCACAAAATGACAGGCTGACAATGATTGGAGGTTTATTATCATGGAAAAAGAAAAATCATTGCTGCAAATGCCTAAGAACCAAACAAAAGCAGTCTTGGTGCTTACCGGGTTGCTAATTCTACTCATCTTTAATTTGGGTGCCTGCAACAGCGCCTCAGACGAGCCACAAACGGTAACCATCGGGGTCATGAACCTGGCCCCCGTTCTTGAGCCTGTTTATGAAGGCTTTCGGGATGAAATGACCGAGTTAGGCTACATCGAAGGGGAGAACATCATCTATATTTACGCCGGCCCCACCGGTGACATTGCCAAACTAGATGAGGTGGCCCAGGGATTAGTCGATCAAAATGTAGATTTGATTCTGGCGCTTAGCACCCCGGCGGCCGCAGCAGCCATAAAAGCAACCCAGGAAATACCGATTATCTTTGCCCCTATTTCCGATCCGCTTCGTGCCGGCCTTGTCACCAATCTGGCCCAGCCTGATGGTAATGCCACCGGGGTCCAATGGGGCTTGAGCGAGCCGCGCCGCCTGGAATGGTTGCTTACCCTGGACCCGGATATTGAAAAAATCTACATTCCTTATAACCCGGAAGACAATGCCGGCGTTGTGGTGTTAGGAGACATCCAGGAAGCAGCAGAGCAGTTTGACGTTGAATTGGTTTTGCAAGAAGCGCGAGATGGCGATGAGATTACGGCCGCTATTGAAAGCATTCCTGATGATGCAGATGCCATCTACCTGCTGCCTGATAATTTGGTGGTCTCCCGTGTGGCCGACTTTGCCGAGGCAGCTATTGCGCGCGAGATGCCGCTAACGGCCCCTGGAGACAGTACGGCCGAAGCTGGTGGCCTGATGGCGTACGGCCTTCGTTTTTATCCCGCCGGGCAGCAGTCTGCGCAAATGGCTCATCAAGTTTTGCAGGGTGTTGCTGCCGGGGATTTGCCCGTAGAAACCACGGAATTTTTCCTGGCCATTAATTTGAAAACCGCCAATGCTATTGGCCTGGAGATTTCAGACGATATTCTGCGTCAGGCAGATACCATCATTCGTGAATAAACCGAATAGACAGTGTGGCATCACCATGCTTAACTCGGATGAAAGGATCAATAACATCCTGACACTTAAATTAGATTTTGACAAGGCAGGCCGCTTATGCGTAAAAGTCTTCGAACTCAACTAACACTAACCCTGGTTGTCCTGACGATCATCCCCCTACTGTTGATTGGTGGCGATACGATTTCCCGGACCCTGAGGGTGCAACGTCAGCAAGCGATAACCCTACAGCAGGAGATTGTACGGCGCGTGGTTACACAGGTAGAATCGTACATTTTCTCCAGGGAAGAAGAGCTGCGTTTGTTGATTGATGTGCAGGGGCTGCCTGCGTTGGAAACGGCACAACAGAAAGCTGCTTTGCGCAGTTTGGTCCTGAGCCAGGATGTTTATTCTGAGGTTGTTCTGATTGATAAAGATGGGCAAACTATTGTTTTTGAGTCGCCTGTTGTCGTTAGCGTTCAGGCAGAATCAGAATCTTACGCGGAATCGCCAATATTTAGCATACCGCGCGGCTCGGGCAGAACATATTTCAGTTCTGTACAAATCAATCCTGAGTCGGGCGAACCCTTTATGATCATTGCTATTCCGTTTTTTGATCTGACCACGGGTGAATTTGACGGAGTGCTGGCGGCCAACTTCCGCTTCCGGCCAATGTGGACCTTGATGGAAGAGATCAGAAGCGAAATCAATGGCCTGGTCTATGTGGTAGACAGCAATAATCGCATTGTGGCTCATCCAAACCGGTCTGTGGTGCTGCAAGGTACGATGGCAGACATCTCATCCACAGATGGTTTTGGTGTTGGTCTAGATGGCGAGGATGTGGTGTTGGCGCAGCAGTTTATCTCTTTGGGACTTAGCTCTACGTTACGGCCGTTGGGCCTGAACGTTGTGGCTGAAGTGCCGGTGAGCGAAGCGCTGGCGCTGGCCAACAGCACCATTATTAGTACGATAACGGTCGTTCTTGTTGCGACGTTGATTTCTGGCATTATCGGTGCCTATATTGCCGTGCGCATTACCCGGCCTATCGGCGAGCTGGCCGAGACTGCCCAGGCGATTAGCGCAGGTGATTTAGAGCGACAGGTGACCCTGAGCCGAGGGGACGAAATCGGTACGCTGGGTGCGGCGTTTAACAGTATGACTATCCAGCTGCGTAACTTGATTACCGGGTTGGAGCAGCGGGTAGCGGCCCGCACCCAGGACCTGAACCTGGCGGCAGAAATTGGACGGCCGGTGCCGAAGGTGCGGCATCTCGATCAGCGGCTGCCCCGGGCGCGGCAGTTGGTGAAAGACCGGTTTGCCCACTCTC
>CALBTC010000010.1 GCA_937967805.1 uncultured Anaerolineaceae bacterium
GATTTACATTAGGTCAAAGGGCTGGCCCCTTTGATATTCATATTATACGAGGAGATCAATCATGAGCAACAATCTAAAAACTGTAAAAGCAGTGAATCCTGCCAACATAGATACAAACGGAAACAAGGCAGCGGAAAAAAAGATAAGCTTGCGACAAGGTCGCGTTGAAGATGCACACATCACCGGAACTATCTGTTACGAAGCATTCAATGCCATTGCCGGTCAGCACAACTTTCCTCCAGATTTCCCAACATCGGAAGTGGCGGCAGGTTTAATGTCGGTCTTATTCTCGCACCCGAATGTTTATTCGGTCATTGCCGAGCTTGATGGTCAGGTTGTCGGCAGCAACTTCCTATGGGAAACCGCAGTCATCGCCGGCGTCGGTCCGATCACCGTGTCGCCAACAGCGCAAAATGGACACATCGGCAGACAGTTGATGGAAGACGTCCTGGCCCGCGCCAAACAGCAAGCCTTTGCCGGAGTCCGTTTGGTGCAGGCAGCCTACCATAACCGTTCGCTATCCTTGTATACCAAGTTGGGCTTTGTCGCCCGGGAGCCTCTGTCGGTCTTGCAAGGTCCAGCACTCGGCCTAAAAATGCCCGGTTGCACTGTCCGAATGGCTACGGCCGTTGATCTTGAAGCCGGCAACCAACTCTACTTCAAGGTGCATGGATTCACCCGTGAGCAGGAGTTCATTGATGCCATTCAGCAGGGAACGGCCACTGTTGTTGAGCGCAATGGACGGCTCACTGGCTATACTACATCCATTGGATTCTTGGGATATGCAGTCGCTGAAAGCAACGATGATTTGAAGGCCCTCATCGGCGCGGCACCTGCCTTTTCAGGGCCTGGGTTTCTTCTGCCAACGCGTAACACTGCCTTGTTCCGGTGGTGTCTGGAAAATGGGTTGCGGGTTGTCCAGCCCATGACTCTAATGAGTATGGGGCTTTACAATGAGCCGGCGGGCGCCTATCTGCCTTCAGTCATTTACTAAATAGGCAGCCAGAATGCGTCTGAGATAGCCTGTGATAAAGAGATAGCCTGGCCCTCATCCCAGTTTACCACAAATGTTTCCTGGTCCAACGCAGCCTGGATGAGGGCCAAACTCCTTTCATATTCCACCTGGTCTGCCGGCCACCACGAAGCGCCGGAGGTACAAATCTGTGACTCGGCAGCAGCCAGGAGACGCACAGCTTGTTGCGGCCGGTCCTGGCGAATCGCCAGGCCGGCCAGACCGGCCAAACATTCGGCCATGCCTCGCTTGTTGCCCAGCTCCTGAAAGATGTTCAGGCCTTCCTTAAAATTCGCTGCGGCTTGCTCATAATCCAATTGATGCAGGGCCACAAAACCCAAATTGTGCAGCGCGCGGGCGACATCCGACCTGGCTTTCATGCTCTGAAACAAGGTCTGACTTTCCTCATAGCTGGTCCGGGCCTGCTCGTAATCACCTTGAATGCGGGCTAATTCACCCAGGTTGTTCAAGACATTGGCCATCAACCAGCGCTCGTTATGGCTTTTTGCCACAGTTTCAGCCTGTTCCAGCCAGTTTCGGGCGCTTTTATAGTTCCCCTGGGCGATGGCCACGTTTCCCAGATTGAGCAGCGAGTCGCCGATGATCCACCATAACTCGAGCCGTTTACCGATTGCCAGAGATTCTTCAAATTTGGCTTGGGCTACGGCCGTATCCCCCTGATACAGCGCCAAAACCCCCCGACCCAACAGCGTAATTGCCAGCCGTCGTTCATCTCCCAACTCACGGAAAATGGCAATACCATCTTGTAGACATTGGCCGGCTTCCACCATATCACCCTGCCATAAGGCAAGCGAGCCGCTGCCCATCAGGAATGAAGCGTGACCTACTGTATAGCGCGTTTTGTCGATTAAGGCCGTGAATCGCCGGCACCACGCCTGGCCCTCACTCAAATAACTGCGCTGGTACCAGAACCAGTACAAAACGCCAACCATACGCAGGCCTAATTCGACTTCGCCAGGTTTTGCCAGGCTCCAGGCCAGCATAGCCCGTAAATTATCATGTTCTTCCTCTGCCCAATCCAGCCGAAGGCCTGAATAGAAGTGCAGTTTTTGCCCAATCTGGTCCAGTTGGTCGGCAAAGTAGGTGGCGTGTTCTTGCTGCAAAGATTCTAATTGACCGCTTTCGACCAACCGCTCCAGGGCATATTCTCGGATAGTCTCTAGCATCTTGAATCTCGACTGGCCGTTGTTGTTACCTTGCTGCACCAGCAGGCTATTGTTAAGCAGTGATGTTACCCCTTCTAGCATGTCCCACTCAGGTTCAGCCGTATCAGATGAAAAGCCAATCGCCGGGAGATTATTAGAACTGCAAATGACTTCAGCGGTTTCCAGCGTAAAGCCGCCCACAAATACAGCCAGACGGCTGAACAAAGCCTGCTCGGTTGGGTTGAGCAAACTATAGCTCCAATCGATCGTGTTACGCAGCGTCTGCTGGCGGGTGGGCACATCCTGAGGGCCGCCGGTTAGCACCTTTAAACGATGGCTTAACCGTGTTAGTAACGCTTGCGGCGGCAGCAGCTTGACACGGGCGGCGGCCAGTTCAATCGCCAGCGGAATCCCATCCAGCCGATGGCAAATTTCGGCGACAATTGGTGCATTTTCGGCCGTCAATGTAAACCCCGTAAAGGTCGCCTGCGCCCGCTCGACAAACAACTTAACGGCCTCAGATTGGCATAATAGCTGAAATGAACAGGCCTGGGTCAGGTCCGGCAGTTTCATGGGCGGCACCAGGTATTCGTACTCCCCCTGCAACCGCAGCAAGGTGCGACTGGTAACCAGCAGTTTAAGCCGGGGCGCGCTCGCCAGAAGTTCTGCCAGGATGGGGGCTGCGGCCACAATCTGCTCGAAGTTATCCAGCACCAGGAGCAACTGTTTCTCTTGCAGCGTACTTTTCAAAATTTGCAGCAAGGGTTGGCCGCCCCCTTCGCGTATATCCAACTGCCGGGCAATAGGGGAGACAAGCAGTTGAGGATCGCTCAGACTGGCCAGCGGTACAAAAAAGACACCATCGGCAAAAGCGTCTTGCAATTCGGCGGCGACCTGTAAGCTTAAGCGGGTCTTGCCAATGCCGCCCAGGCCGATAATTGTGAGCAAGCGACAGTCTGGATCGAGCAGGCGCCGGACAACATCGGCAACTTCTTTTTCACGGCCAATAAACGGCGTTGCCGGCACTGGAATAGGGGATGGCTGCCAACCTTTAGGCGCCGTATCGCCCGGTGCAAAATGCATTGGCTCCAGACGCAGCAGCTGCAAATAAGTTTCCTGGGTAGTGGCTGCCGGGTCTACACCTAGCTCTCGCCGCAGCACAGTTGTGAGGGTCTGGTAGGTGCGCCGGACGCCGGTCCGGTCACCACTCAAGGCCTGTAAGCGCATCAACAGCACTGCGGCCGTTTCGTCAAAGGGATCGTGCTGCAATAAGCGCTGGCAGTAGTGGGCGGCTGTTCGGACCTCTTGCTGGTCTTCTAGCAAGGTAATCAGCTGACGCAGCGCCGCCAGGTAACGCTGCAACAGCTCCTCGCGGATAGGAATAAGCCAGTCGTCATAATTTCCCGGCAGCAAGTCACCCTGGTAGAGGGAAACGGCCGTTTCCAAACATTGCCGCACCGTCGCCGCGTCCTCGGCCCGACTGGCCTCCTGCAGAGCGGCTTCAAAACGAGCCACGTCCAAATCATAATCGGCCTGGCGCTGCCATTGAATGGTCGCCGAGTCGCTCAGAAGATAAGCGTCGGCATCAGGCAACAACTGGCGCAATGTATGCCACAGATTGCGTAAATTTGTGCGCGCCTGGCCTTCTGTTGAATCTGGCCATAGTAAATAGGCCAGATGGCGGCGCGGCTGCGGGACACCCCGGTGAAGCAGCAAAAAAGCAAACAACGACTGCGGGCGATCGGCATGTAGTCCGGCAATCGGTTGACCATCATAAAGAAACTGAAACTCGCCCAGCAGGCGAATTTGTAATCTGCTAGAGACCGTTTCCTGAAACATATTGTTCTGCCCTCTTCAAGCGCCCGGCTCCCAAGATTTTGGGGTCTTGGGAAATTGCCTGAGGTGCAAATTTTAACATGAAATAATTGTCATGTAAATAATGTAAGTTTAAGCGAGGCGCATTTTGAAACGCTTGCCAAACGATCTGTCAATTATGCTTCCCCTTGAAACAAAAATGGTCCCAAAAAGGACCCAAAAAACCAGGCCGACGCCGGCCAGAAACAAAAGAGGTGCATAAATGAAAACGATGCAGTTTGAAGAAGAAAAGTTGAATAGTGGTTTTGTCTATTTGCCTGGCGAGGGTAAAACGATCACGGTGGCAGGTGAAAACATCACGTTCAAAGCAGTTAGCGAAGATACCAAAGGTAGCTGGACGCTTATGGAGTTTGTGGTGCCACCCCACTTCTCCGGACCGCCGCCCCACTGGCACCAAAAGGAAACCGAAGGATTTTACGTCTTGTCAGGCACGCTTACGGTGCAGATCGAAGCGCGCACTATGAGTGCCCCGTCCGGCTCCTTTGCTCTCATACCACCAGGGGTGATTCATACTTTCGCCAATCACGCGGATGAACCGGTTGCCTTTTTGTCCATTCTCTCGCCCGGCGGCTTTGAAGAATTTGTAGAAGAGCTGGCAGCCATGATGCAAAGAGAAACGACGTGGCCCCCAACAGATATGAGCCAATATAAGGCGCTAAACGCTAAATATGGCATGTTTAGTCCGCCCTCTCCATCGCGCTAACAAAATCATTTAGTCAAACGGCACATGAAACGGTGTGGCAAACGTTTGTCAGACGTTCATTTTGCTAAGCTTGGTTCATTACTATCAGGCAAATCACAACGTGGTTTTTCAGTAGAATCATACATGAATAGGAGCCAAACAAACATGCTTACTTTATTATCCGGTCAAAAAAATCTTACCAGCAAAAGTCGAGACACCATCGTTGCCGCACTGCACCAATGGCAGAAGATCTCTGCCTTTTTAATCCTTTTTGTGGCTGTGATGCTTGGGCTTGTGGCCTTGCCGACGCCAAATGCATCAGCGGCGACAACGTGCCAGGCGCAATATCTGGTGCAGCCGGGCGACACATTGGCAAAAATTGGCCAACGGTACAACGTTTTGTGGACAAGCATTGCCCAAGCCAACAACCTGAGCAATCCTAACCGTATTTATGTGGGGCAAAAACTATGCATTCCATCATCGAGCAACCAACCCCCACCGGCAACGCCACCACCAACGGGCACGGTGCCAACGATCAAGGTTGTTAGCGTCACGGCTAATCAGGCGGTCACCATCAGCACGGCAAACTTTCCGTCCAATCAAAAATTCGACGTGCTCATGGGCGCCTACGGCACAAAAGGGATCAACGGCACCTGGGTAACCAGCATCAACTCCGGCGCCGGCGGCACTTTCTCCACCACATTTTCCATCCCCACCGCCTGGCACGGCGCCGACAGAATTGCCATCCGCCTGCAAAATGCATCCGGTTACTACAGTTTTAACTGGTTTCATAACACGACAACCAAATAACCGGCCTCATCCCTGGGTAAACCGCTCCCTGAAGTCCGGCACTTCGCCGGCATCTGGCATTGCCGTGATGACCTCACGGCAGTGCGCTAACCAATTTACATACGCTTGCTCCAACGCCACGCCAAAATCCAATGTCAGATGCTGCAACGCCAGCCAGCGGTCGTCCGGTCGGGATTCTGTCGGGGGGATGGGAATTTGCTCATAAATTGTCAATCGCCCCTGGTGGGCAGCAAGCTGCTGCTCGACCAGGCGCAGCAGGTCGGCACGCGGAATTTCCTGACCAAAAAAGAGCTGCACCAGCAGCGGATCGCGCAATGTTGGTATCGCCTGATCCGATTTGAGCCAGCTATCCAGTGCGTCCCGTCCCGCCTGCGTAATCGCATATACTTTGCGGTCTGGTCGGGTTTGTTGGGCCTCAAGGGTCACCGTCACTAAATCATCGTCAGCCAGCCTGTTCAGGGTGCGGTAAATCTGGCTCTGGTCGGCCGGCCAAAAGTGACATACGGTGGCGTCAAATGCCTGATGCTTTAGATCGTAGCCCGTCATGGGCATCACGTTCAAAATGCCTAAAATGGCAAACCGTCACGCACGTCTGGCACAGGGTACATTCTGTGGAGAGCACGCGCTGCCCGGCATGGACGTACCCTGTTAAGTTGTTATAGGATACGTCCCATATGGTTACGGCCGTAGTGAGCAATATCATCTGCGGCAAAGCCGAATGTCATGGAGGCCGCCACCGACAGCCAACTGAAGGCAGGCCGCGAGCGGATCACCTTTCTGCCTGCCGGAAAACTGGAAGCGTATATCTGGATTGTCTTTTTTAGAGGGGAGCCGTTGTTAGATTCCCGTTATTGTCTACGGTGACCGTGTAGATAGATCCGTTTGGGGCGCGCAGCAGCAGCCCGCTCCGTCCACCATCCAAACCGACGGTGGTTTGCCCATTTTCGTCATTGGCCATCAGGCGGCCTGCGGTGCCGTTCCCCCCGGCAGCCACGTCTCTATTTTTGCCGTCTAGGGTAACCACAGCCTGCCCTTGAACATCGTGCAGCTCAAGTTTAGCCGCTGCGTTGCCGCCCCCCACCGTTACCTTGGCATTGCCCGCACTCAGGCGAATGATCTCACGGCCGTTCTGATCTTTAATGATCACGTCACCATCCTGCGCTTGCTCCGGATTCAGTCCCCCAACCGACAGGTTGCCGGTGGCGGCACTTAGCCGGAATAGTTCCCGGCCATGACCATCACGCAGAATAACAAGGGACGCCTCGCCAGCGTTGTTCAATCCGCCCAGTTCAACCTGGCGTTTATCATAATCAATTTCTGCAATTTGCTGGCCATTGGAATCGACGTAGATCGTTACTTCGCCTTGAGGTATGTGTGCGGTTGTCATGGTTGACATTCTCCTTTGTTATTAAACGGTTCAAAATTCTGCTTTTGAGTATGCCAGATAGG
>CALBTC010000011.1 GCA_937967805.1 uncultured Anaerolineaceae bacterium
CGTTGGATTACAGACGGCCGTCTGTGGCTCAACTTGGCACGGATGCGGAACCCGGCTTATTGGTGAAGCTGAGTGAAGGCGTGAAGTTGCCCCAGAAAGAAGGCATTTTGGCCCTGGGCGGTGAAGCGCGTGCAGCCCACTACCGGCTGCTCGATAATGCCGAAGCGCCGGAATTTCCCCAATCTCAGCCGGCGAAGCAGTTGAAGATATTGCTGCTGACGCCCGCCTGGTTTTCCGGCGGCTGGCAGCCTGAAAGTGGCGATTGGGGCGCTTTGTTGGGCAATCCGGCGGGGCTGCGCCTGGTGGCGGCGGCCGTCGGCCGGGCCCAATATTTGGGCGGGTGGAACGTGGCCACCAACTGGCACAAACCGATGCGCGCCTTTGTGCCGGCCGGGTCTGTCTACTTTTTTGCAGCAGACGAGCCTATGACGCCACCAACCGCACTGACCGAAACGCCAGAAGAACAGCTTTATTTCGTGGAAAAAGGATTTGGTGCCTGTGTCTGTGGGCAATGGTCCTGGCTTTAATACAGACCCTAAGGGTTTGTTCTGGAGCAATCTGACCTTTTAGAGGTTAAACCCTTAGGGTCTTACCGGAGAAACCTGAATAGTTACCTATCTTTTTTTATGGATTCCCGCCTACGCGGGTGGCCAGATAATCATCAGGAGAAAAAAATGTATCTAAAATCGAAACTACTTTATTTGTACACAGAAACCCCGCTTCATGCCGGGGCCGGGGCCGGATTGGGCGCGATTGATTTACCCATCCAGCGCGAGCGAGTGACCCATTACCCCATCGTCCAGGCCTCGGGCATCAAGGGGGCCATTCGCAGCCATGCCGTACCCGTGGGCGCAGATGATAACCTGAAACGGGAAGGAGACGTGGTCTTTGGACCAGAGAATCCGGCTACCGGTGATGATCACGCCGGGGCTTTTGCGCCGGGGGATGCCCGCATTTTGCTGTTTCCGGTACGCTCGCTGACGGGCGTTTTTGCCTGGACCACCAGCCTGGACGTGCTGCGCCGCTGGCAGCGGGAGGCCACGGCCGTTGCCGGCCCCAACCTACCTGCTTTACCGGATAAAGAGCCGGACGACGGCCGTTGCTTCGTACCAGACACACGCGGCGTGGTGGCCCAAGATACGGTGGTTCTGGAGGAGTTTGCTTACACCGTCGATAACAGCCCCATGCAAATGGTGAAGGATTTAGCCAAATGGCTGGCCAACCATGCGCTGCCCCAGGGAGACGAATACAGCTGGTGGCGCGACGGGTTGCAGAAAAAATTGGTCATCTTACCCGATGACGATTTTCGTGACTTTGCCCGCTACGCCACAGAGGTGCTGACCCGCATTCGGCTGGAGCAGGAGACCAAGACGGTGAAAGATGGTGCCTTGTGGACCGAAGAACATTTGCCGGTAGATACCCTGCTGTTTGTGCCGGTACGGGCCACGCGCTTCCGCGCCGGCGAGGATGAGTGGCGTAAAGTGAATGGCTGGCAAAAGCTGGACGGGGCCGAAGCCCAGGCAGCGGCCGTTTTGCAGTGGGTAGAAGACCGGGTGAACGGCCGTATCCAGATCGGCGGCGATGAAACCGTAGGGCGCGGCGTTGTGGCCCTGCGCTGGTAGGAGGTAAAAAAATGAGCGAGCAAAAAAAGAGCAAGCAAAAAACAACTGAACAAGAGCGGGCCAAGCACGCCTGGCACCGTATTGAGCAGGTCGATGGCCAGGGTGACAGCGTCAAACAAAACTACGGCTCCTGGGCCAGAAAATTGCCGGCCATGATCCAAACCAATGGCCTGGCACAGACAATGGCTTTTTTATGCGCCAAAGGGAAAGATCATCACAAATTACTCTACCAGCACGTTTCCCAATGGATGTTAGAGAAAGAGGATGGCAAGCTGCTGCCCACTTTGCTGGAAGAAGATTCAGGTACCTACCGCCGCCGCACCACCGAAGCCATTGCCTACAGTTTGTGGCTGCGCCGCTTTGCCGAAGGCAAGGAGTGGGGCAGCGCGCAGGGAGCGGATGAGTGATGGCTTTTCGTTACGCATTGCCCAAAAACACAAGTCGCCATGCCGGTCGCATCACCGGCTGCGGTAACCTGGGGCTGGTGCTGGATAAATACCAGCCGTGGGATTTTGTTTTGACCAACACAAACAAAAAGGCGGGGCAAGTAAGAGGTGATTGGTTTAAAGAGCTAACGGCCGTTGATAATCAGGAAAAGCTGTTTGATGCCCAACTGCTGGGCCGCGCCCGCCGCCGCTGGGAAGCCGTTGCCGGCGTGGCGCAAACCTTCCGGTTGTGGAATGCCACGCCGCTGCTGGTGGGTTTGGGCGGCGGCGGCACCCTGGAAACCGGCCTCACGCTGCATCCACTTTATGGCTTTCCGTACATTCCGGCCACCACCCTGAAAGGCGTGGCCCGGGCGCGCATTTTTTACGCGCTGGCGGCCCAGCTGGGCGTGCCCGGCCTCACCAACGAGCAGGTTACAGAGTACAAAAGCAAAAATAAACGAACGCCTTTGCAGCTTCTGGATCAGCTGCTGGAAGCGGAGCTAACAGATGACGGCCAGGCGTGGCATCCCCTGCTGCAGCAGCTGCAAGCCGACAGCCTGGTGCAGGCTGAGGCCGGGCTGATTGCCAACATTGCACCGCAGCAGCTAAAAGCTGTGCTGGCTGAGAGCGACTTCCAGACTGTGTTTGGCGCCCTGGCCCAGGCGGGCAAGATCGTTTTCTTTGACGCCGTTCCGGCCGCCTTGCCTACCATCACGGTAGACATCATGAATCCTCACTACGCTGATTATTACGGGGAGGGCAATGATAAAGCGCCGCACGAAGGGCATGCCCGGCTCAATCCGGTAACGTACCTGGCTGTGCAGAGCGGCGTGCCTTTTTTGTTTGCCGTGGGCGCGCGCCCTGGGGCGGCTGAAGCGCTGGCGCAAAAAGCGGCCACCTGGCTGCGCTCCGGCCTGATGAATTTAGGCGTCGGTGGTAAGACCAGCAGCGGCTATGGGTTGATGACCAACAGGAAGCCGCCTGACGTGACGCAACGTCGGCATCGACACTACTATGACAGGGGGGGCTGATGGGCGTTTATCATCCTGGCCGCAGATGGCGCGGTATTTGCAGGCGATGGATAAAGCGGCCGCCGCCAATCGCTACCGGTCGTTGAGCGAGATTGATGTACCGTGGTTCCGCAAGGAAATGATTGCGATTTGACGTGAAGCGGTAAGAATGAAAATCCGTACTCCGAACAGCCTTGTTCGGACATCGAACAGGATGTTCGATTTACTAAGGAGCAGCTGATGATTGCACAGAAACTTTTAGTAGAATTAGAAGCGCCCCCCGAGGCGGGCGGCATTGATGGCGAGCAGCTGACGGGACGGGGCCTGTTGGGTATGTTTTATGAAGTGATGGGGCATTATGATGAGAAATTGGCCTCGTCGCTGCACGGCAACGGCCGTCCCAACCCCTTCACCCTCACGCCCTTATTTTCACCGCTGGGAGAGCTGGAGCGGCTGCAAATTGTGAGCCTGTCGGCGGCGTATGAGGATGTTTTTGCCGCCGCCTGGCAAACGGCCGTTGAGCGCCGGTTAACCTTAAATTGGGGGCCGCAAACGTTCCATGCCCGGCAGGTGCAGTGTGAGAAGCGGGTTCACCTGGGCGAACTGGCCACCAGCGAGCCGGCCAGAATTGTGGGCCTGAATTTCCTCTCGCCCACGGCCTTCAAGGCCGGGCCGGAAACGGTGCCTCTGCCCCTGGCCCATAGCGTGTTTAGACGGCCGTTTCACCTGTGGAACCAGCAGGCCGGCCAGCAGCCGATGCTGCAACTGCCGGAATCATGGCTGGATTGGTGCCAGCGGGACGTCTTTATCTATTCGCACGACATTTGCACCAAACAGGTGACCATCCATCCGCGGCAGGCGCCGATGATTGGCTTTGTGGGCGAGGTGTGGTTCCGGGCCCACCAGGGCAGCGAGGTGCAGCTAAGCATCTTACACGCCCTGGCCCGCTTTGCCGCGTTTAGCGGCGTCGGCTGCAAAACGGCGATGGGCATGGGCAGCGTGGACTTTGTGGCGGCCTTGAACAGTTTGTAGCTAAATAAGATTGGATCAATTTTTGCTGTCAATAGATTTTCGCCAGAGCAAATTGGTCCAATCTACCGGAAAGGATAAATCATGATCGACATTTCTGAAGCGGTTCAACTGCTGCAGCAATCCGGCTACACGCGGCTGGATGAAGTGCAGCGCGACCATGACCTGGTGGGCGAGCGGACGATTGTGCGCCCGCTGCACGTGGGCCAACTGACCGTCTCTTACCTGCTGGGTGAGAAGGACAGCTACCGTAACGTGGCCCAGGAAGCGCTGCACGCCTTGCAGCAAAAGCTGGCCGATAGTTTTAACGACGACGACGTGCAGCAGCTTTGTTTTGAACTGGACATTGCTTACGAAGACCTGGTCGCAGAAACGCATCTGGGTGTGGCGCGGGAGCTGGTGGCCTATGCCCGGCGCCACGGCCGATTAGCTGAACTTACACAAACGGCGCGCCGCCAACGGCCGCATCTAATCTGGCCCGATTTTCCGCAAACCCAACCGGCCGCCCTGGCGCCTAAAACTGATCTGGCCGTGGTGGTGGCCATCAACCAGATGGCCCTGGCCGGTGCGGCGGCATTTCTGGCGCAAAACCAGGTCGATGCTCACTTTGTGCTGCTGACCACCATGCCGGATTACAGGCACAGCAAGGCATTGCCGGAAACGGCCGACTGGGGCGACGTGGTGCAGGCATTTTCGCGCACCATGCAGCATCGTGCCGTGCAGTTTCCCGGCCTGCGCCGCCACTTCTTCCTGGCCGCGCCGCTGCCGCTGGCCTTTGCCCTGGGCTGCGCCTGGGGCGTTGTCAATGAGGGGGATCATCTGTACCATTGGGCCGGCGAAACGTATGTTCAGGTGATGACGGTGTCACGCCACTGGAAGCTGCCATAAGATGATTTTGCTAAACTTTGCCCATCCCCTCAGCCAGGAGCAGCTGGCCGCCATCTATGAAGCGACGGGACAAACTGCGTGGGACGTGCGCCAGGTGAAGACGCAGTTCGACCATGAACGGCCGTTCACCGACCAGATCGTTACGCTGGTGGACGGTTTGCAAATCGAGGCAGACACCTGGCAAACGGTGCCTATTCTCATCAACCCCCCTTCGTTTAACGCCATTGCCCTGGCGCTGCTGGCGGAGCTCAACGGCCGCATGGGGTATTTCCCGGCCATCATTCGCCTGAAGCCGCTGCCGGGCAGCCTGCCGCCGCAGTTTGCCTTTGCCGAAATCATCAACCTGCAAGCACAGCGCGACCAGGCCCGCGCCCGGCGCTAAATCCTGGCTGACCCGTGAGATTAGATTGGTCCAATCTGCCAGATTGGACCAATCTGCAATGTCAAGAGTTTTTTACGGACGACTCCTGGTTATCCAGTTGTTTGATACGATCCAGGCGGAAGGTGAGATTGGTTTCAGCCCGGTAGCAGTAAGCGTGCAGGTAGGTTAGATTGCCGCGTTGTTCCAGCCGCAATGGTTGGACCTGGCGCATAGAAGGCTTGACCTCACCCAGCGCCTGATAAGCAATCGTGAGCGCCGACTCCGTTTCAATCGCCTGGGAAATTTGGTCGATCATGCCTTGAGGAACCGCTTCTTGTGCGGGAAAGAAGGCATCCTTGCCACGAATCGCTTGCTTCAATTCCTGAATAATCTGTTGGGCCATAAAGGCCAGCTCTGTTTGTTCCTCCGGCGTTAGGGCAGCAGCTGTTTCATCCAGCAGGTCGTGCGGCGCAGGAAACGGCAAAGCCAATAGCGACTTCAAATCAATGAGCAGTCTGAGTCCTAACCAATTGAAGGCGGAAGTGTCCCATTTGTTTTTCATCTCGCCCTCCTCAAAATTCGGCGCTTGCAGGTGCCTGTTTTGCCTGGCAAGCCACCTGGCCAGCGGGGTTATCAGCGCAGGCGAGACAATCGCATGGCGCGGCGAGATTTGTTCGTGAATTTGCCGAGCTAAACGTCGGTTGGTCATAATTTCAGCCAGTTGGCCAGGTTGGGCCGTGCTCAACAAATAAGCAGCCTGGATTTGATACTGCTCTGCGGCAAGAAACCAGTCCAATAATTGCGCTTGTTGCGGCTGCGTCAAAGCTTGTTGGGTTGCCTCAGTTAACAGGTGTTCAATAAAATGTAAGCCGTAACCAAGCTGCCTGGCTTTGGCGATGGTCATAGCCGAAATACGCAGCGTTTCTTGCGGATTCCACTCGCCCAGCTGAAGTAAGTGGAACAGTCTTTCGGGTGGGAGACCCGAAGGCAAAGTGAGCTGCCATTCACCGTCGGATATGTTTTCCCAGGAAGCGTAACGGACTTCCTGATTTTCATTGGTATTCTGCTGTCTTTCCAGGGATTGGCGGACAAAGGTTGAATACGCCCCATCGAAACAAGCGGATAAGTTTTCCCGTTCCACGACTGTTTTCCAGCAGCAGCGGTCAATCGCCTCAATGAGGGTTTGATATTGAGCAAACATTGTCTGTCGCAGCCACTGCTCCACAAAAGGAGAACAAAACCAACGGTTGTTATCGTGCTGCAACAAACCGGCTGCCTGCATCAGGACCAGGTGAGCGGCTAAAAATCTGTGATGGCGTATAGTCTGAATCTTTTGGTCAGGCAACCCTAACCAAAGCGTTAAGCGTTGTAAATGGCGTGCCGGCAAGCCTCTGCCAGAGAGGTAAGGTATGCTATAATAGTGGAAGTAAGCCAGCAATTTGGTGATGGATTCCAGGGTGATATGTCCTGATAATTTGTGCATAAGCGTAGTTTAAATGAGACCATTCAAACATGACAACATGGTGACATTCAGGTGAAAAAGGCCAAAAGACCCTCGGAAACAGCGATTGAGCGCGAT
This sequence comes from uncultured Anaerolineaceae bacterium, assembly GCA_937967805.1. The sequence continues at coordinate 6,918 of CALBTC010000011.1, forward strand.
TGAACGCGATTGAGCGCGATCTGGTGTTCCAAAAGGGCTTATTATTCCTTAATTAATTATGAGCTATGCACGTTTTTTCAACTTATTTCGAAGACCCTCGGAACGCACGAGTCAGTGGGACAAAAATTGCAATTTTGGCGGGATAGGCATGGGTAAAATGGTGTGGTTAATCCACAAAGAAAACAAATATGCTACAATATCGATGGTCGATTCCCACTGTGGATAACTGCGGTCGGAACGGCCGTGATTTCCTGAGAGGGGTTGAAACCTACGGCCGCCAGAATGACCAGCTCGAAAAAAATTACGTCGGAACGGCCGTGATTTCCTGAGAGGGGTTGAAACAAGACGGTAGTTTTCATACCGCCCATCGGAAATCTGCGTCGGAACGGCCGTGATTTCCTGAGAGGGGTTGAAACAAGAAAAAACCTGTTCGGTGGTTGCCAACGCATAAATGTCGGAACGGCCGTGATTTCCTGAGAGGGGTTGAAACCGAATGCCACTAAAGCGTCCTGCAGCAACTCATTAAGTCGGAACGGCCGTGATTTCCTGAGAGGGGTTGAAACAAATCTAGGTTAGCCATAGAAGCTATCTGGCAAGTTGTCGGAACGGCCGTGATTTCCTGAGAGGGGTTGAAACCAAATCTTCTCCCTCATACACCTTTCCTTTGTGAAAGTCGGAACGGCCGTGATTTCCTGAGAGGGGTTGAAACACGTCTCTCCGCAGAGATCCTTGGCATTCCGAAAAACGTCGGAACGGCCGTGATTTCCTGAGAGGGGTTGAAACTCGTACCAACCTTCAGTCAAGACTACCATGCCACAGGTCGGAACGGCCGTGATTTCCTGAGAGGGGTTGAAACGCATCAATCAATTCAGGAGCAGGCTCGTCGTCAGAGGTCGGAACGGCCGTGATTTCCTGAGAGGGGTTGAAACTAGATGTCCACGGCTTTACCGTTGAAGACACCTACGTCGGAACGGCCGTGATTTCCTGAGAGGGGTTGAAACGATTTTCTTGCCACCGACTAAGGTGCTGGTGCCACGTGTCGGAACGGCCGTGATTTCCTGAGAGGGGTTGAAACCATCAAGCCGCGCCACTTTCAGCGAAAGCGCGACTAGTCGGAACGGCCGTGATTTCCTGAGAGGGGTTGAAACCCTGATCCCCCCCTTGAGGGAACCAGGATCCGAATGGTCGGAACGGCCGTGATTTCCTGAGAGGGGTTGAAACAGGTATTCATTGTACACCTGCACATAATAACCCCCGTCGGAACGGCCGTGATTTCCTGAGAGGGGTTGAAACATAAATGCGGCAATTGTTAATGCACTAATTACAAACGTCGGAACGGCCGTGATTTCCTGAGAGGGGTTGAAACCATCTCACCTTGAATTGTGCGCGTAGCTGGGGCTGGTCGGAACGGCCGTGATTTCCTGAGAGGGGTTGAAACATAGCAAGATGCACCTGAACAACCAGGAGGGTTCGTCGGAACGGCCGTGATTTCCTGAGAGGGGTTGAAACGCGGTTACACCCAACAATCTTCTTATAAAGTAAAACGTCGGAACGGCCGTGATTTCCTGAGAGGGGTTGAAACTCACTGTCGCGGGCCCAGAGATTCTCGTAGAGAACGGTCGGAACGGCCGTGATTTCCTGAGAGGGGTTGAAACAAAAACCGGTCCCGGCTGGCCTCCTTAAGCAATGGGGCGGAACGGCCGTGATTTCCTGAGAGGGGTTGAAACAAGTAGGCAAGAATGGCCCAAACAATCACGCGGAGGTCGGAACGGCCGTGATTTCCTGAGAGGGGTTGAAACGTGTCATCACCATGTTGCAGGCCGATCAAGAAGACGGTCGGAACGGCCGTGATTTCCTGAGAGGGGTTGAAACAAAGAGCTGCCCGCCATGCGTAACGCGGCGGTCCTGTCGGAACGGCCGTGATTTCCTGAGAGGGGTTGAAACACCTCGTGGGCGACCCGTTGGAGTAATTCGCGGACAGTCGGAACGGCCGTGATTTCCTGAGAGGGGTTGAAACTGGATTACAGGGCCATAGTTGATTTCTACCGGCTCGTCGGAACGGCCGTGATTTCCTGAGAGGGGTTGAAACTCATCCAGGTTGAGCCAGATGTTTCTTCCGGCACGTGTCGGAACGGCCGTGATTTCCTGAGAGGGGTTGAAACACTTTTAAGATGAGCAGAACATGTGTAAACACATGCGTCGGAACGGCCGTGATTTCCTGAGAGGGGTTGAAAC
>CALBTC010000012.1 GCA_937967805.1 uncultured Anaerolineaceae bacterium
TTCTGTCTGGTCTGGCGATATTCTTGTGCCTGACCTCACCCCTGTATAGTTACTTACAATTAACCATTTACTAACCATTTACCATTTGTTATCGTTTCGGCATGACAATCCACAAAATAACATAAGGTACGATGCCTGGTGCCCCACCCGGCAGGAGCAGGATAAGAAAGAGCAGCCGGAACCAGAAAACGCTGATGCCGGTCCAGGCGGCCAAACCACCACACACGCCGGCGAACAGTCCATTTTGTCGTCGTAAGCGCGTATCTTTTACAGTCATTTGATTACCTCCGCAAATAAAAAGTGACTGTCACTACTATTCATTTTATCAGACAAGCCACTGCTGAAAATATATCTACTATCTATTTCTCCGAACTGTTTGTGTCTACGCAGCGCATCTTGGATAAGTTGCAGCAGAAGTTAGCGAAGACCGTAATGGGTGGCGATGAGGTTAGCAAACAATTTTTCGGGAAGAAACGGCCGTAAACCCACATAGAAACGCTGGAACCAGACTCCCACACGATAACGAAAGCGAGGTGATTTTGCCAGAATAATTCGATGCAGCAGTTCAGCCACCAGCTGCGGATTGGCCCCGCTGTTCTCTTCTGCCTCAAATCTTTGCAGCGCGCGCTGAAACAAAGCGCCGTAAACAGGGCTGGCGAAGGCATCAGCCACCACCCTGCGGCTGGCAGTAAAGCGGGTGCGAAAGTCGCCCGGCTGAACAACCACCACCTGAATATTGAACGGATCCAATTCAAAGCGGAGCGCTTCGCTAAATCCTTCCAGGGCAAACTTACTGGCGCTGTACAAACCTTGAAACGGCAGTGCCACGACCCCCGCCATGGAACTGACATTGATGATACGGCCGTTCCCCTGCTCACGCATCAGCGGAATCACCTCCTGGCACAGCCGCATAACGCCAAAAAAGTTCACCTCAAACTGCCGTTTGGCTTCCTCGACACTGGTTTCTTCGATGGGACCGGCGATGCCCATACCGGCGTTGTTCACCAGAACATCAATGCGCGGAGCTCTTTTGAGAACGGCCGTTACCGCCTGCTCCACCGACACATCATTCGTCACGTCCAGAGCAACAGGTTGGACCCCAGAAGGCATCTCTGCCGGTTGGCGGCTGGTGCCAAACACCGTAAATCCTTTGGCTGCCAGGTACGCTGCGCAGGCCCGCCCCAACCCGGAAGAAGCCCCGGTAATCAAAACAATTTTGGCCTGATCAGGTATCATTCAAACTCCTGAAAGAATTAACGCCGAGGTGCAGGGGTGCAGAGAAAATTGTCCAGCTAAACATTGTGTAAACCGTGAGCATAAATGCGGTTAATATACCAATCCACTTCAGCTTTAAGACCTTCTGCCAGCTGCGTGTGCGGTGCATAACCCAGTAAATTCCTTGCTTTCCCGATGTTGGCACAGGTGTGCAGTTGGTCGCCAGGACGTTTGGGCTGAATAGCGAACCGGGCCTTTTTGCCCATGATTTCCTCGATGAGGGCAATGCCCTCACCCGTTGTCATCTCCACATCGCTGCCCAGGTTGATTATTTCACCAATCACCTTCTCCGGTTGATCTAGCACGGCCAGAAAGCCTTCCACAATGTCGCCTACGTAGGTGAAGCTGCGCGAATGTTCCCGACTGCCTTCATACAAGGGAAAAGGCGTGTCGGTGAGGATGCTGCAAATGAGTTTGGGATACAGCTTTTCCGGCCTTTCACGCGGACCATAAACGGAAAAGATGCGCAGCGAACAGGCCGGGAATCCTTTTTCACGGTGCAGGGCCAAAGCCAACTGCTCGGCGGCGAGCTTGGTAACGCCATAGTACGAGGTGGGTTTGGGGGCAGCATCTTCAGGGTCGTAGGCGTGACGGCCGTACACCGACGAGGTAGACACATTCACAAAACAGCGCAGCGACGATTGTTCCTGGCAGGCCAGCAGCAGCCTGTCCATCGCCACCACATTATTGCGCACGTAATCCGCCAGCGGCGTGCTGGCCGAAATGCCCGGCTGCCCCGCCAGGTGAAAGATAAATTCCACATCGTCCAGCGCAGGAGTCAGATCATCGACGGTCAGGTCCAACCGATGCACCGTGACGCCTGCCGCCTCAACATCATCGACATTCGCCTGCTTCAGTTGGGCCGAGTAGTAATCGGTAAAGCTGTCAATCCCGACAACGGTGTGTCCCTGTCGGGCCAGGGTTTCTGCTAAATGGGAACCAATAAAACCGGCGGCTCCGGTAACGACAATCTTCATGTATATCCTCCACGGTGCGTTGCGAACATCTTCTCCATAAAGTTTACGTCAAACCCCCAGCCTGCCAAACCATGTCAATCACTCGATCCCCATACGCTAAAAATATCCTCCATTCAAATAATTCCGATTTGTAAACGCCTGTGCTAAACTGGGAGTTGTAGTAGACGTATCCCTAACTTTGCAATCCCTCATCCACCTAATCGATCCTTGTCAAGCTATTAATTCCGGAGGCAAACATGACCCAAACATATCAGGCTGTTTACAAGCAATGGCAAAATGATCCGCAAGGTTTCTGGGCAGAGGCTGCTGAAGAAATTGCGTGGTACAAGAAGTGGGACCTGGTTTTGGATGAATCAGACGCGCCGATTTACCGTTGGTTCAGGGGAGCGGAGGTCAACAGCTGCTACAATGCCCTGGATCGACATGTTGAGAACGGCCGTTCCACCCAACTCGCCCTCATCTACGACAGTCCCGTCACCAACACCGTGCAAAAATTCACCTATGCAGCATTATTGGATCAGGTCGCTTGTTTTGCCGGCGTTTTGCAGCAGCACAGCGTGCAAAAAGGGGATCGCGTGGTCATCTACATGCCCATGGTGCCGGAAGCCGTTATTGCCATGCTGGCCTGCGCCCGCCTCGGAGCCATCCATTCGGTGGTGTTTGGTGGCTTTGCTGCCAAAGAACTGGCCACCCGGATCGACGATGCCCGGCCCAAACTGATCATAGCTGCTTCCTGTGGGATTGAAGTGACGCGGGTCATCGCGTACAAGCCGCTGCTTGATGAAGCCATAAATTTGTCCACACACAAACCGCAAACCTGCATCATTTTGCAACGGCCGCAAGCCGAGGCAAAGCTCGTCGCTGGCCGCGATGTCGATTGGTCGGCGGCGATGCAGCAGGCAAAACCGGCAGCGTGCGTGCCGGTGGCTGCAACAGACCCGCTCTACATTCTTTACACCTCCGGCACCACCGGCATGCCCAAAGGCGTCGTACGCGATAATGGCGGCCACCTTGTAGCCCTGAAATGGAGCATGAAGTATATCTACGGCGTCGATCCCGGCGACGTGTTTTGGGCCGCTTCCGATGTGGGCTGGGTGGTAGGGCACTCGTACATTGTGTATGCGCCGCTGTTCCACGGCTGCACCACCATTTTGTACGAAGGCAAGCCCGTGGGCACGCCGGACCCCGGTGCCTTCTGGCGCGTAATTGCCGAACACGACGTCAACGTCCTGTTCACCGCCCCCACCGCCTTCCGGGCCATCAAGCGAGATGATCCCAACGCCACCTATCTGGAACCATATGATTTAAGCCATTTCCGCACGCTTTTCCTGGCAGGCGAGCGCTGCGATCCGGCCACCTTGCACTGGGCCGAGGAAAAGCTGGGCGTGCCGGTGATTGATCATTGGTGGCAGACAGAAACCGGCTGGCCGATTTGCGCCAATTTAATGGGCCTGGAGCCGCTGCCAATTAAGCCCGGCTCGGCTACAGTGCCGGTGCCCGGTTACGACGTGCGCATCCTGGACATTTATGAGGAAGAAGCGGAGCCTGGCCAGATTGGAAGCATTGTGATCAAGCTGCCGCTGCCACCCGGCTGCCTGCCTACGCTCTGGCATAATGAAGAAGGGTATAAACAAACCTATCTCAGCAATTTTCCCGGCTACTACAGCACGGCCGATGCCGGCTTTAAGGATGAAGACGGCTATCTGTGGATTATGAGCCGTACTGATGACATCATTAACGTGGCCGGGCATCGCCTGTCTACCGGGGCGATGGAGGAGGTGCTGGCGGCACATCCAGACGTGGCGGAATGTGCCGTGATTGGCGTGGCGGATGAGCTGAAGGGAGAAATTCCGCTGGGGACTATTGTGTTAAAGGCGGGGGTGGAACGGCCGCACAATGAAATCATCACAGAACTTATCCAAATGGTGCGGGAAAAGATTGGTCCGGTAGCCTCCTTCAAAATTGCTACCGTGGTCGAGCGCCTGCCCAAAACCCGTTCCGGTAAGGTGCTGCGCGGCACCATGAAGAAGATTGCCGACGGCGAACAATACCGCATTCCGGCCACAATTGACAATCCCGCCATTCTAGAAGAAATCGCCGCCGATTTGGCCGAACTTGGCTATCCGCATAAACAAGGCGAAGAAATTTAATGAACGACCGGAACGGAAAACCTAACAGCATCGATCGATGACTACATCGCCAATACTTTACTCTTCCCCTTCAAGATACATTTTTAGAGCGAGGGCATGATTGTGCCGCACGTCTTTGGCGGCAAAGAGCAGCGTAATGGGTGAGGTGGTCGCTTTTTGGAACAGCTCGGTGATCACCTCTGGTCGTTCATCCAGCTCGTCATGATAACGATCAATGAATTCGTCCCAGCGGACGGGGTCATGGTTAAACCATTTGCGCAAGCCAGGCGATGGCGCAATATCGCCCAACCATAAATCAAGCTGGGCGTTTTCTTTGCTGACACCGCGCGGCCAGAGCCGGTCTACAAGAACGCGAAAGCCGTCGCCGGGTGCAGGGTCGTCGTAGATTCTTTTAAGTCTCAGGGTGATTTCGTCGTATTTCATGGGGTGCTCTGAGTTGAGGTGACAGTCACTTGGCTGTTTAAGTTGTGGAATCATTCAGAACGAAAGTGACTGTCACCTTGAAGTAGTTGTTCGAGATTAAGATTTTGGATGGCGGAAACGGCCGCTTCCACCGCCCCCTCCTCACACAAACCATCCATTCGCGCCTGCTCGAAACCGGCCCTTGCAGCCTGAATGCAAGCCTGGCGAACTTTTTCCGCCAATTCACGCTGTACTTTCTCGGTTTGCCAACGGTCCACTGGCTTGATCCTTTCGCGCTAAGAAAGCGCGGCTACAGAAAGCTGGCCTGCTAACGCCTCTGGCGTATTGACCGGCTGTTGGCAGACAAAACGGCGGCAAACGTAGGCGGTGGCTTTGCCATCCAGCCGCTTGCGGTCGGCCAGGAGCGGCACGCCGCTGGTGCTGTCGCCGGAGGCCACTACCAAATTGGGCCGGAAGTTAAGGAAGACGGTGTCAATGAGCGCCTCGGTATCGGCAAGGCCATGGTCGCCAATGATGGCCACTTCTTGCGGCTCGCTGGTGATGAAAACGGCCGCACACAGCCAATGGGCAAACGCATTTGGATACTGCACCATCGCACCGTAAAGGGAGGAGACGGCCGTTTCTGCCACGTCCCAATAGTGCATGTTTCCTGTGTACAAGCTCAGCTTCAGCAGTACATGGGCCGCCATGGCGTTGGCGCTAGGCACGGCATTATCCTGTAAATCTTTCGGCCGATGGATCAATTCCTCATGGTCATCGGACGTATCAAAAAAGCCGCCGTTTTCGGCATCGTGGAAATGGGCCAGCATCTTTGCCGCCAGATCATTGGCCCAGGTAAACCACTGCTCATTGAAGGTGTTTTGGTAGAGCGCCAGCAGACCATCGGCCAGGTAGGCGTAATCCTCCAGGTAACCATTGTACTTTGCTTCTGCGCCCGCTTTCCAGGTGCGTAAGAGACGGCCGTCCTCAGTGCGCATCGTTTTGTGAAGGAATTGGGCGTTGCGTACGGCCGTTTCCGTATAATCCGGCCGTTCCAAAACGCGCCCCGCCTCGGCAAAGGCGGCCAGCATTAGGCCGTTCCAGGCGGTCAGCACCTTATCATCCAAACCAGGCCAGACACGTTTGGCGCGAACATCATAAAGCTTTTGCCTGGCTGCGGCCAGCCGTTCCTGCGCCTTTTCTTCAGACATTTTCGTGGCCCAAGCAACCTCATCCAACTCCTTTTTAATGTTGAGGATATTGGTTCCTTCCCAGTTGCCCTGTTCGGTCACATCGTAATATAGCTTGAACAATTCGGCATCTTCACCCAGATGCTCATCAATTTCGGCGGCAGACCAAACGTAAAATTTGCCTTCCTCGCCTTCACTGTCGGCGTCGTAACTGCTGTAGAAACCACCGTCTTCGTGGCGCAGTTCACGCATTACAAAATCCAGCGTCTCCTCAACAATGCGGCGATAAAGCGGCTCCTGCGTCACCTGGTAGGCATGTAGATAAGCGCGGGCCAGCAGGGCATTGTCGTACAGCATCTTTTCAAAGTGGGGCACCAGCCAGTTCACGTCGGTCGAATAGCGGGCAAAACCGCCGCCCAGCTGATCGTACATGCCGCCGTAGGCCATCTTTTTGAGCGTGGTTTCGGCCATGTGCAGGGCGCGGCTATCGTTGTGCAGCACAAAACTTTGCAGCAAATATTCCAGCGTCATAGACGGGGGAAATTTGGGCGCGCCGCCAAATCCGCCGCGCTCATGATCAAACGTTTGCGCCAGGGCAGCGGTGGCTTTGGTAAACATGCCGGGGCTCAACACATTTTCCTGGCCGGTGAGGACGGCCGTTCGCTGCAAATGTTTCGTGATGTCTCCGGCGCTGTCAACAACCTCCTCGCGCTTGTTCTCCCAGGCGTTGACGATGCCCTGCATGAGCTGGATGAAGCTGGGCATGCCGTGGCGCGGTGAGGGCGGGAAGTAGGTGCCGCCGTAAAACGGCCGTCCCTCCGGCGTAAGAAAAACGGTCATGGGCCAGCCGCCCTGCCCGGTCATGGCCACCACCGCCTGCATATAAATGGCGTCCAGGTCAGGCC
>CALBTC010000013.1 GCA_937967805.1 uncultured Anaerolineaceae bacterium
CTGAAGCAAAGCGTTTTCCTCCAGGCCACTAATTTCATATAGTTCGTCAAGCGTCAAATCGTAAGTGGCGGCGATGAGCAGCAGCGTATCGCCCCCGCCCACCACGTGCACAATGGTGCCATCCGGTTTCACCCGCGCATCGGGGAAGCCGGCCAGCGGCGTGGAGCCATCGGGCAGCACGGTGTAGCCAATGATAATATTTTGGCCCACCGAAAGCAGGCTGTCTGGCCGCGAGGTGTTCTAGGCAGACAGAGTTTCCATGGAAACGGCAGAGGGGTTGGGTATGGGGTTAGGGGTGGCGCCGGTTTGCACGGTGTAGAGGATACGGCCGTCTGGCTGCGCCGTCGGTGATGCTAATGGTGTTGGGCTAGGCTGGGGGGTGGGTGTCAATGTTGGTGGTAAGGGTGTAGGTGATGGCCCTGGCGTGGCTGTGGCCGGCGGCGGCTGGGTGGCTGTGGGCGTGGCGTTGGGGTCTACGGTTGGCGGTGGAGGTGGTGGTGGCGGCGCGGCAATGCTGCCGCTTTTGTAGGCGGCGCTTAATTCGGCCGTGAGCTGCAAATAGAAGTTACCGTATTCCACGCTGGGTTCAATCTGGCTGCCTTCTTTCCATTCGTTAAAGGAAGTGATGATGAGCATGTCGGGCGAACTGGCGGCGGCCCCGCCAAACGTCGAACGGTAAAAATCGCCGTTGGCCCGGTCGCGTGGGGCGGTGCTGGAGCCAACCAGATCGGCGTTCCAGCCGGGCATGGCCGTACCCACCCAATATTTGTAGCCGCCATAGGTTTGCGCTGCCGCTCGCGTGTTGGCCGCCCAGGTTGCGGCCGTTCCCGCCGGATTGCCCGACCAGGCGATGTTGTACAGATGCAGCCCGTCGAAGGCGTCCAGGTAGGTCGTATCCCCCCCTTCGGCAATCCAGATGCTGTTACGGTCCGGATCGACCGTATTGCGAATGGTGACCCACTCTGCCGGGGACATAATCCAGTTGGCCCAAAAGAAGATGACGGGCTTGCCGTCCACCCGCAGGTAGGCGGGATGGGTAGCATGTGTCGTCAACAGCGTGCGCAGGGCGTTGATGCGGTCGTCGTTATTGGCAAAAAAAGGACTGGCGGTTTCAAAATCAACGGCCGCTTTAAAACCAACGCCTGAAGCAATATTTAGCAGCGCCTGAAAATTGGTCTCAGTCTGATTATTCACCGTCTCCGGCCCGTACCAGCTCTGCACAAAGCCATCAATGCCAGCCGATTGCGCCTCGTTTACGTGCCGTTGAATTGTGCCTGTGTCGGTAGAAAAGTAAGGGGTTACTGGCTGGAACGGCGTCGAGCCAGGCCCAAAACTGTCTGGACTGTACCAGGCATAATAAAACGCCAGCACCAGCCGCGTTTGCCCCTGGGCTTTTGCCGCGGGCGGCGCGGTAGATTGGCCAAGTAGCAGCGGCAGAAAAAACAAAGTAAGAAAAAGCAGCCCGAAGCGCAGGCTGCGTAAATTTCGGTTTTGGTTTGAAATCATAGCCCTGCATTATATCGCCAGCTTGAACAGATGTCAGGTTTGCAAAACCCGGCAGGTCTGCTATTATTCTCCACCGTTGCACAGCAAAAATTTTATATCTGCTGCTTTCCGCTCTTAAACGTGATTTAAGGGCAAAGCTCGCCAGAGTAATTCCAAGGAAAGGAGGTTAGCAACGTGCGAGAGTACGAAGTTACCGTTATTTTTCAGACAAATCTAGAAGATGAGGCTCGCTCTGCCCTGGTAGAGCGCGTTTCTGGTTGGTTGACCCACGGTGAAGCCGAAGGGGATCAGCCGGAGCAAGACGTATGGGGACAGCGTCGTCTAGCATACCCCATTCGCAAAAATACAGAAGGGTATTACATTTTGTTCAATGCAAAATTAGACCCGGAAAAACTTTCTGACATCGAAAGAAATATGCAGTACACGGATGATATCTTGCGTTACATGATTGTGCGCAAAGAAGCGTAATCGTTTTTAGCAAAACTGGTTGATCCTGTATCGGGCTGTGTAATGGACATTGACCAGTATCTAATTTAATTTATCTATTAACAAGCGAACTACGGGTAAATCCCCCCTATTGTTGGGAGTGTGTCATGAACAAGGGGCTGAATAAAGTAATGATAATTGGTTGGGTCGATGGTGAGCCAGACGTGCGCGAGACGCCCAATGGCCGGTCAGTTGCTTCATTCAGCGTGGCTACTTCTCGCACCTGGACCTCATCTGATGGGGCCAGGCACGAAGAGACGGAATGGTTTAACGTGGTAGCCTGGGGTAGCCTGGCGGAGATTAGCAGCAAGCGCCTGGGGCATGGCCAGCATGTTTATGTGGAAGGGCGATTGCAAACGCGCAGCTGGGACGATAACAGCGGGCGCAAGCATTTCCGTACAGAAGTGATTGCTCATGAGTTAATTGCTCTGGCCGATACCGCCGTTTGAGGTTTCGTTAGCCAGGTAACTTCACGGTAATTGAGTAATTGGCCCAGTAATTACTTAATTACCCAACTGCTCACTCAGTATTATTAGGGGACATATACCCGTGAAATAGAGAGGAACTAAAAATGCGTTCAAGATCACGAGGACCAAGAAGACAGCGCTCCTGCAACTTCTGCGCCGACAATACGCAGGTAATTGATTACAAACAGCATGAGATGCTGAGCCGCTATGTGAATGAATTCGGCCGTATTCGGCCCCGTCGTCAAACCGGGACCTGCGCCAAGCATCAGCGGGCGCTGGCCGTCGCCGTCAAGCGGGCGCGCCATATTGCCCTGCTGCCGTTTGCCGACGAATAATTACGAAGATACAGAAACACATGGCGAAAAAACAAGAGACAACAACAAATGATGGGGAACGCCGATCGCGCAAGGACGTGTTGATTGCCCGTAAACATGCCCAACAAACGCGCCAGATTCGCATTGGCGTCGCCGTGGTTGGTGGTTTGCTGCTGCTGGTTTTTCTGGCTGCGGCTATCAATGAACTGGTAATCGCGACTAATCGACCCGTAGCGATTGTCAATGAACAGGAAATCTCTTTGCAAGCGTGGCAGGAGCGAGTGCGTTTTGAGCGGGCACAGCGCATTATTTTGTTGGAGAATCAGCTGGAGGCGTTCCAGGGAAACGTGGGCGTGGTACAGCAGTTTGCCGGCCAGGCTATTAACGATTTACTGCAAGCGGAGCTTTTGGGCCAAAATACGCTCAACCAGATGATTGATGAAGTGGTGATTCGGCAGGCGGCTGAGGCGCGCGGCATCACGGTAACGGAAGAAGATGTTGACGCTGAAATTGGCGCGACGTTTAACTATTTCGACGGTGGTTTGCCCACACGCGTTCCCACGGCCACGCCGACAACGGAGCCGACGCCTTCGGTGACGCCAATTCCTACGGCCGTTATCACCGACATCATCCCCACCAATACACCATTCCCCACGCCTACCCTGGGGCCAACGAATACACCTCAGCCCACCGCAACCGCGGTCTCGGCCGAGACGTTTCAGGAGGAATTCCAGGGCTTGGTTGAGCAATTTGAAGCGCTGGACGTCTCAGAGGAGCAGTACCGCGAAGTCGTGCGCAACCAAATTTATCGCGAGCGACTGACCGAAGCGCTGGCTGAAGAAAATGAGTTGGCTGAAGAGGCGATCCAGGCGAGCTTTTTTGTTTTGCAATTTGAAACAGAAGAAGAAGCCAATGAGGCTGCGGCGATGATCGATTCTTCGGACTACCTGTCGGTTTGGAACGAGATTCGCAGCCTGCCACCTGATCCGGAAGCTGATACGGTACCAACCGCACAGGCCAGCGAGGTTTTGTGGCGCACGCAAGATGCCGTTGCCGCCAGCTTTGGTCAGGAAGTGGCCGACACCGCTTTTACCCTGGACGTGGGTGAACCGAGCGAGGTCATCTCTCGCACCATCGATGCAGAGACAAACCGCTATTACCTGATTCAAGTGACGGGGCGGGAAGTACGGCCGTTGTCCGAATCAGAGCTGCAAGCACGGCGGCAAGAAAATCTGGCTGCGTTTATTGATGCCCAGCTCACGGGCAACCTGACGCTGACCGAGTATGATCGGGGCCGGGCGCCAACAACGCCGGTGCTGGACCCCATCTTCACCACGCCGCCTACGGCCACGCCGCCGGTTAGTGGAGGGTAGGCGCTGGCGCGAATTGTGAATCGTGAATTGTGAACGCTTAATTGTGAATGAACGCCAGCAGCAAAGTTCATTCACAATTCACAATTTTTCTCCAGATGAAGTTTCGTTAATCAAAGTTTCTTTGCGAGGGTAGGTCCATCCTGGGCCTGCCCTTACTTGCTTTATGCGACAGTTGAGGCAAAATCGAACTAATGAGTGAAGAGACGATTTGGCTGGAAGTCTCTATTTCTGTAGAGGTTTTGCTTTTTTGTTTTTTCT
>CALBTC010000014.1 GCA_937967805.1 uncultured Anaerolineaceae bacterium
GAGAAATGGTTAATGGTTAATGGTAAATTGTTAATGGTTAATGATCACCAGTCTCCAGTCTCCAATCTCCAATCTCTAAAAATTCCGCACATGGGCTGGAACCAGCTTGAACCCGCCTGGGAAAACCCGCTGCTGGACGGAGTTAAAATGGGCGACTATGCCTATTTTGTGCATTCTTACTACTGCGATCCGGAGGATACAACGGCCGTACTCGCCTGGACTGAGTATGGTTTCCCATTTGCATCTGTGGTAGCTAAGGATAATATCTATGGACTGCAATTCCACCCGGAAAAAAGCCAAAGCGTGGGGCTGACCATTTTGCAAAATTTCGTTGAAAAACTGTAATTGTGTAATTGAGTAATTTTTGCGTAACTATTCAGGTTCCTCCGGTAAGACCCTAAGGGTTTAACCTCTAAAAGGTCAGATTGCTCCAGAGCAAACCCTTAGGGTCTGTATAGTTACATTTTTACTTAATTACCTCATCTCAAGAGGTACCATTGAGTAAATTCACCATTTTCCCTGCTATTGATTTGCGCAACGGCCGTGTGGTGCGGCTGGAGCATGGCGATCCTGAAAAAGAAACCGTGTTTAGCAACAATGCCGTCAAGATGGCCCAAAAATGGATTGATGCCGGCGCCGAGTGGCTGCACGTTGTCAACCTCGACGGCGCACTGGATGAAGCCGGCGCGGCCAACTGGGCCGCATTACCCGCCATCGCCCAGCTTGATGTCAAGGTCCAATTTGGTGGCGGTATCCGCAGCCTGGATGACGTGGCCCGGGCGCTGGATGCCGGGGCACAGCGCGTCATTTTGGGCACCATTGCCATCGAAAAACCGGAACTGGTTAGTAAAGCTGTAGACCAGTTTGGCAAGAATAAAATTTTGGTGGGGATCGATGCCCGCAACGGCCGTGTCAAGACCCGTGGCTGGCAGCGCGACACGGCCATGAACCCCGTCGATCTGGGTAAGGACATGAAAGAGCGTGGCGTAAAGACCATTATTTATACCGACATTGGTCGGGATGGCGTGTTGAGCGGCGTCGATGTTCGGGCAACCGTGCAGCTAAGCCAGGTCACCGGCCTGCAGGTTATCGCCTCCGGCGGGGTGGCCTCCATGGAGGATATTCGCCTTTGCCATGCCCAGGCTGAGCACGGTGTGGTGGGGGTGATTACGGGGCGGGCGATTTATGACGGCCGTTTAGATTTACACGAAGCGTTTGAACTGGTCGCCCCCATCTGACAGAGCACATACATGTTAGCCAAACGCATTATTCCCTGCCTAGATGTGAAAGACGGCCGTGTCGTCAAAGGCATCAACTTTGTTGAGCTGCGCGATGCCGGCGATCCCGTGGAGCAGGCCAAACTGTACGACGAAGCCGGCGCCGATGAGCTAATCTTCCTGGACATCACCGCCACCCACGAAGCGCGCAAAACAGTGATGGACCTGGCCCGCGCCGTGGCCGACCAGGTGTTCATTCCCTTCACCATCGGCGGCGGCATCCGCACCGTGGCAGACATGCGCGGCATCCTCCGTGCCGGGGCCGATAAAATCAGCATCAACTCTGCGGCCGTGCGCAACCCCGACATCATCAGCCAGGGTGCAGAGGCATTCGGCAGCCAGGCGGTTGTGGTAGCCATTGATGCCCGGCGAGTCGGTGATCACTGTTCGGTAATCGGTAATCCGTCATCGGTGGTCAGTGATCAGCTGAAGGAACAGCAATTAACCATTAACAATTTACCATTAACCATTAACCATTGGGAGGTGTACGTCTCCGGCGGCCGCACCCCCACCGGGCTGGACGCCGTTGCCTGGGCCAAAGAAGCCGAGCGGCGCGGCGCGGGCGAGATTCTGCTCACCAGCATGGACGGCGACGGCACGCAAGAAGGGTACGATATCGAGCTCACCCGGGCCATTGCCGATGCCGTCAACATCCCCGTCATCGCCTCCGGCGGCGCGGGCACGCTGCAACACTTTGCCCAGGCCCTCACCGAAGGCGGTGCAGATGCCGCCCTGGCCGCCTCGCTGTTCCACTACAAGCAACTCACCATCGCCGAAGTGAAAGATTATCTGGCAAAACAAAA
This sequence comes from uncultured Anaerolineaceae bacterium, assembly GCA_937967805.1. The sequence goes on from CALBTC010000014.1 coordinate 2,081, forward strand.
CATCCCGGTTCGAAATCTATCCAATTATCAACCTTAAGAGCATGAATGACGATCTTTTACTCTCAGTCAGTCAAAGCAAAAGGCGATTTTCCCTCTTGATTTTGAGACAAATTGTCAGTACCACGTTTTATTACGTTTTAACGTTTCTAATTGCGCTGCTATTTTGGGGAGACAACTCAAATCAACCACTTCTAATTTTGTTTTTGTTGCTTACACTAGCATTCCTAGTATTTTTAAGTTGGCGACTTTGGACGCTAATCAAATTCTGGTTCTGGAAATTAGAACTAACTGAAGACAAGATTTTTCTGAAATCATTTTTTGGAAAGCCTATTGTTAAGGCAAAAGATGACTTTCATAAGTACGAAAATCAAGAAAACAGAAGAATTGTTCTTGAAACAGATCAGCAAAAAATTAAACTCAACGTTTACACCGTGGAAACAATCGAGTTGATAATCTTGTTGCACTCATTGCTTAACTGGATGCCAACGCATCTTCTTGTGCCATCGACACAAAATATGGTTGAACAGCGAAAAAATAAGGCAGATGAAGTTCTGGCATTAAAAAGTGTTTGCTTCGAAGCTTCAAGGAACGGCAAACGTCAATGGGTCGTGAGGCTTATCGTGATTCTTGTAGCACTTGGGTTTCTAGCTGTATTTATTTGGTTAGGTCTGAATGGTTCTCTTAAACTAAGCTGGGATTTAGGAACCTTTCTTTTCCTCCTTGTGCTATTTGTATTTCCAATAATACTTATCTCTTTAGCCTGGCTTGTCACATCAAACGCAACAATTCGAGTCGACGACAAGGGCATTCATTGGCAACGCAGAAATGAAGTGAAAGTTTACTTCTGGGAAAGTATCCATGCTATCCGAATTTTGCTAGCAATAGGAACAAATATACAAATTTGGCAAGAAAATCCTAAAGGTCAAAAACTTACACTCACCTGGTTTCGTAAAAGTGAGGTGCTAGAAATCATGACCGTTCTACATGGGCAAGCTTTCGCTCGAAACATCCCAACCATCATAAACTAATTTTGGAATGAGCTGAATGAATTTAGAATCGTTGAAATTTGATGAGAAGGGGTTGATACCAGCCGTTCTCCAACACCACACCACCCGCGAAATCCTCATGGTTGCCTGGATGAACGCCGAGTCGCTGCGGCTGACGCTGCAAACAGGCGAGGCTCACTTTTGGAGCCGCAGCCGCCAGGAACTGTGGCACAAGGGCGACACCTCCGGCAACGTGCAGCGCGTCCACGACATCCGCGTAGATTGCGACGGCGACACCCTGCTGCTGCAAGTGGAGCCCGCCGGACCAGCCTGCCACACCGGGGAAATGAGCTGCTTTTTTGAGAATTTGGCAGGAAATTGAAAACCAAAGCTCTGTGCCCCTCTGTGTCTCCTCTGCGCAACTCTGTGTTCCGCTTTTTCTCATGATTACGATTATTGGTGTTGACTGCGCCACACAGCGGCAAAAAACCGGGCTGGCTGTGGGAACCTGGGACGGCACGGCCGTATCCCTCCACACCCTCACTCTCGGCCAAAAAAACCAATCACTGGCCCAAACCATCGCCAGTTGGCTGCCTAAAGATGAACCCACGCTGCTGGCCATCGACGCCCCGCTGGGTTGGCCGGCTGATTTGGGCAGCCAGCTCGCCAACCACAACGCCGGCGATCCGCTGAACGTGCCGCCCAACACCCTGTTCCGCCGCGCAACCGACCGGCGCATCTGGCAGCGCACCGGCAAGCTGCCGCTGGACGTCGGCGCAGACCGCATTGCCCGCACCGCCCACGCCGCCCTCACCCTGCTGACCGAGCTGCGCCAGCTTACCCAGGAACCGATTCCACTGGCCTGGCATCCACAGCTTACCCAAAACCTGAGCGCCATTGAAGTGTATCCGGCGGGCACGCTCAAAATGATGTTTGACCCGCTGCCCGTCCCAAGATATAAAGGCAAAGATGGGAAAAACGGCCGTGCCGCCATCCTGCAACACCTTGAACAATACGTGGCCTTGCCAACCAGCACCGACCTTCTTCTAAAAAACGACGACGCGCTGGACGCCGCGCTCTGCGTTGTGGCCGGCGCCGACTTTTTGCGTGGCCTGGCCGAACCGCCAACCAACTTAAACCAGGCGCAAAAGGAAGGCTGGATATGGGTCCGCACAAAAAGCGAGCAAACCAATGAATGATTTTATA
>CALBTC010000015.1 GCA_937967805.1 uncultured Anaerolineaceae bacterium
GAATATTAAAGCAAACTATCAAGCTTAAGAATACGGCCGGTAAACATGATCCATCAGAGAGTTTGGTCGAGCTGCAACACGTCCGTGCCTTGCTTGCCCTGTACCAACAAATGATGGAACGAGACGAAGAAGTCAGCTCCAAAAAAGCCATGCAGCAGGCTCGCTGGCTAAAAAATTTGAATCAATTGAACTACCCACCTGTGCGCGTATTTAGTCCTTATCAAATGCTCATAGCGATGTATCGCATCAAAGGGTATGAGGCTCAATTAACAGATTATCACAACGCCCTTTTCATTTTTGATGAGATTCATGCCTATGAAGTGAAGCGGTTGGCTCTCATCTTAAAGACAATTGAGTATTTGCGTCATCATTACAATGCCAGGTTCTTCATCATGTCGGCCACTTTTCCCAAGCTGATTAAAGATTGGCTTGAGGATGTTTTAGGAGAAACGGCAACAATTAGAGCCACTGATAACCTGTTCACAGAATTTCAACGACATCGCATTCAATTGGAAGATGGGGAACTGTTGGAAAATTTGAGCCTGATTGAGGCTGATGCCCGAAGTGGCAAATCGGTGCTGGTCGTGTGCAATCTGGTTGATAACGCACAGCAGGCTTATGATGAAATCTCGTACCGGCTGAATGATCTGGATGTTGAGGTGATGCTGTTGCACGGCCGTTTTAATCAAAGAGATCGCCAGGAAAAAGAAAAACTGGTGCAGGATTATACTGGCGCTAAAAGTGACAAGAAAAGGCCCGTTGTTTTGGTGGCGACTCAAGTCGTTGAAGTCAGCTTAGACATCGATCTGGATACTATCTATACAGAGCCTGCACCTTTAGAAGCATTGGTACAACGTTTTGGGCGTATTAACCGCGCTATGAAAAAAGGCATTTGTCCAGTTTACATTTTCACTGGGCCACAGGATGGTCAGCATATTTATGATGAGCGTCTTATTCAGGGGACATTAAAGGTTTTACGAAGGGAAAACGGGCGTTTGCTTGATGAAAGTGCTGTTGGTAAATGGCTGGACGAAATTTACGATGGAGATGTGGCTGATGATTGGCGCTTGCAATTTACAAAAACAGCCCAAGAGTTTGAAGATGTAGTAATTGGGTCTTTACGGCCGTTTTCCTCCGCAGATCGCAGCTTTCAAGAGAAATTTAATGAATTATTTGATGGCATTGATATCTTGCCAGCGGACTTACAAAATGAATATTGTGATTTTGTGGAAAAAGGAGAACTTATTGGTGCTAGACGACTGTTGATTTCCATTAGCTGGGGCAGATTTCATGCGCTAAGAAATAAGGGAAAAATCCGAATGGATGATGATTTGAAATTATTTGTGGTAAATACGCCATACACATCTGAATTAGGGTTGGATTTTAGCGAATGATGAAGTTTTTTGAGGTAGATATTTACAACAGCAAACGGCCGTTACGCATCACCCGCCACATTGTCTTACCTTACCGCCTTACCAAATCCAGCCGCGCCTACTCCCTCTACGAGTACAGCGGGGCATAAAATTGCTATCCACATGGTATAATGCGCAATGAAATTACCAAACGCAGACAAGGCCCAAGTGCCGAAAGCTAAAATAACCGGCTACTTGCTTTCCTTTACACACGAAGACGGCCGTTCTAAAGCAGCCTTCTTCACCCGGTTTGGTTTTTCGACTTCAAAATGGCGTGCTCTGGCTGTTGCCTTAAAAGAACATGTCAAAGTTCATCCCGTTGTAAAAGTCGAAGACTCCCCATTTGGCACGCGTTATGTGGTTGAAGGAGACTTTCACACGCCCGATGGCCGAAGTCCAGTGCTCCGCTCCATTTGGTTTATCGAAAATGAGGACACGGTACCTCGTTTTGTAACAGCATATCCGCTGCGGAGGAAATCATGATTAAAGAGTTAGATCGCGTCGTCCTGACATCTGAATTACCTGATCACGGCCTCAAAGTGGGGGATATTGGCACTGTTGTCCTTATTCACGACCAGGGAAAAGGCTATGAAGTCGAATTTGTTAGTCTGGACGGCGAAACCGTGGCTGTCGTTTCTCTTCTAGCCAAAGAGGTACGGCCAATTGGCCGACGGGAAATTGCCCACGCTCGTTCGTTGGCCACGCCATAATAGTGGATTGGGACTTGTGAACACTTAATTGTGAATTGAGTGTGGACATTAAGGATCATTCACAGTTCTTTTCCAAATTTCAGCATCTTCACATGTCGGGGTGAAGTACTTATGACCAATCTACAACTCACCCATTTACGCTTTGACTGCACCGCTACCACGCCCATCAAGCTGGGCGGGCATTATGCCGGTAACAACTTGCGCAACGCCCTGGCTAACGTCATGCGCCGATCTGTCTGCCCAGAAGCCAAACGGCGCGACGGATCTCCGCCCAGCGACGCCCATGCCGCCACCTGCCCTGCCTGCTGGCTGCTCACTTCCAATCTCGATCCCGGCACTATTGTCCGTGCCTATGCCCTGGTTCCGCCGCTGCCTGCCCAATGGACCATCCAACCGGGTGACACCTTTTCCTTCTGCCTGACGCTGTTCGGCGAAGGCTTCCGCTATTTGCCCTACTTTGTCCTGGCAATCACCGAGATGGGGCAGGGGGAAGGCGTAGGACCAGGCCGCCGCGAAGGCAACGGCCGTTTCCAGGTCCAAACTATTACGGCCATCGATCCTCTACGGGGTGATACCCAACAGCTGTTGGCTCCTGGAGAATCATTGGTGCAAATTCCCACCATTCATGTTGATCACCAGGCCGTCCGGCAAATCAGTCACCTTCATCTGGAACATTTGCCCGCCAACAACGAACTCACCCTGCACTTTCTCACCCCCATGCGCCTGGAAGAAGAACAACGGCCGTACAAAATGCCAGACTTTACCGTCCTCTTTAAACGCACCTTATACCGCCTGGACGAGTTGAGCCGCCAATTTGCCGGGGCCGAACGGCGCGACAAAGCAGAAGTCGCTCACCTGCATACTTTGGCCGAAAAGGTGCGCCTGCTGGAGGCAGAAACTGAGTGGCACGAGTTGTGGACCCATTCCAGCCGCAAGGGTCGCAAAACACCATTAAGTGGTTTCACGGGAACGGCCGTTTACCGTACAGACGATTGGTCACCACTGCTCCCCTGGCTCATTTGGGGCCAGGCGATTCAAACCGGCAAATCGGCCGTCAAAGGGAACGGTGTGTATCAACTGGCCGGAGGCGATTGGCCGCTTTATTGGGACTGGATGCAGTCAGAATCGCTAGCAGAAGCCTAATAAACACATTTTCGCAAATCCCCCCGCTTTTTCAACAAAAATCGATTTGCGAACTTAGGACCTTAACAACCTAAATAATAATGTTTCAACACCAAAAAAGGCCTTCGAGAATACGCTGTAACGGCAAAAACGGCTGTTGCTTAACAAAAATGACCTGATAAAATGGAAAACCATATGGCGTAGCTCACCCAAAGATTCACCAGAGAATGCTGAAACATTCCACACCAGGCGGGCGGCAACGGCCGTCACTCGGTAGCTCACCCAAAGATTCACCAGAGAATGCTGAAACTGTAATAGAGCTGGCCTTTGCCGCCTGGCGCTTCGAGTAGCTCACCCAAAGATTCACCAGAGAATGCTGAAACACCTTAAAAGAGTTTGTCGGCCCGGAGTACGGCCGGTAGCTCACCCAAAGATTCACCAGAGAATGCTGAAACAAACGCGGCGGGTGATCAAGCCGCAGCCGCCGATAGGTAGCTCACCCAAAGATTCACCAGAGAATGCTGAAACTGGCTGCTCACGTCTTGTTTGGGCCACGGCGTCCCGCGTAGCTCACCCAAAGATTCACCAGAGAATGCTGAAACACTATGCGGATTGGCCGGTGAATGAAGCCGATCTTCAGTAGCTCACCCAAAGATTCACCAGAGAATGCTGAAACGGCATTGGCGGCTTTCGCCTCCAGGATAGCCAGCTTGTAGCTCACCCAAAGATTCACCAGAGAATGCTGAAACGGCAGGCTAGGTAAATTCAGCACCTTAAAACCAGAAGTAGCTCACCCAAAGATTCACCAGAGAATGCTGAAACACTCCAGGGGAGAAGCTGACCGCCTTGCCGGTGATGTAGCTCACCCAAAGATTCACCAGAGAATGCTGAAACGTGTGGGCTGGTCCATTCAGGGAAAAACGCCTTGAAGTAGCTCACCCAAAGATTCACCAGAGAATGCTGAAACAACTGCACGTACTGGCCCAAGGCGGCGGACGTGCAGTAGCGCACACAAAGATGCACCAGAG
>CALBTC010000016.1 GCA_937967805.1 uncultured Anaerolineaceae bacterium
AGGTGCTGCCCTGGGCGGCCGTCGCCTTCATTGTCGGCGGTTTGGTCTCTATGGGTATGCCGGGGCTTTCCGGCTTTGTGGCTGAGTTTCCTATCTTCCTGGGCGTTTGGGAAGGTAACGGCTTAAGCCTGACCGGAACTGCATTTGCGCTGAATCCGGCGAGCTTTTACCGCTGGATTGCCATACTTTCTGCGCTGGCCATTGTCATTACGGCCGCATACATTCTGCGCGCCGTAGGCAAGGTGTTCTTTGGTGAGTATGACGGTGAACGCTGGCACGACATGCGGCCCATTCTGGCCATCGACAAACTGACCCTGGTCGGTTTTGTGGTGATTTTGATCGTCATCGGCGTCTATCCGCAAATCATCGTGCCGATGGTGGAATCTGGCGTGCAGCCCGTGGTGGCCCGCTTACAGGAAGCGCAGCAAGCATTTACGATTATAGACACGGTGCAGGTAGGCGCCCAAAACCTGCTGCATTGGTTGGGAGGTGCATAAGTGAGCATAGAACCAACACTTTCCTGGTATCTGGCCCTTGCGCCGGAAATTGCCCTGGCCATTTTGCTCGTTGCTATTCAGGTTTACAGCCGTGTGCTGCCCGCAGATAAGCAGCGCAGCGTGGGCTTGATGACCGGCTGGGGCGCCCTCATCATTCTGCTGTTAACCTTGGGCCTCTGGTTCTTTGCCGGTGAGCCCGATGGCCAACTGAGTCGAGATTTGAGCCAATCCCTTATTTGGGGCGGCATGATCCGGCACGATCTCATTACGCTGGTTTTCCGCGTTATCTTCCTGGCATCGTTGATGACCACCAGCCTGATTTCGCTGGACGTGAAGCGGCTGCAAGTCATTGAATATTATGCCCTGCTAATTTTGGCCACAATGGGCTTTAGCATGATGGCTGCTTCCGCCGATTTAATCATGCTGTACATTGGTCTGGAACTGGCCAGTATTTCTTCCTACGTTTTGGCCGGATTCCTCAAAAATGAGGATCGGTCACCAGAATCGGGGATGAAATATTTTGTCTATGGGGCGTTTGCCACCGGGCTGATGCTGTATGGTTTGAGCCTGATCTACGGGCTGACGCAGCAAACAAATCTGTATGTCATCGGCAGTATGGTCGTTCAGGTGCCGTCTGCGGCTGACGCTGTTGGTAACGCCGCTCTGCTGACCGACGTGCAAAATATCAACGCCATCCTGCTGATTGCAGCGGCGATGATCATTGTGGGTTTTGGCTTTAAGATTTCGGCCGTTCCTTTCCACTTTTGGACGCCGGATGTGTATGAAGGCAGCCCAACGCCGTTTACGGCATTTGTTTCCACCGCCTCCAAAGCGGCCGGTTTTGCCGTGTTCATGCGCGTTTTCACCTCTGGCATGTTGAACTTCACGCCAGGCAGCCTGGGGCAGCCGGGGCAGGGAACCGCGTGGTGGCCCATGCTCGTTTCCATGTGTATCATCACCATGACCATTGGTAACTTTGCTGCCATCTACCAGCGCAACATCAAGCGCATGTTGGCCTACTCCAGCGTGGCCCAGGCGGGCTACGCCATGATTGGTCTGGTGACGTTAACGCCGGATGGCTCCGGCGCCACGATGTTCTATCTGCTGATGTATGCGTTTACCAATATTGCTGCCTTTGGTGTCATCATTGTCATCAGCAACGTGTCTAAGTCGGAGCAGATGGAAGATTTTTATGGCCTGAACAAGCGCTCGCCTTACCTGGCCCTGGTGATGCTGCTTGCCCTGCTGTCGCTGGGCGGCATTCCACCGACGGCGGGCTTTTTGGGCAAGTTCTTTGTCTTTAAAGCGGCCGTTGATGCCGGGTATTGGTGGCTGGCGCTGATTGGCATTTTGAACGCGTTTGTTGCCTTGTACTACTATTTGGGCGTCATCAAATATATGTATTTGTATGATTCGGAACAGGAAGAGGTGGCTATTCCAGTATCTCGAGGTGCCTGGGTGGGGCTAGGTTTGTCTACTCTGTTTATCATTTATCTGGGTGTATATGCGGGACCGGCTTTTGAGTGGACGCGTGAAGCGGCCGTTGCCTTCTTTTCCCTAGTTGGCATTGGTGGTTAAAGCCTGGAAAATGGTAAATTTTCCATTGCTTGACGTTTTAATTGTGATATAATGCGCAAACTCGCGCTCATGAATGAGGCATTTTGAAAGAAGATAATCAACAAACAAGCGTGCCAACCACTGTGGCACTTGTCGTGAGTCAAGTTGGTTGTGTCTCTGTCCTCATTATTGGCCTGGCCTTGGGCGCTGGCTTGTTACTTAACGAATTCCTGGGTACTCAAATATTTACAGTGCTTTTTATATTGGGCAGCTTTCCCCTTGTCATTTATGTGACAATGCGGGTTGCTGTACGTGCACAACGTCAATTAACGGATACCCATTCTACGGAGGATAAGTCAGAAGTATGAAAAAAAGATACATCATTTATCTATGTGTATTGGGATTGATACTCCTTCAAGTCTTCCTAATGCCGTTACGGCCGTTTATTCAGCTTCCGGGTGAAACGGTATATCGTTGGGCAGAAGGCTCGCCACTGAAAGGAGCTATGGCGTTTGGGTTTGGGCTTACGAACACCTTTCTGGCTGCCTTGTTGACCTTCGTCGTGATTCTGATTATCACGTTTAGCCTGAGAGCGCGCTCGCGAACCGCAGATGAAGTCCCCATTGGCTTTTACAATTTCTTTGAGATGATCATTGAAATGGCCTACAACTATGTAGAAGGGTATGCCGGAAAATGGACAAAGCAGTTCTTCCCATTTTTCATGACCTTCATTCTATGGATTGTCTTGGCCAACTGGATGGCCCTGCTTCCCGGATATGATTCAGTTGGCAAGTGGGAAACAAGTGGCGAAATCGCTGTTCATCAATATGAGCTGGAAGAAGGCGAAAAGCCCAAGGATGAGGTGTACGAGGAGCTTGAAGAAGCAGCTCTGGCAGAAAATAGCCAGGGATTGCGCAGTGGCATATTTCTATTAAATCCGCAAACGAACGCCGTTGCAGATGCCCCGCTTGGCCCCGAGATACATCATGCGCCAACTGGTTTGAACCCTGAAGCGGCTGACTGGACCATTGTGCCCTATTTGCGCCCGGCTGCGACTGATTTGAACTTTACGCTGGCGCTGGCGCTTATCTCCGTTATTATGACGCAATATTATGGGATGCGAGCACAGGGGTGGAGCTATTGGTCAAAATTCTTTACCTGGAAAGCCGACAAAATCGCTGAATCACCCTTAGCTGTAATGGATACGGGCGTTGGTCTTCTGGAGTTTATTTCGGAAATCTTCAAAATTGTCTCGTTTGCTTTCCGGCTTCTGGGTAATATTTTTGCGGGGATGGTCTTGCTCTTTGTAATTGCCTCCCTGCTGCCTGCGGCAAACCTGCTTTTCTATCATCTTGAATTTGGCATTGGTTTGCTGCAAGGTGTGGTATTTGCTTTATTGACCCTCACCTTTATGCAGGGTGCAATAGAATCGCATCATGGCGAAGAGCATTGATCGTACCTTTCTTATTTAATAAATAGTGGCTTTGAGCCTTTCCAATTGGACAATAACAACTTGCTTGGAGGATATATATCATGGAATTAGAAGCAGCAGTAGCAATCGCCGAGGGCTTGAAACTTCTTGGTGCAGGTTTGGCCATGACAGGCGCCATTGGTGCCGGTGCTGGTGTAGGTATTGTTGTGGGTGGTGCCGTACAGGGCATTGCCCGTAACCCGGATGCGGCCGGTACCATTACCGGTAACATGATTTTGGGTGTGGCCCTGGCGGAAGCGGTAGCTATCTATGCTCTGGTTGTCGCCCTGATTCTGATCTTTGTTGCTTAATAGCTGATTTCATTGTCTGTTACGTCAACAAGGATGGATTAGGAGAGAAAAATAAATGGACGCATTAGGTATTAATTTAGGCTACATCTTGATGCAGGTTCTGCTCTTCACGATATTGTTTTTTGTGCTGCGTGGGTATTTATATAATCCCATCATAAACAATCTTGAAGAGCGGAAAACGAAGATCGCCAAGGGTTTAGAAGATGCCCGGCAGGCGGCCATCGCGCGCGACAATGCGGATGCGGAGGCCAAAAAGATCATGGATGCGGCACGGGCCGAAGCAGCGCAACTGCGTATTGATGCTACGGCTCAGGCTGAAGAAACGGCCAACAGCATCCGGGCTCAGGCCAAGCAGGAAGCGGAAGAAATTGTTGCCTCAGCCCGTGAAGAGGCTGAAGAAGAACGAAATGCGATTATGGCCGGTGCTCGTGGGCAAATTGCTTCAATTGCTATTGCCGCAGCCAACAAGCTGGTTGGTGAATCCCTAGATGAGAGCCGCCAGCGGGCGATTATTGCCGATTTCTTTGCCAAGGTTCCGGCCGATGCGGCGAAGTTGTCCGGCACGTCGGGTGAAGTTACCAGCGCCGTGCCGCTGACGGATGCCGAGCAGTCTGAGGTGAAGAAGGCGCTGAATCTGGAACAGGTGACCTTTAAGGTAAATCCCAGCATTTTGGGCGGCCTGGTGGTTCGTGTTGGTGACAAGGTTGTAGACAGCAGCGTGGCTTCGCGCATGACTGCTATGCGTGAATCTTTGCAGAAGTAAGGTCCTCATTTAGGGGTGAGAAGCGTGCGGCGCTGTTTTTGGCTGCATGGAAGAAAAATAGGTCGTTGAGAAACGGCCGTAACAAAACAAGCCGAAAAAAAGCCAGGGATTGCCCTGGCTTTTTTCTTGAACATTTTAGTTTGTTTTTATGGGCATGTACTGCATCAGCTTGGAAGCCAGATTAGCCAGCGGCAAACTTTGCAGCCAGATGCGGCCTGGACCCGTAAGCGAGGCCAGGAAAAGCCCTTCACCACCAAACAAAATGTTCTTGACGCCCTTCACGCGCTGGATGTCATAGTTGACCGAGGGCTCGTACATGGCAATGTGGCCCGGATCAACCTGCATCGTTTCGCCGGCTTGCAGCGTGTATTCCCGTACTTCACCGGCAATTTCTATCCAGGCCATGCCAGGACCGGTTATTTTCTGCAAAATGAACCCTTCGCCGCCGAATAACCCACTGCCCAACTTGCGCCGGAAGTGCATTTCCAGCGAGACAGAATCTTCGGCCACCATGAAGGCATCCTTCTGGCAAATGCGGCTCTCGCCGCTGCCCAATGCTACGGGGACAATAGAACCCGGCGCTTCAGGGGTGAAGGTGACCATGCTTTCGGCCCCTTTGCAGGTGTAGGTGGTTAGGAAGAGAGATTCACCGGAGAGGCTGCGGGCCAGGCCTTTGAGCAGGCCGCCGCGCGTGTTGGTGGACATCTCGACGTTGCCTTTCATCCAGGCCATGCCGCCGGACTCGGTGAAGATGGATTCGCCGTTGTCCAGAAAAATATCAAGGGTTTGCAGGGTAGTGCCGTTTATTTCGTAACGCATCTTGAAACTCCTTATTTATGAGCAATTGACGGTTTCTGTGCAAATTGGTTTTGCTGCCTAAAATTATAGCAAATCTGAAAGGTAAAAGAGTGATTGAATGAGTGAAATCGATGCTGAATATTTAAATTTGCCTACACAGGAGGAGTTTTGTTTACCCAATTATGCAGATGGGTCCATTGCTAATGTACCTGCGACTGTTGCCCAGCTGTTGGGGGTGTGGCTGCGGGGGCTGCCTGCCTTGCCAGAGCCATTATGGCAGCCTTTGGGAAATGTGGAGCGGGTAGTGCTGCTAACGTTGGATGGATTTGGCTGGAATTTGTTTCAGGAGCGGCAGAGTTTGGTAACGGCCGTTTCCCACAAAGCCACCATCACCGGCCAACTCACCTCCATTTTTCCCTCCACCACCGTAGCCGCGCTCAGCAGCCTGTGGACCGGTTCTGCCCCGGCGCAGCATAGCCTGGTGGGGCTGCGCATGTTCTTCCCGGAATTTGCCGTCTCTGCCGCAATGCTTGATTTTTCACCGCTGTTTTTTAAAGCGCGGGATGCGCTGGTGGATGCCGGGCTTGATCCCAAAACGTTTTTGCAGCATCCGGGGGTTGGGGAACAGTTGGCGACTGCTGGCATTCCTACATTTGCTTTTAAAGGGTATGAAATTGTCAATTCGGTGCTGAGCCAGATGCACGGCCGGGGCGTGACGGAATCGTTTGGGGTCACTACCTTTGCCGATATGCTGGTGCAAATGCGAGAATTGCTGGAGAAGCGCGCCGGTGAACGGCTGTTTATCAATGCTTATTGGCCTACCATTGATTCGTTGAGCCATTACCATACCTGGCAAGGAACGGCCGTATCCGCCGAGGTTCGCGCCATTTTTTACCTGCTGCAAGCTGAGTTCCTAGATGTACTGACCGATGCGGCGCGGCAAGACACCGCCTTCTTCATCGTGGCCGATCATGGGCAGGAACTGACGCCGGTTTCACAGCAAATCTTCCTGTCTCAGCATCCGCAACTGGAGCAGATGTTGTTTATGCGGCCCACGGGCGAACCGCGTGTCCTTTATTTGTACAGCAAACATGGCTGCCAACAGTCGGTTTTGGATTACATCAACACAAATTTAGGGACGGCGATGACGGCCGTATCTACCCAAGACGCATTACAGGCCGGACTCTTTGGGCCGGAGCCGTTTGCCGCTAACGTGGCCGACCGGCTGGGCGATGTGGTGGCTATCATGCGCGGTGGGAACACACTGTTTAGCGAAGCCGAGCGGCCCAAAGCACATAAGATGATTGGGCGGCACGGCGGCATGAGCCATGCCGAAATGCAGGTACCCTGGCTGGGTTTCCGCCTGGATGGTTGGTAGCTCGCCTTGCTTGACAGCCATCTACAGTTTAGATAGCATCCGCTTGCGACGAAAATTTCCCCGAAAACTGTTCAAATGCTAGGCGATTAGAGAGTTTCCGGGGAAATGATTAAAAGAAATGTCCGCAGCATAGGGACGATGTGAGTGTTTATGGATACCAAAACAGTTCCCCCAGTAAAAGAACGAAAAACTTTAACCGACTTTATGCGGGCCAATACAAGATTTATCATTGATCCGGTGGTGACATATCTGGCCCGTTACCGCTTTTCCCCGGACGCCCTCACCGTTGTGGGCATGTTGGCCCATTTCTTGTTTGCCTGGCTCATTGCCGAGGGCCAGATGACCTGGGCAGCGGTGGCGATTTTTTTCATTGCACCGCTGGATGCATTTGATGGGGCGCTGGCCCGCAAACTGGGCCGAAAACAGGGCGGCTTTGGTGCGTTCCTGGATTCCACGCTAGACCGTCTGGCAGAAATTATTCTGTTTGGCGGTTTTATTTTGTTTTACATGCGCCAGGAAAATGCC
>CALBTC010000017.1 GCA_937967805.1 uncultured Anaerolineaceae bacterium
ACCTCCTGATGGATGCGAAAAGTGGCCCGTTTATTTACTGACCCCAACCGATCAACCAGTAAAGGCGCTTGCCACAAGCCTCACGCAAGACGTTGATTCTGTGAGAATAACGACTACTCTAATTGATGATATGGTCCAAGAGTCGCGAAGTCTGGATATTTACCTGCGCAAACTGCTGGCCAAGTCAGCTGCAAATAACCTGTTAATTGTCATTGATCAGTTTGAGGAACTTTTTTCCCTCTGTCACGATGAACGAGAACGGCAAATGTTTATTCAGAATCTGACGACGGCCGTTGCCTCAGGTTCAGCAGGTCCCGCATACGTTATTATTACCCTGCGAGCCGATTTTTATCATCGTTGCGCCGACTATGACGATTTACGAAGCTTGTTAGCCGTCCGACAAGAATACATTGGGCCTATGAACAAGTCGGAATTGCGTCGGGCCATTCAAGAACCAGCGCTGCAACAAGGTTTACAATTTGAAGACGGTTTGGTTGATCGTCTGTTACAAGAGGTTGGCAGCGAGCCAGGCTCATTACCTTTGCTCTCTCACGCCCTACATGAAACCTGGAAACGCCGCCAGGGAACCCAATTAACGCATGTAGGCTATCAAGCCTCAGGTGGTGTGCGCGGTGCCATTGCTCAAACGGCCGAAAACACCTATACACGTCTCTCTCCAGACCAGCAGCGGCTCATGCAACTGCTGTTTCTTCGCCTTACAGAGTTGGGAGAAGAGACAGAAGATACGCGACGTCGGGTGCCATTTGCTGAATTGTTGACATTATCTCAAGGGGAAGGCCAAATGGCACCCCTGCTAAAAAAATTGGCGGACAATCGCCTCATTACAACCGGCTGGGATGCGGTTGAAGTTGCCCACGAAGCGCTTATTCGCGAGTGGCCGCGGCTGCGTAATTGGCTGGATGAAAATCGAGCCGGTTTGCGTACTCACCGGCAGCTGACTGAGGCTGCCCACGAATGGGATAGTAATGGACAGGATACCAGCTATTTATACCGGGGGGCACGCCTTGTTGAAGCCGAAGAGTGGGCCGCCGATCACGCAGAACAACTTAGCCCCCAGGAGCAAAATTTTTTAGGTATAAGCATCACTGCCAGGCGTACGGAACAGCGCAAATCACGGCGGAGAGTCCAGTACACTATCTCCGGTCTGGCCGCAGCGGTAATAATATTCAGTGCCTTGGCGCTGTTAGCCTGGCGACAAAGAAATGATGCAGTGGCTCTCCAACAAAAGATCCTGGCTCAGGAATTGACGACCAATGCCAACAATCTCATCGGTCAAGATAATGAACTGGCACTGCTTTTGGCACTGGAGGCTGTCCAGCGTGATCATTCTTTTGAGACCGAAGACGTGCTGAGACGAGCCCTGAGACAGCCCATCCCATCGGTCCCCCCAATAAGGCATCCCGGTTTGCGCGTTATGATGTTTAGTCCCGATGGCCACCAATTGATTACAGCAGGGGACGACACCTTTGCCCGAATTTGGCAATGGCCAGAGGGTGACTTGATAACTACGCTTGAGGGGCATACCGGCTGGATTGTGGATGTTGATTTTAATCCTCACCAGGAACAAATCGTAACGGCCAGTGATCTTCCCCCAATTTAGTGGAAATTAAGTTAAGGCTAATTGATGTTGATAATAGGCGGCTTCATGAGCAGCCGGGCTGACATAGCCCAACGTCGAATGGCGACGCTGTCTATTGTAAAACGCTTCGATGTAAAAGAAAATGTCCGTGCGGGCCTGTGCCCGGGTTTCGTAGACCATATGATAGACTCGCTCCATTTTCAAGCTGCCAAAGAAGCTCTCGGTTGGGGCATTATCGTAGCAGTTGCCCGTGCCGCTCATGCTCACCTCAAACTGATGGCTCTTTAACAGTTCTTGATAGGGCGCACCCGTATACTGACTGCCTCGGTCAGAATGGTGGATCAGGCCTATAGCTGGCTTGCGTTCCCGAATGGCCATGTGCAGCGCATCCATAACCAGGTCACTGGTCATCCGTGCCGACATGGCCCAGCCCACAATGCGGCGCGAGAACAAATCCAGAACAACGGCCAGATACAGCCACCCTTCCAGTGTGGGAATGTAGGTGATGTCTGTGGTCCACTTTTCATTTGGTGCCGCAGCCCCGAAAGCCCTGTCTACCAGGTTGGGTGCCACAGGATGGGCTCCGTTTGCTTTGGTAGTTTGCTTGTATCGCCGTTTCTGTTTGGCGGCGATGCCGTGCTTTTTCATTAGGCGGGCCACACGGTTTTGGCTACAGCTCACTTTCTCCTTCACTTCATGGTAGATCCGAGGGCTGCCATACACACCCTTGCTGGCTTCATGTGCCGCCTGAATTTCTTTGAGTAACGTTTCGTTAGCCATCTCCCGCGGGCTAGACGGCCGTTGGCGCCAGGCATAATAGCCGCTCGACGAGACATCCAACACCCGACACATGAGCTTTATCCGAAAATCATGCCGATGATCTTCAATGAACTGGTATCTCATGATTTTGGGTTGCTGAAGATGGCTACTGCTTTTTTTAGAATATCTCGTTCTTGTTCCGCAATGGCTAACTTCCGTTCCAGCTGCCGTATCTGTTCTTGTTCTGGTGTCAGGTGACCCCGGCCAGGAAAAGCTGCCTGGCCCTCATTTTTTAGCTGGCGCTTCCATTTGTTGAGCAAACCATGTGTGATGCCAAGTTCGCGTTCGATTTCCATGGCACTTTTACCGCTTGTTTCCCACAAGCGCACCGCTTCTTGCTTGAATTCTGCCGGATAGGTTCGTTTTTTGGTTGTCATTTGTTCCTCCGAAAAAAGTGTACTCTGCCTTTTCTTTACGTCCACTTTTTTAGGGGAAGGTCACAGCATAGATGGTACAGTAAGAATCTGGGATGCACACACGGGTGCAGAAACCATGATACTGTCATTGCCAATCAATGATCCGCTTAACGCCAGATTTTGGCATGCCAAGTTCAGTCCAGACGGCTGTTTGATTGTTACCGGCCGCGCTGACGGACAAGTTCACCTGTGGGATGCAAGAACGGGCGAGCTTGTGCAGACGCTGCCCAGTCATACAGGGGATGTAACCGCGGTAGCGTTCCATCCCAGCAGTCAAATTGTTCTTACAGCTGGAGAGGATGGGGTAGCTGCATTGTGGCGCATCAATGATGAAGAGTCCACTTTGCTTATCGGTCATGAGGGAAAAATATGGGCAGCTCGTTTTAGTCCAGACGGCCGATTCATTGGTACAGCTGGTTTCGATGGCACTGCCATCCTATGGGACGTAGCAACAGGGGAACCCTTGCACACTTTAAGTGGCCCTCGCCCCAACGTTGCCTCAAATAGCTGGTCTCCCGGAGTTATAAATATTGCCTTTAGTCCGGACAGTCAACAGGTTGTCACCACTGGTCACGATGGCATAGCTCGCGTTTGGGACACACAAACTGGGCAGCTACGAGCAGATTTGGTCGGCCATAAGGGAATAGTTCAGGCAGCGATATTTAATTCACCGGGCAACAGGCTCTTAACCATTAGTCAAGACGAAACTGCCCGGTTATGGGATGCGTCTTCGGGTGAAGAGCTACTCGTCTATTCAAAAATCGTTCCCAATACCAATGGTGAGGCGAACACAATTCCCCTGAGCTTTGACCCGTCAGGGCAAAAAGTCTTGGGGGTGGCAGAAGAAGGGCAAGTGCTCGTTTGGGACGCCACCCCCCCTTCCGGAGATATGCTTTCCGTGCTGCCAGGAAGTATCGGTGCCTTTAGTAAGGAAAACGACCGATACGTCTCAAGCACGCTAAATTCAGTGACCGTCTGGGATACTAATTCTTGGAAAATCATTTCCAACTTGGAGAATATTAGAGGGGACAATAATTATATCTACGACGTCAGCTTAAGTCCTGAGGGAACAATGGTAATAGGTACCTATGGAACAAGATGGACCATTGTTGAACAAAATCAAGTTGGTGTATGGGATGCCGCGACGGGACAGAACCTCACTACATTGGGTCAATTTGTGACCCTCGCCAAATTTAGCCCTGATGGTCATTATTTCTATACAGACGTGTGGGATGAACCAGGCAAACTATACCTAACGAGCACACTTGACGAAGTGCCTCTGCCGAACGGGGCAGACATTTCATATATGTACTTTTCGAATTGTCCGAATATCCTGATCGTTAAAGAAACAAATGGCACAACCAGTCATTACAAATTATCCGAGCAATCGGTCACCCCCTTGAACCTGCCTGCATCTGCTCAAATTTTCTGTGATGAAGCTGGTAGAAGTTTAATGGCCATCCCTGATGATTTGGGCAAAATAACAATTGAAAACTTGAACACAGGCGAGGAGATATTAACCGCTTCAGGACAGAATGGCGTGTTTAGCCCGGATGGCAAATATTTTGCCACGCCTCACGCAGGAGCTATGTGGATTTGGGAGCTTCAAACAGGAGAGGTGATACAGAATATCCCTTTAGACTTTTGGCCTGTTGGGTATATGTTCTTCAGCCCTGACTCCCGCAATATCGTGATTCTTAGAAGGTCAGGTGGTTGGGAGGTTTGGCATATAGATACGCTTGAGTTGATAGCAACCGGTTATCCCAACTTTAGCCCTGATGGCTCTCTCATAATTTCCGTTCAAGAAGATAGCACTTTGAACAGCTTGGAATCATTCGCCAGCATTCACAAAGCAACCACAGGAGAAATTATTTCGATTTTACAGGCAAATACAAACGCTATAGATATGGCAGATTTCACTCCGGATGGTCATTATGCTCTGACCAGCAGTTTGGAGGAAGGGTTCACACGAATTTGGCTGCTCTCTCTTGAAGCGCTCATAGCCGCAGCAGAGCAGAAAGCACCGCGTAGGCTAACCTGTGAAGAGCGACAAGTTTATCTACATGAAGGTGAATGTGCCCCAGCCTCCCCCTAAGGTTATCCAGTTGAACATCATTCAGCGATAATTCAAGCAAGCTGTTTAGTTCAATTTATGTGCTGGGTGCCTCCACCTTAAAGTACGTGAGTCCGAAATTTTTGCACGACCGTTCTTGCACCAATAGACACTTTAAAGAATACACTCCCGGCAACCTGGTTCAGCGATGCGTTTTTCGCCGTAAAACCCTTCAAGGGAGATGCGGATGGTTTTTCTGCTTCGGAATTGTTGCTTTTCTTCTTGGACATGGAACGCTTCGTCGGCGATTGTTTGGGCTGGCGAGCGGCCCTCAAGTGTAGCCTCTATTGGTTCCATATCCTCTGAAGGGTAACAAAAAAACCGCCTGCTCAAAAAAGGTTGTTCGATATAGAGAATGCGTGCGAGGAACGAGGCGCTATACAATTTGACAATCGCCCCCGATTTCTAGCCAACGAGCTGAAGATGTACCCGAAATCAAGCTTGTTTGCCCTCCACAACATCATAGGATTACGCACAGGTAGAATAAGCATTCCACCGGTTGATGAAGCATGTGGTTCGGCGGGAAAACGTAGCGCCGACCGACGTGTAGGCCGGACAAGAAAAGGCAAGCAAAGCACACATCAATCAAAGAAAAGTCGATGCGATTGCCCCTAAAACCACATCGACATGAGACAACTAGTTTGTTATCCTTGAGGCGTGAAAGTCTCCCTTAGTTCTGGCCCTGATATGTCCTATATCCGTTTAGAGACGTACACCGCTACATGTTCGGGCTGCGGTATCATGGGTGAGGTTTCAGGAGACTTCCTGAAAGTATTTGTTCTCCTTCTATCAATTTAAATGGCAGCGGGATAGCTATGACTGGAATTCATGTATATTGGACAAAGCCATTCACCCATACTGCTCCCAAAAAAACAGATAAAACGTCAAAAGTCGACAATCTCATAACTGACCTGAATCTGCTGTTAATGGTTCTTTCCGCGCTGCAATGGCGGCAGTCTAACGGGAGGATAAAATTATATACAGATCCACCGTTCGTGGCGTGGCTTTCCGGATTGGGACTCACTGACTGTTGGGACACAATCGACGACAACGTCTTGACCACCATCCCTGACTTAAATCACGCTTCAAGCAGCGGAATCGATGCACGGATTTTTTGGTCCGCTGGAAAAATTTTTGCCTTTCTAGAGGAGCCGACCCCGTTTGTGTCCTTGGACATCGATTTAATTGTTTGGTGTGATTTAAGTGCTTATTGGACAGGTGATCTAAAATTTGCCCATTGGGAAATCGTAGACAAAGAATTTTATGGTTTGGGCAAACAGTTAGCAACGCCTAAAAACTATCATTTTAAACCAATCTGGAACAGTTTTCCCCACAAAGCAGCAAACGTTTCCCTCGTGTATTTTGGTAACCAGAAATTTAAAGAATATTATGCTGGTGAAGTTTTAAGATTTATGCGAGGAAATAGCATTGCTTCCCAAAAGGCCACAACCCGCCCTGAACTTTTATTTGCGGAACAACGTATGCTTTTTCTTTGTGCCATGGAAAAGGGAATTGATTTTGGGTCATTACTCAATACTACATATGATCCTGAAAGCGATACTTTTAACTCCTTGGATGATGCAGTGAAAGAGTGGGACTATCCCCGACTCGATTGCTCGCAATTATTTACTCATACCTGGATTTACAAGAATTATCTGGAAAAACACCGTTCACTCTACGAGCGTTATTGCTTGAGGCTGCTTGAATTTATAAAGCTGGCGAATCCTGAAATCTATTTGCGATTAAGCGAGGTTCCCATACTAAATAGATTTTTCGAATGACGAGAAAGGAGACAACAGCAGGCATCAAAGCTGTGTTTCTAACTCTTCCGCTAAATCGATGGCGCACCTATAAGCCTGAGGGAAGAGAGCGCTCACCTTTTCCTCCAACCTCCGCAATAAATTGGGATTGCGTTTGGCCGGACCAATTAAGTGAGTATACCGATACGGGTTGTTGGGCGCCAGCGCTTCATCCAGCGACGAGAAAAGGTATGAAATCTTTTTTAATCTCGCAGATTTTGTCACAAAATTATGGTAATCTAAATATGCACCCAGCAAATACTGCTCAATCAAAAGCATATAATTTAGCCTGGAATCTAGCTTCTGAAAAGCCTTTTTATTGTTGGAATCATTGATAAACCGTAACGCCAAATCTGAATAGCTATGAATAAGAGGGAGATCTTGTCCGCCAAAAATTCCGCAACCTACCGCTTTCTGGTGGTGAGTAAATGTTGCCCGTGCCCAAACCCATTCTTGCGGGAGCCAGCTCTTTGCCGTTTGTGAAATAACCTTCTCAACATGTTCTGGAAAATAGTTGTTCGATGTTCCCGCCAGAAAATACTCTGGATTTTGTGCGAACAAATCTGCATCCGTAAGTTCATCAGGCAGTCGTTGCCATAAGAAAGCATCGCTTTCAAGATGTATAAACGGTTGTTCTTGCTCAAGATAGGCAATAAACTTCCCGGTTGCCCACCAAATGGGATCCTGGTCGGCTAACTGATCCAGGGTCAAATTCACCTGGGAAAACGATAAACCTAGACGGTTGACAAGGAGGTCCACCGCCTCTGAATCGGCTACAAGAACCGTCTCTGAGTAGTGGCGTTTTCCTAACCCAACAGAAAGAACCCAGGACAATAAAAAATATTTCATTGACAGCCAGTTGGTGGAAACGTTTTTTAAATATGGTCTGCTCCAAAACGACCAGATTGCCCGGTTCATCATTGAATTATTATTCGCCGAGATACGCCTCGCCTATTGCCCCAACTGATTTTGCCGCATCGGAAATTACAAAATCGTAGTCATATAATTTTAAATCCTGTATATCGTCCTGATCATAGGTTTGAAAAAGGGCCCATCGCTGTATGGCCACCTCTTGTCGTTCCCGATACGCAGCTTGGTCCCCGGGATTCAAATCAGCCAGATCAAGATAGAACCAGAAACAATTATGACACATCTGGAATATTACATTTTCCTGATTACAAACTTCACATGTCTGGGGAATAATCACGGTATGTTTTAGCTCCTTGTATTTCTTTGTTCTGAGGCAAACCACTGTCCTTAAATTGCCAAACTCGCTCCGCATAGGAGCCCTCTTCGGAGGCAACAAGTCGGGCGTGATCCAGCAGCAACTTCTTCATACGGATTTCACTGCCAAATAAAGGTTGAATTTGAGAACGGTAATAGGCACAGGCTTCAATTTTTTGGCTAAATTCAATTAGCGATGAATTAATTAGGATAGTTTCCCACCCAGGCTCATCGCCTCGCTTGGATGCTTCGGCAAGGGCATAGGGCATATCCTCATAAAACCAAACTGTGTATCCCTTGGACAACAGATACAGACCAATTTCCCGACAAATTTGGTGATCAACGTGGTTGCCAATCCCCTTGGGGGATAGTATCAAGGGCTGAATCTTCGTTTGAAGAAAATTAACTACCATAGGTTTGATAGCTTGAATTAAATCAGCTTCCGTTTCGATAGCTGCGGCGTCAAACAAGTCTGATTCTTTCCTATATAGTGGCTTTCCATCAAGATCGTTTCTAAAAATTGCTTCTGGTAATAGAAGGGAGCTTTGCGCCACACCTAAGCAAGCCGCCGCCACCCTGTCTTCTGCTCTTCTTAACCGCATTATGTTCTGGCTACTTGAATAGGGAAAATATTTTTTGGCAAAAGATGATACTGAGGAAGGTGCATTGCCATCAAAAATTGTTAACAAAGCCGCTAACCTTTGCTGGGACAGGGCCCACCGAAGCAATCCACCACATGAGAGGATTCCATCATCTGGATGAGGTGAAAGCACAATAACGGATGTAAAATTAACGTTACTTAGGGCCACCGACTACTTCCTGTAAAAAAAGAATCCGTCCATGATAATCGCCAGCAGCAACCATGAGAGGCGTTGGGCCGGAAGCTGCAATTGTAGCAACAGGCCAATCAGTACAGTAACGAGCCACCGATTTTAGCGAAGTACAATCCCAAATTTTGATGGTATTGTCCAGGCTGCAAGTAATAAATCGCCTGTCTTTTAAGACAATTAGATGATTGATACCCCCTCTATGAGCCTGTATTGATTCTAAGAGATTTCCATCCAGTGACCAAAGACGTATTGTGCCATCACCAGCCCAGGAAATAAGTTGATCTTGACCCAGAAGGGATACGCCGATAACACGCTGGCGGTGGCCTCTTAACACCATGATATTTTCCCCACTTACATCCCAAAGGCGAATTGTTTGGTCGGCCGACCAGGAAACAAATATCTCGCGCTTTTTTACATATAAAGCCCCATCCACACTCATGCGATGACCCAATAATGTGGTGACCAATTTGCCATCATTCCACATTTTTAGTGTATTATCCTCTGACCAGGAGAGAAGCATTTTCTCATTTATAGCCAGAACACCATTCACGTAAGAGTCGTGAGCATCAAGGATTTCAATGCATGCCTCCTTGTCATTCCAGATGCGAATGGATCGGTCCGCACCCCAGGAAACCAGCTGGTTTTCGCGCCACAGCAGGCATCCATTTACAAAGGAATCGTGGCCAACAAATGTGTGAATCAGGTGTCCAGCCAAGGACCATTGTTTAATTGTCTTATCCGAAGACCACGAGATAAAATGCGCTTCATCCAGCTGATACAAACCATTGACGCTAGCGTGGTGAAAATCAAAATGGTTCATTTCTTGACCATGCTTATCCCACACTTTGATCGTTCCATCTGTCGAACTGCTGATGAACCCGTTCTCCCAGGATAAAATTTGTTTGACCCTGGATTTATGCTGACTCGGTGTCACCACCGGATCGCCAAAGGGATTCCATAAGCGCAGCGTAAAGTCCTCCGACCAGGATATTAGCCTGTCACTGCCTAATTGTTTTACACCATTTACGTAATGTGCGTGTCCCCGCAAAGTCGAAAGCAGGTTGCCCTCAAAGTCCCAAACAATTAGAGTGCTGTCATCTGACCAGCTCACAATTTGGGACTCGGAAAATTCCAGCGAACCGACAATCGCTTTTCGGTGGCCAATAAACTGTGATAGTTCCACCCCATCCTGTTTCCATCTGCGAAGCGTATTGTCGTCGGACCAGGATAGAATCGTTTCATCGGAGAGTCCTAATGCACCTGTAACACTCTCTAAATGACCTTGAAATTTAGTGATTTGGCTGCCCTTCTTATTCCACCGAATCAGATTGCCATCTGCCGACCAGGACAGTATTGTTTTATCCTCGAGCTGAACCACGCCGTTGACTAGCGCATGATGCCCCTCAAATACAACCTGTTTATTCCTTGCCAAATCCCACAGTCTGACCGTATTATCGGCAGACCAAGAAAGAATTTCATTATCGAGAGCAAGTGCCCCAACAATGCGGGCAGTATGGCCTCTCAAAATCTGCGAAGTAGAATTAACCAAATCCCACACTATTAAATTATTATCGGTTGACCAGGAAAGGATGCGCCCTTCTGCTAATTCAAGCGCGCCTTCAACCTGCTCAGTATGACCTTGCAAGGTTTGGATAAATTCGCCCTCATTTGACCAGACAATGAGGGTATGGTCATCTGACCAGGATAATATGTTTTGGTTGGAAACGAGTAAGGCACCATTCACAATGCTGGCATGTTGAGATAATCTTCTTAAGAAAGTTCCATCTCGTTGCCAGATAATCAGAGTATGATCATCTGACCAAGAAAGAATTTGCCCGTCAGGCAATTCTATGGCCCCGTTTACACAATCATTATGGCCATAAAAAGTATCAATAAGATAGCCATCGCTTTCCCACAAGCGCAGCGTATGATCATCGGACCACGACAATATGCGACCATCCTGAAGGAAAGCCATACCGCAAATATCATCCCCATGTCCTGAGAGAGTGCGCAGTAATGCTCCTCCCGCATACGTAAGCGTTTTGGCCGGCAACAAGGAATGAAACGTGCCGACCTCTTGAGGCAGGCTATCTGAAAAAAGCTCTAT
>CALBTC010000018.1 GCA_937967805.1 uncultured Anaerolineaceae bacterium
GCGGAACCGTTCGTGGACGCGCTTGCCCAGCAATGCCTCAACGGGGACAAATTCGGTGTAATGCATGGCGGAACCATAGGCGCGGCACAGCGCCCGGTAAGGCACGTCGGAATACCCGGCCATGGGCGACAAAATGGCGTCGCCAAAGACGGGCACATCGCCCACGGTGAATAAAGGTTGTTGCATCATGGGGGTATTTTAACAAAAAACGCGCGGTAGGGGCGAGGCAGGTGGGTGAAACCCTTGCCAATCATTAAAACCTTCTCTCCACCTGGCTCGCCCAATTGCCTGGCCAACCCGTTAATTTGCCAAACATGAGAAAATTAACGGCCGACGCCTACGCTGCCACCAAAGGCGGCGGACATTTCTTCGTAGATGGCAGCAATGGAGGCTTCGTCGCCAACAAAGTAGTTGCCATTGGCCTGGGTCGCCAGCCGCTCCAGGGTGCGCTCGTCGGCGTCGCCGCCGTAGGCAATGGTAAAGACGGTGGCGTTATTGTTCAGTGCTTCCTGCATGGCCGTGGCTGCGTTATAGCGATAGCTGCGCGTGTCCTGGCCGTCGGTGAGCACCACCATGGCGTTGGCGGTAGCAGGCAGCGTGGTTTCCGTCAGCAAGGCTGCCCCGTCACCGATGGCATCAAACAGGGTGGTGTCGCCGACCGCTTCCAGCTCCATGATGGCATTCACAATTTTGTCTCGATTGTCACCCACCTGTACGTGTCGCACGATAAGCGCCGGCTCGGTACTGAAGGCGATGAGGGAGAGATAATCGTCATCGCCCATTTGCTGCACAAACTGTACGGCCGCTTCCCGCATGTTCTCAATTTTGGAGCCGCGCATACTGCCGGAGGTGTCCAGCAGCATTACCAGGTTGACGTCTTTGCGCGCTTCCTGCCACAGATCCTGCACGGCAAAAATAGAGTTGGTAGACGGTTCTTCAAAGATGACGCTGGGTTGGTCCGGGTCGATGGCTTCAGTGGCGGGGAGGGAGACGGCCGTATTCACCGGACGCAACCCATGATTGGCTGCCTCTTGCTGACCCGCTTCACTCAACAAATAGTCACGGAACAAAACGGCCGCTTCTTTTTCAGCAGAGGTGGCAGTTTCGCGAATGCAGGCCGGGAATTCAGCGATGAAGGTGCCTTCCAGCGGGTAAATCGCCACGATCTGGTTGCCGCCAAGCTGGGCTACGTTGGCTTCATACATCACGCCGGCCGTTAAATAATCAACACCGCGCTCGGCCATGGTTTCTGCCAGGGCGCGAGTGCTGCTGCTGAACCAGGTGACGCCGCCTTCAAAGGCGCCCACGCTGGCCTGCACAATCGGCTGGCCGATGTCGGCCACGGTAACGGCTTCGGTTTTGGATTCGGCTGCCTGCACAATGGCCAGCAGGGTGCTGGCGCCGGAGCCGGACAGGCCGGGATGTGTGTGCCCCAGCTTGAACGATTCGCCCAGCGCGCCGCCGCTGTAATAATCCCAGGCGGCAGGGTCAGCGGCCAGACTGCCGATGTCCAGCCAGCCCAGCGGCAGGCCGGGCCAGCCCAACGCCTCGGCCACCTCGCGCCACATGCCGATGACCAGTGGGCTTTGCGCCACGCTGACGCAGTCGTTTTGGAAGCTGCTGTCGCCGCTGTCGGCCAGCACGTCGGTCCAGACGGCATCTTCGGGAATCCAGAGCGCCAGAGCCGGATCGTTGGTGATCCGGTCAATGGCTTGCCCCGATTCTACGGCATTCAGCACCACGTAAGCAGGCTCGCCGCTGCTGGTGGTTGTTTCGGAGTTGTTGAAGGTGGTGACGGCCGTTTCCAGCCAGGGTGCCACCGTCGTATTAGCAATCACATTTACCACCACGGCATCGCTCGGCGGTCCCTCCGGGTCCAGGCCAAATAGCCCGCAGGCCATAGTGGGCAAGGTTAACAGTGCAAGAAGCAGTAAAATAGTGCGGAAATTTTTGTATTTCATAAAAACCTCTATCTTACCGTCCAGCCGTAACCAGTGTCAGTTCCACAAAGCGGTCTTGTGCCTGGAGATTGGGATCATCTGTGCCGCGCCGCTCTTCCGGTGGCAGGGTGGCCTCTACAATGAAGCGCGCCGGGTCAATCCCCTGCGACACCAGGTAATCGACGACGGATTGGGCGCGTCCTTCGGCCACTTCCAGGATGTCTTCTTCTTCATAGGGAGGCTCGTTGGCCGGCCAGGCGGAGGAACCGCGCACGCGCAGCAGCAGGCCGATGCTCTGGCTCATGGTGGGCACCACGCAGTTATCTAAAATGCGGCGTGATTCCAGCGTGAGCTCCGTTGATTCGGGCAAGAAGTCAAAGCTGCGGCAGGGCAGCACGGCCAGCGTGGCGGCGGCATCGGTGGAGACGCCGGACAGATCAACCTGGGCTGAGATGGAGAAGGTGTCGTTGACGGGACGGCCGTTTGGCTGCAAGCTGGGTTGGTCGGCGGCGCGCAAAACAAAACCGCCATTGACCAAATCCTCCACGTTGTCATCAGGAATATTAACGTCTGAGGCAGCCCAGACGCGGCGGGCAATTTGCAGCCGGGAAATGATGGGACGCGTGTCGCGCATGACAAAGGCGTTATCGCCCAGGTCGGCCTGGGCCACGTTTTCCAGCCAGAGGAACAGGTCTTCGCTGGCGGTTTCGGGGTAGACAAAGGTCCAATCGTTGTTGCCCCAGGCGGCAATTTGCTGTGCGGCCGTATCAAAATCTTCCACCTGGGCCTTGAGCGTATCAAACCAGGCGTTGTGGAAACTTTGCACCAGGTCGGCATTGTTCTGAATGGATTGACGTGAGGTAACAATCACGTCGATGACGATGCGCAGCTGCTCTGAGCTAAGAAGTTCTTCACCGCCGCTTTCCTCGTCGTCGTAGATGCTCGGTTCCCAGGCGGAGACCACATCTGCCTGGCCGCTGTTAAAGACGTCGATGGCGTCTTCAACACTGTCTTGCGGCACCAGGGTTACCTGAGAGCGCGGGCTAAGCTGGGCAATCGAGAGGGCGTAGTAGACGAAATATTCACCCACGCTGTCGCGGGCAAAAGCGATGCGTTTGCCGGCCAGGTCGTTAATCGTCTCAATGTCGCGGCCCCAAAGCTGGTCGGCACCGGCGCTTTCATCCACAATGGCGGTGATGACGCCGGGGCTGGTGAGGGCCACAGAGTCCAGCGTGGTGAGCAAGCAGTTCCATTGGCCGGAGTCCAGCAGGGCAGTCCGCTGCTCCTCGGTGATGTCGTATTCGTCGTTGAGGAAGAAGGGGATGATGCCCAAATGGAAGCCGTGCTCAATGTCTTTGCCGCTCATCTGCATTTGCTGCAGGGTGAAGTAGCTGCCGAAAGCGTCGGCGCCACAGATGTAGGTGGGCAAATCGTCGTCTGCGTTGTAGTTTGGCCCCCAGACAGGATCAGGGGAGTCGAGGTTGACGTTGGAGACGGTTGAGCCATTGTTGTCGATATCGCTGCCGCTAATGTCAGCGACTTCTGGCTCAGCGTCATCGGTGAGATTGCCGATGATGTTGTAGGCGGCAACGCCGCAGATGACGAGGGCGGCGACGCCGATGATGGCAATAAAGATGATGCGAGTGCGATCTAGTTTCATAAGATTTTCCTCGGAAAAGGGTAAAAATGGTTAATGGTTAATTGTAAATGGTTAATGATTATTCACCTGTATCTGGGGATATTCTTGTATTTTACACTGTGATATCTGTATTTACGGGTGTTTGATTGTCCGGTTGCATGGTTTTAGATACGGTAACCCAGGTTGTTCAGGACGTCTTCGGGGGTTTGGCCGTGGATGATTTGGAATTGGAAACGGCCGTCTTCATCCCGATCAATGATTAATTCATACGCCTCTGGCAGGACGCAATGTTTGCTGCCTTTCACCCCGCCCAGCATCTCCTGGTACGCGCCAATGCTAAAGAAGCCAATGTACAGATCATCCGTTTCTACCGGCAGATAGAGCGGTGATTGGCTCGGTTTCGGAGGGTAGACGTCATCGCTGTCGCAGGTAATGCCGCCCAACTGCACTTGTTGAAACGGTTTGTCCAGATGATTCAGCGGCAGCACAATAAAATGTTCGGAAAGCGCCCAACTGTCGGGGAAGGAGCTCATAATGGAGCCGTCGATGATGTACCAGGGCAGTTTGGAACCATTGTCTTTGACAGTGATAATTTTGAACAAATGCGCGCCGTGCTCCGAAGTGGTGTAACGGCCGAATTCACCCATCACATCCGGCACGGGCACACTGTACCGTTGGCACGCCTCCTGCAAATTGGTTAAAAGCTGGCGCGCAAATTCATGGTAGTCAAAGTTAAAATCCAGCGTCATGGCCACCGGCATACCGCCGCCAAAGTTGAAGATGCTCAGGCTGGGATAGCGCTGCCGCAGCCGGGCGAATAGCTCGATGCCGGGCTTGAGCCAGCTAATAAAGGAGGGGATGTCGGTCAATTGGCTGCCTACCATGTAGTGGTACATTGTTAAGTTGAGATTGGGCGCAGCGGCAATGTAATCGGCCGCTTTCCACATATCTTTGGTGTTGAGGCCGAAGCGGGAATTGGCCTGGTCCATCTCAGCTTGAGTTTCATTAGGACCATAGCTTTTTTGGCGCAAACCGACATTGAATGTTTCGCCTGAGCTAAGAAACAGGGAAATTTCATCCAGGTCTTCAATGACCGGTGTCAGGTTTTCGTGTAGAAGCCGCAGTTGGAGGAGATTGCGGGCATAGAGAGACTTGGGTCCTTTGAAGCCATTGGCCACAATCATGCGATCAGGTGTGAGTAGGCCACGATCAATCATAATTCGGGCGATGTCTACGTCCACAGTAGAAGACATTTCGTGATGGGCGCCTGCGCCTAACGTGGTGCGAATCACTTCTTCAGCGGCGTTGGCTTTGGAGGCGTAGGTGTAATGAAATTCACCGGCATAATCCACCTCAGCAATGACGTCGGCAAAGACCTGGTTCATCTTCTGAATTTGCCGCCGGATGAGGGGCAGGTAGACAATTTCCAGCGGGCTGGGCATGGTTTTTTCAAAGCCTTGAGGGGCTTCATCCAGGAAAATTTGGGCTAAATCGAGGCCATCCAGGTGCAGGTGACCATTGTGGGCGTACAGGTAGCGGTTGAAATGGTGGTTTTCGGGAACGGCCGTTTCCTTTTCCCAACCAATAACAGGATGCTCGGTCTGATCACTCATTTGTTTTCTCCGGCAGTTGGCCCTGCGCCATCTTTACGGTGAGGGGCGTTAGCTGTATGGTTTCAAAAGGCATATCAATTTTGTGCTCAGTTAAGGATTTAAATATTCTTTCTCGCAGTTCAAATCGCTTTTCAACGTGAATGCGCTCATCATCAATCCAGGCTTGCAGCTCCAAGGCCACATTGTAATCGTTCAATTGAGTTATCACCACACGTGGCGGCGGCTCCGGCAAGTAATCCCGGTCGTTTTGAATCACCTCAAGCAAAATCTTACGAACCTGCTCAATATCTTCATTGACGGCAACGGTTACGCTTACGTCCAGGCGCAAATGCGGGAAGTTGGTATAGGAGGTGACTGTCTTGTTAATGATGTCGGCGTTGGGAACGGCCAGCATTTTGCCATCTCTGGTAACGATGCGGGTTGAGCGTAAGGTGATTTGCTCCACACGGCCGTAATTTTCGCCAACCTCCACCAGATCACCAATGACAAACGGCCGATCTAGAAAAATGAGAATGCCGGAGATGAGATTGGAAAACGCATCCCGCGCGGCAAAGCCGACGGTAATGCCCACGATGCCCAGCGATGCCAGCAGCCCTCCCGTATCCACGCCCACGATGGATAAAGCGTTGACAATGCCAAACAGTAAAATGCTGTACTTAAAAATAGTATTAATGAAGGCCTGGGACGTCTTATCCAAACTGGATGAGGGATAAAACCGTTTTAACACCACCTGGATAACGAGCCAGCCGAGGTAAAAAGCGGCGAAGGTGATCAGGGCAACAACCAGATTGATCAAAAAATCAACCAGTTGCGTGCCTACTGTTTCCGGGTCGAACAGGGTTTGCAACCGTTCCAGAATCACGTCGATTAGCTCATTCATCCGCTTCCTCCATTTCTATCTGGTGTAGCATTATAACGAAAACCGGGATTGCGGGGAAAATTCGTTTAGCCTGGTTTAGGATTTTGCCCAAAAGCGCAAGGATGGAATGGTGAACGGCCGTAACCCATGCTACGCTAAAAAACATCAACAAGAACCAACCTCCCGCAGGTTTTTACTCAGGTGATCGTTTTAGTTGGAACCTGAGGAGGTTTTAGGAGCGAAACATGAAAAAAGTAGATTTCAAGCGAGAGCTAAAGCATTTGTATCGACCACCGCCAAAAAGGTATCCTTTGTCGATGTGCCCGCGATGAATTTCCTCACCATCCGCGGCGAGGGCAATCTCAACACCGCTAGGGTCTTTTTCACTGCGGGGCAAATCTCTCAAATTCAGATACAATCGCGTCTCCCACAACTGAAAGAAACAGCACCCAGAGCCATCTGGGTGCTGTTTGTTGTTTGTGGACAAAATCTCATGGGAGTAAATCTTGGCAAATCCACCGCTTCACACAAATGGGGCTGAAGCCCAGC
>CALBTC010000019.1 GCA_937967805.1 uncultured Anaerolineaceae bacterium
GTTAACGCCACCGTCAACAACAAACCAACCAAACCGCCAAACGCTAATTTTTTGAACATTATTCTCTCCTGAAGGGCGAGTGAGGAAGTGAAAAGTGTCAATAAAAAGTGGTCTAAAAACTTGCCCACTCGCCTACTTGCAAACTTGTCCACCTGTAATGTTAGACGCTGTGACTATAGTAAAAACTGCTTACAGATTTCTTACAGGTGGCTTGTCGTCTGGTTACGGGCGGGTAAGGTGCTCGATGCCGCCGGGGGCGGCCAGGATGACGTCGGTGGCCAGGCCGAGGAAGAGACCGTGCTCGACCACGCCAGGCTGCTGGCGAATGGCGGCGGCCAACTGCTGGGGATTGGCGATGGGGCCCAGGAAACAATCGAGGATGATGTTGTTTTCGTCGGTGCGGAACGGCCGTTCCCCATCATCTTCCATCCGTTTTTCCACCCGCGCCCCCAGCGATGTTAAGTAGTCGGCCACGGGACGTTCGGCAAAAGGAATCACTTCAACGGGCACCGGCACTTTGCTGCCCAACTGCGTCACCCGCTTGGTGTAATCAGCCACGATGACAAACCGTTTGGAAACAACAGCCACGATCTTTTCGCGCAGCAGCGCGCCACCCAGCCCTTTAATCACGTCTAAATTGGGCGCAACTTCATCCGCCCCGTCAATCGTTATGTCTATTGTTGGATGCGCCTCAAATGTGACCAGGGGAATTTGTAGGGACTCAGCTTCGCGCGCCGTCTCGTCTGAGGTGGGGACAGCGACAATGTTTTGCAGCTTGCCTTCCTGCAACAATCTACCGATGGCACGGGTGGCGTGAACGGCCGTGCTGCCCGTACCTAATCCCACCACCATGCCGGACTCAATCAATTCAACCGCTTTTTCAGCCGCCTGCCGCTTCAAATCTGTGAGATTAGAAGTCATGTATACCTCTGATGCCTACATATAAAAATAAAAAGGGGAAAGATAGCTAATCATTCCAGATGAAATTGTTAGGCGGGATAGGAATCTTTTGCACACGCCAACTAGCTTTGGTGTTCAACCGGCTAAATGATAAGCGTACCCGAAACGCCTCTCCGAGGCTTGGTGCATTTCTGCCCGCAATCCAAATTGTGTCGTGTGGGGAAGGATTGTATCTTTCCTGAAGCAGACCATTGGGTACGGCTGCCACCGTCATTGAATTTAGACGATTGTTACCGGACAGATCATCGTAATTGTATTTGACAAAAATAGTGGTGGTAATGTAGCTATGCTCACGAATAGAGAGAATCTTGGGCAAACTTCCCTCAACTTCGACTTCTTCTTCTGCTCTTACCTGGCGCACCGTCATGGAAAACTGTGAGGTTTGGAGTGTTGCTGTTCCCTGCCCACTAACCTTTTCAGCTTTTGAATCTACAAAAAGCGCTTGTTGCACAGCGTAATCTGGATGAAAGAGGTATCGGGCACGTTTATAATCAATTTTGCCAAACAATCGCTGATCAATTTTGGCAACACCCATTCTGTCCAAAGCTTCACGGGTTATATCCTCGCCAATATCGGCTACAAAATCACTTTCTTCGCGGAAAATTTCGACGGCCGTTTCCCGGTAATCATAAATTGCCTGTACAACCAATCGCAATGACGCCTTTTCTATCTCCTCCAATCGATCAAGATTATGGGCCAGTTGTGCAGGATCGAGAAGCATCTACTATTTATCCTCACCGAGTGGAAGTGTTAATTGCTGGCTTTGCAATTTGGCCTGCTCAATGTTCTTTTCCGCCAATTGCACATAATCTTCAATCAGTTCCAAGCCGATGAATTTTCTTTTTTGCTGAATGGCGGCGATAGCTGTCGTACCACTACCCATAAAGCAATCTAGCACAGTATCGCCAGGTTCGGTTAACAGTTGAATGAAACGACGGGGCAGCTCAAAAGGAAACTTCGCTTCGTGATCATCGTTAGCTCTGACCGAAGGAATATGCCATACACCGCGTGAACCCCACTCTTTCCATTCCTTCTTTGTCAGCCGCTTCCGGTCCACTTGCGTAACACCAGGCTTCCAAAACACATATAAATATTCAAACTCATCAACAGATTTGTAAGAGAGGCTGTGCCAGCGTGAATTTTCCCAGGCAGCATCCTTTACCCAGGCACGTCGATCATACAAATAAAACCCGGCGTTTTGTCCCCATTCCTCTATAAGTCCGCCGACAATTTTTACTTTGGTCTGCGTTTCGTATTTACCGCCACGAATATTATTGCCATGCAGCCTGCGATCAACCGTTTGTTCGCTGCATCCTAATAATTCAGCAATTTGGTACCGATTGTAATCAGGGTGTTCGGCCATTGCTGCCAGCACATCCTTACGTGTGATGGGCGAACGCCTGCTGCTAATCACTTCGGCTTGAATTTTTGGAATGTTGGGGTCTTTAAACACTAAAATATCGGCAATATTTATAACCAGGAAGCCACCCGGCTTAATGATGGGAAAATGAAGAGCTATAACTGTTGCCAGTAAATTCTGCCAATCTTCAAACGACAAGTCCGCCTCATATTCTTTACCCACAAAATAGGGCGGCGACCAGATACTTAGAGCAATGCTGTTGCGTTGAATCTGGGGAAGGAGTTGCCGTGCATCCCCATGATATATGCGATTTTCATCTAAGGGATTGTCTAACTGTTGACTTTGATAAAGCTCGGTGAGCTGCTCTTGTAACTCTAGCGGCATTCTATTTAAATCAAAACCATTTAATTTTGTCTCGCTAGTTGGGATTTTCACGGCAAACGCTCCTAAAACTTTTGCACAGTATATCATCAAACAATTTAGAACGCATGTTTGCTAGTTGCAATTTTCAAGGGGAAAGAACAAGCTCACAGTTCTGCGCCACCGTCAACTGTTTGGTTTGATGATCATCGCTGAGAGTGCTTGCCGAATCTGCTCCCCAAGCGCGTTCATTGCTGCTTCACCCACGTACTCATCTTCTGCAACCTTGAGATAGTTCATGATTTGGGGTCCACGGTGCGTTTCCGGCTGGTCCGCCATGCGGGGCACGACGTGAAAATGCACGTGAGGGTGCCGGGGATGTTCGGCAAATTGCATGACGTATGTTTTTAAACAGCCGGTGACCTGTTTCAAGCACAAAGAAACGTGACGCAGCAGGCTGCCTAATTCGGCGGCTTCTGCCTCGGTCATTTCATCAATGGCGGCAATGTGACGCCGGGCTACCAACACCAGCCAACCGGGCAAGCCCGTGTTGAAACTGTGGACCACATCCCAATGCTGTGCCCTAAAAATGCTGTCCCACAAAGGCGCTTCACCTTTGTCTCGCTGCGCCGTTAACTCACAAGTATGGCAGTCGATCATTTTCTCCTTCCCACAGCTTTTTCAATCGTTTTGTTCTTTAAAAAGGTGTCATTCCCGCGAAGGCGGGAATCTACAAGCCTGGACTCCCGCCTTCGCGGGAGTGACAAGTATTGAATACTGTTTACTGATCACTGTCTACTCATCCTCTGGCGGCGACAACATCCCGGTATTCTTGCGCCGTCGCGCGGCCGTTTCGGCAATGTCGTCCTGGCTGCTGGGCGATTGGCGCATCCAGCGACGGAACGTGTTGCGATCAAAGGAGACCACTTTGACGCGGGTAACGGCCGTTACCGTAGCAATCCGTTCCCCCCCTTCCAGCAGGCCAATCTCGCCAAAATAATCTCCGGCCGTCAGGTAATCGACCACATGCTCTTTGCCGCCGGCGTCAACGTGGGTCACCTTCACAAACCCTTCTACAATGACGTAAAATCGCTCTGGCTGTTCCCCCTGGCGGATGATGTGGTCGCCCACTTTATACTGCTCGGTAGACTCCACGGCCGTTTCCACCATATCCTCGGGCAGCTTTTCCAAATCAAGGGGCGGGGCCGGTTCCAGCGGGCCGGTGTCGCGGGTGCGCTCAGCAGCCAACGCCTCAATCTCTTGGGCCACCAGCGGCGAGCTTTCAATCCAGCTGCGGAAGGTTTGGGTGTCCATGGCCATGACGTCTACGGCCGTTTCTGCCCGCACCGTCGCCATGCGCCGGCTCTGGTGCAGCAAGCCCACCTCGCCAAAAAAGTCACCCGGACCCAGATAATCAATCACCGCATCCAGGCCGTCTGGCGGCTGCAGCACCACAGACACCTTGCCTCGGGTAATGATATAAAATTTATCCGGCACATCCCCCTGCTGAATAATGTCTGCCCCGGCAGGAAAATGCTCTGGTCCAAATTTAGGTTTGTTTTCAAACATAAGCGATAACGATCAATCCTCTGCTTTAACTAGAGCATGTCCACCAAACTGGTTACGCATGGCTGCCAACAATTTGGCAGCAAAACTTTCGTCCTGCCGGCTGACAAAACGGGCAAACAGCGAATGGGTGATAATTGGCGCGGGGATATCGAGGTCGATGGCTTCAAATACGGTCCAACGTCCTTCGCCGCTGTCAGGCACAAACCCTTTGATGTCGCTCAGCTCCACATCTTCGGCCAGGGCGTTGGCGGTTAAATCGAGCAGCCAGGAGCGCACCACGCTGCCAAAACGCCAAATCTCGGACACCTGATGTAAATCGAGATCAAATTCCTCTTTGGCTTTTAGAATCTCAAACCCTTCAGCGTAAGCCTGCATCAGGCCGTATTCGATGCCGTTGTGCACCATCTTGACAAAATGCCCGGCACCACGCGGCCCAACGTGACCCCACCCTTTGTCGGCGGCGGGCGCCAGGGTTTTGAGCGCGGGGGTAAGGGTGGCGACGGCCGTTTCCGACCCGCCCACCATCATGCTGTACCCTTCCTTTAAACCCCAAATGCCGCCGCTGGTGCCCACATCGACAAACTCAATGCCTTTCTGCGCCAGGGTGTCGCCCCGGCGCATCGACTCTTTGTAGTTGCTGTTGCCGCCGTCCACCGCCAGATCGCCTTCGCTGAGCAATTCGCCCAGTTCAGACACAACGCTTTCCGTTGGCTTGCCCGCGGGCACCATCACCCAAACCACGCGCGGCGGTGCCAGCTTTTCTACCGCTTCTGCCAGAGAATAGGCCGGGACAAGGCCCACCTCTTCAGCCAGATCATCGGTGACGGCATCATCCAGATTATACCCCACCACCTCATGCCCATCCTGAATCAGCCGCCGCGCCATATTGGCGCCCATCTTACCTAAACCAATCATTGCTAACTTCATGCATTCAAGTCCTTCATCCTTTCAGGAGCCATGTTTGTCATCTTTTTGAGATTGCCGCTGGAAAGTGATCTCCTGTCTCTAATCTCCAATCTCCACTTCTTGCGTTTCTTGCCACGTCCGCAGCACTTCGGCTACGCTCCACGCCTGGGCCGTGCAGCCCCGCGGCGTAAAGGGGGCGTCGCCGTCAAAAATCTCGCTTAGGCTGCCCACGGCATGGGCCCGAATGTGGTGCCGCAGCAGCGAATCCAGGTAAGTTCGCGCCGCTGCCTTGTCACCGTACACGCGCAGGTGAGCACTCACAAAAGGCCCGATCAACCACCCCCACACCGTCCCCTGATGGTAAGCGCCGTCTCGCTTTTGCCGGTCACCACCATAGTGGCCAACATACGCTTTATCATCGGCCGAAAGGCTGCGTAGGCCATGGGCTGTCACCAGATGACGGCCGCAAGCGTCCACCGCCGAGCGCTGCTGCTCCGGCGTCAGCGGGCTGTACGGCAGCGAAATGGCCAGCAGTTGGTTGGGCCGCAGGCTGCCGTCTAATCCATCGGCATCAGGGCCATCGATCACGTCGTAGCAGTAGCCCATTTCTTTATTCCAGAAGCGGGCAAACCCTTGCTTTACCTGTTTGCCCATTTCCTGGTACTCACCTGCCTCTTCCCCAAGCAGCCGGGCAAAGTCGGCCATGATGCACACTGCGTTGTACCACAAGGCATTGATCTCAACCGGCTTGCCAATACGCGACGTCACGACCCAGTTGTCTACTTTGGCGTCCATCCAGGTGAGCTGCACCCCCTCTTCCCCGGCAAAAAGCAGGCCGTCTTTTTCATCCATCTGGATGTTGTAGCGGGTGCCCCGCTTGTGCCATAGGATAATCTCTTGCAGCACAGGGAACAGTTCCCGTACCAGTTCATCGTCGCCGGTAGCGGCGTGATAAGCGCGCAATGCTTCAAAATACCAAAGCGTGGCATCGACGGTATTGTATTCCGGCCGTTCACCGGCGTCGGGGAAGCGGTTGGGCAACATGCCCTGGTCTACAAATTGGGCGAAGGTGCGCAAAATGGAGGCGGCGACCTCGGGCCGGCCGGTGGTGAGGGTGAGGCCAGGCAGGGCAATCATGGTGTCACGCCCCCAGTCGCTAAACCAGGGGTAACCGGCGATGATGGAACGGCCGTCCTTGTCCCGCGCCGTCGGTCTTTTCACCACAAACTGGTCAGCCGCCAGCACCAACTGTTCTACTTCTGCCGGCAATTTTAGCGTATGAACTTTCCGGGCTTTTTCTAATAGCGACGCCTCATACGCCCGCCGCTCGGCATAGGCCGCATCGCCATCCAAATCAGCATTTGCTTCGGTGCTGGCCACCAGCGTTAACGATTCGCCGGGGCGCAGCACAGTACGCAGATGCGCGGCATAGATGTGGTCTTCTTGAACATCGTTCTGGCCGCGGTGCTCCTCAATGCTCAGGAAAAAATCTTCGTACCAGTCAAACTGGGGCCTCATCTGCATTTTGTCGCTGAGCAGATAAAACGGTGTGGCTGCTTCATGCACCTGAAAGCAAAGCCCGTTGTCCACAGCTTCAATTTCCGGCTCCCAATCGTTGACAATAGTTGTGTCGTGGTAATCTCGGTAATTGATAAACGCCTTGGCTTCCATTGTCAGCGGACCGGTAGCGCGGGTGAGTTTGTATTGCAGGTAGGTGGTGTTGGCTCCCGGCTGCATCCAGATGCGCTTTTCCAGCAGCGCGTTGCCAAAAGCAAAAGTCCAGACCGGTGTTGTGCCTTCCAAATGAAAGCGATTGATAAAACAGTGGCCATTACCCTCAACGACGCCATTAGCCCATCGGTTTACATAAAGCGGATAGAAACGGCCGCTTTGCGGATAAATCCCTTCATACTCCACCGTCTCATCCACTTTGGCCAGCAGCAGCGTGCGCCCTAAAGGCGGCGCCAGCGCCGCCATGAGCAAGCCATGGTAGCGACGCGTCAGCGTACCGGCCACGGTGCCGGAAGCAAAACCGCCAATGCCGTTTGTCACCAACCATTCTCGCGATTCGGCCGCTGCCAAATCACCACATAGTTCACGTCCAAAATCGATTAACAAGCAATCACTCCTTCGCGCGGTCAAGTCGGTCTCACAGATTATAGTGGGCGAATGGGCAAGTAAGCGAGTTTGCCGGTAAGCTTTTCATGCACCGTTCAAACTCCGTCCCATTATACACTTGCACGGCGAATCTGATAACGCTAGAGTTACACACTATCATGGCCAAAAAGAAACCATCCCCCGATCACGTCCAAATCGTCTTGCAGCGGCTGCAAGCGGCCCATCCCGATGCCCACTGCGAGCTCAACTACGAGACGCCGCTGCAGCTGCTGGTGGCTACCATCCTCTCGGCCCAAACTACTGACATACGCGTCAACCAGGTCACGCCCGAACTGTTTGCCAAATATCCAGACGCGGCCGCTTTTGCCGCTGCGGACCGAGCCGAGCTGGAAGAAACGATTCGCCCTACCGGCTTTTTTCGGCAAAAGGCGCGGTTTATTCAGGAAACGGCCGTCACCCTCTTACAAAATCACGGCGGCGACGTACCGGACACGATGGAAGAACTCACCCGGCTCACAGGCGTCGCCCGCAAAACGGCCAACGTGGTCCTGGGCGAAATCTACGGCAAGGCCGAAGGCATTACCGTCGATACCCACGTCAAGCGCGTGGCTCACAAGTTGGGGCTCACCTCCACCAATAAAGACCCGGTAAAAGTGGAGCGGGAGTTAATGACCATTATTCCCAAGGAGCATTGGATCAATGTTTCGCACTGGCTTATTTTTCACGGCCGTCGCGTTTGTATTGCCCGCCGCCCTGACTGCCCCAACTGTACCCTCAACGACATCTGCCCTTCAGCGGAGCTGTAAGTAACATGATGCTGCCTACCCCTCGCCCCCAGAAAAAAAGAGGCACTATGGATTTCACCACGATTTTGCTCATCATTGTGGCGCTGCTTTTTATGCTCATCGCTTACCTGCGGCACGACGGCAGCCTGACCACTGGTTTAAGGTCCGGTTTTAACACCTTTGTTAAGCTTATTCCTATCTTTATTGCCGTCTTCATCATCGTGGGTTTGTCGGAGACGCTGGTGCCGCAGGAAATGGTCAGCCGCTGGCTGGGCAACCAGTCCGGCTGGCGCGGCATTGTGCTGGCATCGGCTCTGGGCGCGGTGATGCCGCCCAGCATTTTTGTCAGTTTCCCCCTGGCAGCAACGCTGTACAAAGCGGGTGCCGGCATCGGTGCGGGCGTCGCCTTTGTCACCTCCTGGTCGCTGCTGACGCTGTTTCGTATGCCGCTGGAGGTGAGCATCGTCGGCCTGCGGCCCACGCTCATTCGCATGGGCGTGGGGCTCATTTTCCCCGTCATCGCCGGGTTCGTTGCCGATCTTTTGTTTGGGACATAAGAAATTAGCCACAGAGGACACAGAGGTTTATGAGAATCTGAGTGAGAGACCCGAAGGGTTTTACTTCATACAATCCCAAACATTTAGAGGCGAAACCCTTCGGGTCTTGGTGGCAAAAAAGAATGAGCGGTTACTTCAATTTTGGACTTCATACGGCCGTATCTCCCTGGGAGCGCCGCACATTCCTGGATTACTGCCGGCGCATCTATAGCAGCGATCCGCGCTGGGTGCCGCCGGACGCCCGCACAATTCACAGCGCCATCGACCCGGCGCGCAATCCTCACCTGGCGCGCCTCAAGCCCAGCCTGCTGTACTTTGATGGCTTGCGCCGCGAGGAACGGCCGCAGGCAGGACGCGGCCTCACCATGTTTGAAACGCCGCTGGTCACCGCCATCTTGCTGCAAGACCCACGCCGCCAAGATCGTACCGTCTACTTTGCCCGGCTGCAAAAACAAAACGCCACACCCCAGCAAACTTACCAACTGTACGAGCGCACCTTTTAAGGCCATCGATCCATTTCCGCCAGAGTTGCGTATAATCGTACAAGAGTCCTTCGAGGGTCCTCACCGATTTTGTGGAGAAAAAAGTATGAACAACCTTGTGGTCGAGCGCAAAACAACCGCCCGCATCCCCACCGAGGTGGGCGAATTTCAACTGAGTTACTATCAAAACAATCTGGACGAAAAAGAACATTTGGCGCTTGTTTTGGGCAGTATTGTCCCCAGCAGCCCGGTGCTGGTGCGCATTCATTCCGAATGTTTTACCGGGGATGTACTTGGCTCGCTGCGCTGCGACTGCGGTCCGCAGCTCAACCAGGCGATGCAGCAAATTGCCGAAGTGGGTGCGGGCATCATTGTCTATTTGCGGCAGGAAGGGCGCGGCATTGGCCTGCTGGACAAGCTGCGCGCCTATAATTTGCAGGACGAAGGGTACGATACGGTTGAGGCCAATCTGTTGCTGGGCCATCAGGCAGATGCCCGCGATTACACCATCGCCGCCCGCATTTTGCGCGATTTAGGCGTGCAGGCCGTGCGGCTGCTAACCAACAACCCCAGCAAGATCGAAAGTTTGGAGCAGCTGGGCATCATCGTGGCGGAACGGGTGGCCATGCCCGCCGCGCTCAACGTGGAAAACGCTGCGTACCTGGCCACCAAAGTGGAACGGATGCGCCACCTGCTGAATTTAAACGGCCGTTCCCCCCAACCCACGCTAAACGGCACAACCAAACCAGCGACGCGAAACGGCCGTCCCTTTGTCACCCTCAGCTACGCCCAAAGTTTGGACGGCTCCATCACCCGGCAGCGCGGCCAGCCGATGGCCCTCAGCGGCCAGGAGTCCATGACGCTGACCCACCAACTGCGCACCGGCCACGACGCGATCCTGGTGGGCATCGGTACCGTCCTGGCCGACGACCCCCGCCTGACGGTGCGGCTGGTGGCCGGTCCCGATCCGCAGCCGATCATCGTAGACAGCCGGCTCCGGCTGCCGCTCTCCGCCAAACTGCTCACCACTCATCCCCGCAAACCCATCGTGGCCACCACAGAAATGGCCGATCCGCAAAAAGTAGCCGCCTTGCAAGATGCCGGGGCTACCGTCTTTCGCCTGCCGGCGACGGCCGGTGGCCAGGTTAGCCTGCCCCATTTGCTGGCCTGCCTGGACAAACAAGGCATCCGCAGCCTGATGGTGGAAGGGGGTGCAGGCATCATCACCAGCTTTTTGACGGAACAGTTGGTGGACCGGCTGGTGATCACCGTGGCCCCGCTGCTGGTGGGCGGTCTGAACGCCGTGGGCAACCTGAACGGCCACGGCCTGCCCCAGCTCAAAAATCCGCACACCCAGTGGCTGGGGAAAGATATCATTCTTTTCGGGGATGTGAGCTGGCAGGAACCAAATTAGGCCAGGAGTGGCAGTCCTGAGGCCCCCATTGGTTAAAAAATCGCACAATCAGGACTGCCACTCCTCACCCATCACGAACTAAGGAAAAACAAGTGACCCAATTCCAAACACGCAATCCGGCTTATGCGCAAGATGTACGCGAGAGCTTTGCCCGGCAGGGGTTTATGGCTCATCTGGGGGCGCGGTTAACGGCCGTCTCTCCCGGAAAAGTTACCATCGAGCTGCCCGTCTCAGCCAGCCTGTCGCAGCAGCATGGTTTTGTCCACGCTGGCGCGACAACGGCCGTTGTCGATTCTGCCTGCGGCTATGCCACGCTCACCCTCATGCCGCCCCACAGCGAAGTGCTCACCATTGAGTTCAAAGTCAATTTTCTGGCTCCGGCACAGGGCGTGAAGCTGATCGCCACCGGGCGCGTGCTGAAACCGGGCCGCACGGTGAACGTCTGCCAGGGCGAGGTGTTTGGTATCAACGAAACTGGCGAGCAAAAACGATGCGCTATCATGACCGCCACCATCCTGTGCCGCTAACTGTGAGGGACAGGATTTTTTAACGCAAAGCCGGCAAAGTAGCAGAGGGCGCAAAGGGTTTCTTTTTTTCTTTGCCCCTTCGCGCCTTTGCGTCAATGTTTTCAACCACGAAAGCGACAAATTCATGCAGCGACAAGCTCTCATTTTTACCGCCCCGTTTAGCCTGGAAATCCGCGAAGAGCCGCTGCCGCCACTGCCTGAGGATGGCCTGCTGGTGGAAACCATCATCACGGCCATCAGCTCTGGCACGGAGATGCTGCTGTATCGCGGCCAGATGCCGCCCGAACTGATGGCCGACGCCACGATTGCTGCGCTGGGCGAAGGCGGCTATCCACAAAAGTATGGTTATGCGGCCGTTGGCCGGGTAGTGGAGATTGGCGCGTCTGTGGCCAAAGCGTGGCAAGGCCGGCTGGTGTTTGCCTTCCAACCACACCAGTCTCATTTTGTGGCCAGACCAGACGACGTGTTGCCACTGCCGGAGGGAATGCTGCCGGAAACGGCCGTCTTCTTGCCAAACATGGAAACGGCCGTCTCCTTCATCATGGATGCCCAGCCAGGGATTGGTGAACAGGTGGCCGTGTTTGGCCAGGGGATCGTGGGGCTGCTCACCACCGGCCTGCTGGCCCAATTGCCGCTGGCCTGCCTGATCACGCTGGACAGCTACGCGCTGCGCCGCAACTGGTCACAAAAGCTGGGTGCCAGCGCCAGCCTGAACCCGTCTGATCCATATTTACCTGCTAAAATTTTGGCCGCACTGCCTCACGCCGGCCATCATCCCGGCTTCGATCTGGCGTTTGAACTGTCCGGCAATCCGGCGGCGTTGGATACGGCAATCGACGTGATGGGGTTTAACGGCCGTATCCTCATCGGCTCCTGGTATGGCAACAAGCGGGCCGATTTGAACCTGGGCGGCAAGTTTCATCGCAACCAGATGCAGCTCATCAGCAGCCAGGTGAGCCACCTTGCCCCGCGCTGGCAGGGACGCTGGTCCAAAGCACGCCGCCTGGCCGTCGCCTGGGAGATG
The DNA here is from genome assembly GCA_937967805.1 of uncultured Anaerolineaceae bacterium. Next base: position 12,063 of record CALBTC010000019.1, read on the forward strand.
CTGCAAAAGCACCAACCGCAGCAGCTTATTACCCACCGTTTCCCGCTTGAGCAGGCTGCCCAGGCTTTTGATTTAATTGACACCCGGCCGGAAACGGCCGTGCAAATCATTTTTACCTATAATCCCTAAAACGCACACTCTGCGCCTCCGCGCCTCTGCGTTACGCATTTAAAAGGAGCAGTTCATGTACACCGTTGCCGTCAAACGAGATTTTGTGGCCCAACATTTCCTCATCGGCGGGGATTGGGGAGCCGAAAATGAGTGGCATTCGCACCATTACGTCGTCGAGCTTCAGATCAGCGGCCCCGCGCTGGACCAGCACGGCTACCTTGTCGATATTGTTGATATTGAAGCCAATCTGGAAGCGCTGGTGGCTTATTACAAAGACAAAACGCTCAACGACCTGCCCGAATTTGCCGGACTCAACCCCAGCATCGAGCATTTCGCCCGCATCCTGGCCACCCAGCTCGCCGAGCGCATCCAGGCGGGCACGCTCAGCCATCTAACGGTAAAGGTATGGGAGAATGAGATCGCGTGGGCGTCTTTTCGGTTAGCGGTAAACGGTAAACCGTGATCGGTAATCAGTAATCGGTGTGAGCTTTTACCGATTACCGAACACGGTACGCGAAGCGGTCGCGCAGCGACATTACCGATTACCCAATTTCATTATGAAAATTGGACTCATTATTTACGGCCGTTTGCAAACCCTCTCCGGCGGTTACCTGTATGATCGGCAGTTGGTAAATCACCTGGAGGAAGCCGGCGAGACGGTGGAAATTATCTCGCTGCCGTGGGAGGGATACGGCCGTCACCTACTGCACAATTTTTGGTTTGCCCTGCGTGAGCAACTGCGCATGGCCGAGTTTGATCTTTTGCTGCAAGATGAGCTGAATCATCCCTCGCTGTTCTGGCTGAACCGGCGGCTGCGCGGCGAGGTGAACTATCCCATCGTCAGCATTGTGCACCATTTGCGCAGCAGCGAGGCCCGGCCACGCTGGCAAAACTGGTTCTACAGGCTGGTTGAGCAACAGTACCTGGCCTCGGTAGACGGTTTCATCTTCAACAGCCAGACGACGCGGCAGGTGGTGCAATCGCTGGTAGGAGACACGCAGCCGCACGTGGTGGCGCCACCTGCCGGCGACCGCTTGCAGCCGACCCTCACGCCGCAGCAAATTGAAGCCTGCGCCTACCGACCGGGACCATTGCAGCTGCTGTTTGTTGGGAATCTGATTCCGCGGAAAGGATTGCATTTTTTGCTGGCGGCATTGGTTGATTTACCTAAATCGGATTGGCAGTTGGACGTGGTGGGCGAGACGGCCGTTTCCCCCCGCTACACCAACCGCATCCAACAGTTCATTACCCGGCACAATCTGGCTAGTAACGTCACCCTGTATGGCCCGCTTGACGATGCTGACCTTAGCCGGAAAATGGCGCAAAGTCACCTGCTGGTGGTGCCGTCCAGCTACGAGGGATTTGGCATTGTGTATTTAGAAGGGATGGCTTTTGGCCTGCCGGCCATTGCCGGGCGCGGCGGTGCAGCCCATGAAATTGTAACCGATGGGGTGGATGGGTTTTTGGTGGATGGGGGGATGGGAACGGCCGTTCTCCGCCACCACCTCCACACCCTGCACCACAACCGCGACCGGCTGGCCCAGATGAGCCACGCCGCCCACCAGCGATTCCAAGCCCATCCCACCTGGTCTCAATCCATGTCCCAAATTCACCACTTTCTTCGATCTGTCATTCCTGCGCAGGCAGGAATCCAGACCGGGCACAAAAATGGATACCCGCCTTCGCGGGTATGACACCTGGATAGATACGAATGATTTACTCTTTTCCCCGCTACCTGGCCGCCAAAAAAACGGTCGATGACCGCGCCCTCAACGCCCACGTCTGGCAGGCGCTGCGCCAAAACATGCCTGCTCATCCCCACATTCTGGAGGTTGGCGCAGGCATCGGCACGATGGTTGAACGGCTGGCTGAACAAAAGTTCATTTCTTCCGCAACCTACACCGCTGTCGACAATCAGTCAGAAAATATCGCTATCGCATTGGAGCGGCTGGCCGGCCTGCCCCAAACAATCCAGCTCAGCCTGGAAGCCGTCGATTTGTTCGACTTCATCCGGCAAAAGCAGGGCAAGCAGCAGTGGGACGTGCTCATTGCTCACGCCTTCCTTGACCTGATAGACATCCCCGCCACGCTGCCCCAACTTTTCTCGCTGCTCAAGCCGGGTGGGCTGTTCTACTTCACGATAAACTTTGACGGCGTCACCACGCTGGAACCGGTCATTGATCCGGCTCTGGACGCCAAAATCGAGCAGCTCTACCATCAGACAATGGACGAGCGCATAACGGACGGCAAACCGTCCGGCGACAGCCGCAGCGGGCGGCATCTGTTTACTCATTTGCGGCAGGCCGGGGCCACTCTTCTGGCCGCAGGCGGCTCCGATTGGGTGGTTTTTGCCGGGGAAGATGGTTATGCGGCCGACGAGAAATATTTTTTGCAGTTCATCGTGGAGACAATGCGCCGGGCGCTGGCAGCGCATCCGGCTTTGAATCAGGCGCGGTTTGCCAGATGGATTGCGCAGCGGCAGGCGCAAATCGAGGCAGGCGAGCTGGTGTACATTGCCCACCAGCTAGACTTTTTAGGCCGCTGGCCCGGTTGACTCAACCAACCGCCAGCGGACCAAACGGCGAAATGAGATAGGCGGCAAAGATGCCGCTGAGAAAGCCCCACAAATGGCCCGCCGTGGAAATTGGCGCACCCTCAGCCGTTTTCCCCCGGCTCAACAAAACCCTAAACATGCGACGGCCGAAAAAGAGCAGCAGCGCCATAGCAATTACCGTCACCCAGCCCCCGGCAAACAAGCCGTGGGCTACGTCGAAGCCGTAGAAGGCCAACACCAACCCGCTGGCGCCAACGGTACGGCCGTTCCTCGCCCCAAACAGCCAGACGCCTACCCCCTGTACCAGAAAAATAAACAACAGCACCTCCACCAAAAGAGTGACGGTTGGCAGGAACAAGATCGCCAATCCGCCAAACAATAGCAGCAGCGGCGTGTTGCCCAGCAAATGCCCATAGCTGCCGTGGACAAAAGGGAACGTAAACAGACTAATCAGAGAAAAAGAACCGCGCGAGGCCAGGCTCAAGCCGGAAGTCAGCCGGCCGCGCAAGAAAAATTGGTCTAAAAAGCGCAGGCCCCAGGTTAGCAAGAAGACGCCACCCATCGCTTTGACGGCCGTTTCCACCCGCCCCCAAAAATCCGCTGCCGACGCCGAACTTTGCGTCATCGTGGCCAGGGTGGGATGGCGCAGCAGCCAGAGCAGCCCCATCAGCAGCAAATAGCCCACCGCCAGAATGGTGGCAAACTTGAAGAAAAACCAGATGGTCTGAACCGTATTTCGCACCCAGCGGAACATCCATGCACCCTAAAAACAGTGACAAACAAACGGAACCAAAACAAAACGCTGCTTACCCGATTGTAACCATCGGGCAAGCAGCGTCAAAATGACTCGCATTTTGGTATGAAAACTACTTTATTCCTGCAAAAGCAAAATGATTAGCACCAACTCGATGAGCTTGTCCACAATTCCCATCGGTCCCCAAATATCTGGCCAATTGACCACAAAGTAAAGGACAAAAGTTACGGCCGTAAATGCCAACAGCGCCCAGCGCACCATTGACCGCTGTCCAGCCATTTGCGGCAAAAAGTAAAGTGCCGCCACAAGTGCCAGGTAACCAATACCGTTCAAAATAAAGATGATCATGAAGCTACCTTCAGACATGAATCCCAACACAATATGAATGATAGCCGTTGCGACTACTAATCCCATTATTGCCTTCTGCCGACCTGATAAATTTGCAACCATATCCATGCGAAAAAACCTCCTCATGCCTAAAAAAATGAATAAAGATGGGGAACTGAACGGCCGAACCGTGCTGCGATGTGGTTTACGTTGCTCAAACACCTCTTCCTGCAAGATGCAAATCTGCCCCAGGATATTCTAACATACGTATCCTTGTGCCAATTGGATTTTTCCTTAAATTCCCCGGAAACGGCACGCCGGCAGTTTTGCCTGTTTAAAAGTTTCCGGGGAAATGACGGACTCTTCTACGCTTTATTAACCCCTCAAAAGATGTTCCCGTTACGGCCGTAGCCAAACCAACCGCAATCGTTGGCCTGCCCACCACAATCCTAACAGCCCTAAACTCATATCGCGCAGGCGAATGAGCAGACTTAAGCCAATGCCCACGGCTGGATTAAAGCCCATCAGGCTCAACGCCCACACCTGGCTGGCCTCGAGCGTGCCCAACCCGCCCGGCAGCGGCAGCAAATAAGCCACTCGCGCCGCCGTCAGCAGAGCAATTAGCTGCACCAGCGTCAGCGACACGCCCAGGAATGAAACCATCAGGTAAAACTCAGCGATCATCAATGCCCAACTGAGGCCAGAAATGCCGATGGCCGCCAGCAGTGCACCGGGATTTTGCCGGCAGAGGCTGTTCATTTGTGCTTCACTGTGGCAAACGGCCGTTGCCAATCGATCAAACTTCAACCAGCCCAGTAGCCCAGACACAGGTCGCTTCCCGCGCCAAATGAGCCACAAATAAACCGACGGCGGCAGTAAAAGGAGCAGCAGCCAGACGGCCGTTCCCTCGCCCAGCGCCGCACCAAACAGCCCCGTTTGCAGCACCAGCATCACGCCAAAAGCCAGAAAGCCAAAATTGAGCAGCAGCTCCACCGTTTTATCCAGCGATACGGCCGCAACTGCCGCTGACCGCGGCACGCCATGCTGCCGCTCTACCAGCAGCACCTGCACCGGCTCACCGCCAAAGTGCGGCCCCGGCGTAAAGTAGCTCACGCCAAACGCCGCCAACCGGTGCCCCAACAGCAGCCCAAATGGCAGTTCATACCCTAAGCCACGGAGCAGCAGCCACCAACGGCCGTTTAACGCCAGCAGCACCAATCCATTCAGGATCGCCAGCACGACCAACTGCCCACTTTGCAGTCTGGCGACAACCTGCACCACCGCATCCAGCGGCACCTGCCGCAGCACCAGCCATAACACAGCCAATGCCAAAAACCAAATGCCTATCTGCCAAAACCACTTTTTACTCAACCATTCACCCTGTCACCTTGTCACCCCTTCACCCTGTCACGCTTCCCCCACCCGCCGCAGCAAAAACCGCTCCTCCGGCTTCCAGCGCGACAGCGGCCCCGTCCCCAACAGCATGAGGCAAACGGCCGTTGCCAACCCCACCCCATTGGCCCAATCCAGCCCGCTTGTCACCATGTCAAACCCGATGGGAAAAACCAGCCAGAATGCCGCCAGCCGCCCCATCGTGCCCAACAAAACAAGAACACCGCCCAGCAGCAGCAACACCACGGCAACGATGGCCAAAATGCCGGGCAGCGGCAGCCCCCAGCCGGTGAACAAATCAACCCAGGCCGGCGGCGGCCACAGTTGTGGCATGGCCAAAAAGATGGCCGACACACAGCTGGCCAGCACCAGGCGCAGCACGGGCGGCAGCCACTGGGTGGTGGCCCGGTACAGCCACTGTTGTACTCGCCGATAGCGTACATCTTGCGGGTCCAATCGGCCCGTCACCAGGAACCAGTCGCGCAAAAAGCCCAGCGCCGTGGGAATGGCAAAAATGGTGCCGGCGATGGTGGCAAAGGCCGGCGGCACAATGGGCCACAACACGGCGCTCATAAAGCCCATCTGGAACCCGGCAAAAAGGCGGCGGTGCACGCTGGGCGGCAGGTCATGATTGGACAAGCCGCGCCGCTCCCGCCACCACAGCCCAAAGACAAACAGGTAGCGCGCCAGCCCCAAAATGAGATACCACCAGGGGAGCTGCCCATACCACACAGCCAGCAGGCTCACGACGAGCATCCCCAGGCCGTCGTATTCCATGTCAAGCCGCTCTCCCAGCCTGGTGGCGTGGTTGGTAATGCGCGCCAGATAGCCATCCAGGTAGTCGGCCACGTCGGCGGCGGTGTAGAGCAGCATGGGCAGCCAGGCCAGCCATCCGTTGGGCCAGGGCGAGAACAAAAAGCCGGCCACCATGCTGATAGCCAGCCCGCGCAGCAGCGTCAGCCGGTTGCCCCACCCAAACGTGGACAGCACAGTTTTTTCCCCCGCCCGCCTGTTTTCGGCCAGATGCCGACCCACCACCCACAGGCAGTAAATGAGCGGCAGCAGCGTCAGGCCCAGCCAGCGATTGGCGTATTCAATTTGCCACACCTGTCGCAGCCAGAAGTAAAAGAGGGAGACGGCCGTTCCCCACCCCACTACCAGCCCCCACCACCGTCTTCGTAATTTTTCCAATTGCATTTTTCCTTACGTTTGTGCTATTCTATAACGCACTGCGGCATAAAAAACTTAACACGAATAGGCCGAATTTAACGAATAGCACGAATTCTTTTGGCAACATTCGTTTCATTTGTTTATTCGTCCCATTCGTGATTTCTTCTTTATAAACCGACCTGCTGCCGCTATAATCTGCCGCATCATATCAATAATGACCCTATTCATGGTAACCGTACGCAGCGTTTAAACCTTTAGATTGCAATCTGCGCTAATCTGTAGCGACCTGTGGTCGCCAATCTGCGGATAAATTAATCTTCCCATGACCAGACGTATCAAGATCAAGGTTCGCCCCCAACAAACTGTATCTTTTCCCGGCATTTGCGTCCATTGCAGCCAGCCCGCCCCGGAAACGATGACGCTGCGGCAGCGATACGGCCGTATCACCCGCATCATCGACGTCCCCCTGTGCAGCCGCTGCGCCGGCGAACTTAACCGCCGCTCCGCCGAAGAGGAACGACTGCAAAAGATGAGCCGGCTGCTGGCCGGCGTCCTCGGTTTGCTGGGATTGGCCATTGCCCTGCTGCTCACGCCGGCGGCGCTGTCGTTTGGGCTGCGGCTGCTCATTGCCCTTCTAGTGGCCGGCGCACTGGCCGCCGCCGTGCTGTGGGGCTTCCGCAAACCGATTGCCAACGCTGCCCTGCCGCAAAAACAAGCCATCCGCCAATCCGTAGCCATCGACGGCTTCTCCTGGCGGGCTACCACCTTTGCCTTTGAAAACGATCTGTTCGCCGACAGGTTCGTGGCGCTCAACGAAGCACGGCTGATGGAAATTTAACCCGTAAGGCAAACCGCCTACGGTGTCTGTCGCACAATTAACAAACTCTTTTGCCACAGAGAACACAGAGAGATTAGAGAAAAAGCTCTGTGCCCTCTGTGCCCTCTGTGGCTTTTTACTCTAAATAAACAAAACGCGGGGCCATTACCCATGAACCGCAGTTAAAACCACTCTGCGCCTCAGCGTCTCTGCGTTAAAATTAATGGAGGTTTTGCATGAAAGTTGTTGTAAGCATTAAACAAACGCCCAGCACAACGGCCGTACTCGTCGTAGACAACAGCGGCAACGTCAGCTGGGACGATCCGGGCGGCAAGCCCAACGTCCTCAACCCGTGGGACGAATACACCGTGGAAGAAGGCGTCCGCCTCAAAGAAAATCATGGAGCCAGCGATGTCATCGCCCTCACCGTGGGCGACGAAGACAGCAAGGACGCCCTTAAAACCTGCCTGGCAATGGGCTGCACCGAAGCGATCCTCGTGTCTGATCCCGCGCTGCAAGGATTGGATACGCTGGGCACGGCCCGCACCATCGCCGCCGCCATCCAGAAAGCCGGCGACGTGCAGGTGGCCATCTTCGGCAAGCAGGCCATCGACGGCGACACCGGTCAGACCCCCGTCCAGGTGGCCCGCAAGCTGGGCTGGACCCCCCTCACTTTTGTTTCCGAAATCAAAGAGATCGGCGACGGCAAAATCACCGTTGAGCGGCTGCTGGACGACGGCAAAGAGACCGTCAGCGCCAGCCTGCCGGTGGTCATCAGCACCGTCAAGGAGATCAACGAACCGCGCTATCCCTCGCTAATGGGCATCCGCAAGGCCAACCGGGCCGAAATTCCCGTCTGGTCCGCCGCCGACCTAAGCCTGGATGTCGGTGCCGGCGGCAGCCAGGTGGATTGGTCCAACGTGTACGCCATTCCGCCCCGCGAAGGCAGCGTGGAAATCATCGAAGGCGATTCTGTGGAAGCCCAGGCCAAAATCCTGGCCGACAGACTGTTTGAGGAGAAGGTAATATGAGCGGCGTTTGGGTATTTTTAGAAAACAAAGATGGCAAGATTGTCACCGGTTCGCGCGAAGCGATCAGCGCCGCCCGCACCGTGGCCGACGGCCTGGGGCAGCAGCTTACCGGGCTGGTTTTTGGCGAAAACGTCTCCGGCGTGGCTGACGCTGCGTTTGATTTAGGCGTCGATGCCGTGTTGGGGGCTGATGACGCCACGCTGGGTCACTTCCGCGTGGAAGCGGTCGGGCCGCTGGTTACCAAGCTGGCACAGGAGCACACGCCCAGCGTCATCATGGCCAGCGCCTCCAGCCGCGGCCGAGATCTGGCCGCCTGGGTTGCCGCCGATTTGGAAGTGGGCCTGGTCGCCGATGGCGTCAACATCGCCGTGGATGGCGACACCGTCAAGGTAACCCGTCCCGTTTACGCCGGCAAGCTGCTGAGCGATGCGTTTGCCACCAGCAGCACGCAGGTGATCACCCTGCGCAGCCGCGCCTTTCCCCAGGCCGAGTCCACCGGCAAAAGCGGGTCGGCGACATGGGTGGATACGGCCGTAGCCGAAGACGACATCCCCACCAAAGTGGTTGGTTTTGAAGGCAAAGAAGGCACCGTGAGCCTGACCGACGCCAGCATCATCGTCTCCGGCGGGCGCGGCGTAGGCGGCCCGGAAGGGTTTGCCCCGGTCAAGGAACTGGCGGATACGCTGGGGGCGGCAATGGGGGCTTCGCGTGCGGCCGTAGACGCCGGCTGGATTCCGTACGAGCACCAGGTGGGGCAAACGGGCAAAACCGTCAGCCCGGACCTGTACATTGCCGCCGGCATCAGCGGGGCGATCCAGCACCAGGCCGGTATGCGCACGTCCAAAATCATCGTCGCCGTCAACAAAGACCCTGACGCGCCCATCTTCAAGCTGGCGCAGTACGGCATCGTCGGCGACCTGTTCAAGGTGCTGCCTGCGCTTACGGCCGAGTTTAAGAAACGGCTGTAGTCAGTAAGCAGTATTCGGCAAGTCAGTAAACAGTGAAGCTGGCAGGCTGCGATGAGAAATCGCGGAATCTGCCAGCTCTTTTGTTTGCGGATGGTTTGGGAGTTTTTGTGGGGAACGGCCGTTGCTACCCAACTTATGCTAAAATGCAAAAATCCAGTAGATAAAATAGGCGGCGCGGCCAGAGGCTAGGCCGCAGCTAGACCAGGCTTCGCGTTTACCGAAGACCGCACCAGAGCAGGGAGCGAGGAAAATAAACCAAAATGAATGAAGCAACCTTAGTAAAGCGGTATTTCTGGTTAGCAACGGCCGTTCTCTTGATTTCCCTATTTGGCTACGGTGGCTTTGCGCTTTATCCGCGCCTTGATCTGAACAGCGCAGCAGCCAGCGGCCTCTTGCTGCTGGCAGTGATGGCCGGAATCGCTTCACTCTTTTCTCCCTGCTCCTTTCCGTTGCTGCTAACGCTTTTGGCGCGGGAAACTTCGGCAAACGGCCGATTGCTGCGCTCTGCCGGGGCTTTTGCGCTAGGAGCTGCTCTGTTCCTGACACTAATCGGATTGGCTATAGCTGCAGGCACAGGCAACTGGATTGCAAGCGTAACGTTTACCAGCCCCTTAGGGAGAATATTACGTTTGCTGGTTGGTTTGGCACTAATTGGTTTTGGCACCTTTCAGATTCAAGGAAAGTCGCTCAACGTGGGCTGGTTAAATCGGCTTCTGCAACCGCTGTGGCGTAAACAGGCCCTGCTGCGTCGCCAACAAACGACCCTAAGCTATGGATTGTATGGCTTTGGTTACATATTGGCTGGCTTCGGCTGAACCGGACCCATTCTGGTCGGTCTGACCTTGCACTCGCTGACGGTGGGTAGCGAAACGGCTGCTTTCCTGGCCTTTTCTGCTACCGCCGTTACCATTATTTTTCTGCTGGTTTTCTTGATAATAGTAGTTGGCATGGCTAAGAATAGGTTCCTACAGTCGCTTCGTTCCGGTTCCCAGCAGATTAAGCGGGGCGGGGGTCTGGTGTTGATTCTTGTCGGTGCCTGGCTGGTGATCCTGGCTATCTGGGCAGAACTGTTTGCCCAATTATTCCCTGATTAGCTGCAACGACATCTCTACTCCAGTGCGGTCTTCTTGGCGACTGTGGTCGGCTTTTAGCAGCGTCACTTTTTTTGCCTGGTTCGGCCGTTCACCCCTTCACCAACGTTCGCAGAACGCCTCACCCCCTCACCCTGTCAAGAAACGGCCGTTGCCCATCCCAAAAACTCCTCTATCATTCTATTGTGTTAAATGCGTGGTTGACCCAAGAAACAAAACGAACCGTCTGGCTGTTTCTGCTCCTGCTGCTGCCCGCTGCCGTGGTGCTGGTCTGGCTGGTCGTCGTTCAGCCTGCCGCTGGCTGGTGGTGGCTGCTGCTGGTTCTGGCACTGGGCGGCCTGGGTGCCGCGCTGTGGCTGGCCTATTGGCTGCATGAAAACGCCGCGCGCACCCGGCGTGTGGCCACGGACCGGTACCGGCTGGAGCTGCTGGCCCAGGCGATGCTGCGTGAACCCGTGGAAAATGGTGATCTGCCCGCGCTGCTCAGCCGCCATGTGCTGCCCCTTTTCCCCGACGGCTGGGTCGAAATTCGCTTGCTGCCGGACACCGTTCTTTTTGCCCAGGGCGAGGGCTGGATACCGCTGGCCAATGAGCAGTGGGTCACGCTGCTGGCTGGCAAGGACGCACCTTTCATTGTGCCGGGCTTGCCGGAAGCAGTAGAATTTGGCTTTGGCCGTGAGGCGATAATCATCCCCATTCAGGAAAATGAGGCAGGGAACGTTGGCGGCATTTACCTCATGCGTCCGGCAAACAAAGACGTGCGTGAATGGGAAACCAGCGGCAGATCTTTAGCCGCTTTGCTTGCCGCTCATTTACTGCGCGAGCGGCAGTTTGATGCGGCGCTGGCCGCGCAAGCCGAGGCGTATGAAAAAGAAATTTACGAACAGGCTTACCAGGCAGAAGTGAAAACGATGCTGCTGGAATACGAAAAAGTGTCCCAGGAAATTGCTACGGCCAGGAAAGTGCAAGGTACGTTTTTGCCACCGGAGGTACCGCAGCTTTCCGGCTGGCAGATTGCCGTCACCCTGGAACCGGCGCGAGAAATGTCTGGTGATTTTTATGACTTCATTGCGTTGCCCAACGGCCGTATCGGTCTGGTCATTGCCGATGTGGCCGACAAAGGGATGGGCTCGGCGCTGTACATGGCGCTCAGCCGCACGCTCATTCGCACCTTCGCCCCCGATTTTGACACCGCGCCGGAACAGGTGCTGCGTAAAGCCAACCAGCGGGTGCTTTCAGAAACCAGCAGCGATCTGTTTGTGACGGTATTCCAAGCCCTTTTAGACCAGGAATCCGGCCTGTTAACCTACTGCAACGCGGGCCATAATCCACCCTTTTTGTACTCGGCCAACGGCGATGGGATGAAAACGCTCAGCCGCACGGCGATCCCCATTGGCGTTTTGGACGACGTTTCCTGGGAGCAAAGCACCGTCAACATGCAGCCCGGCGACTTGCTGCTGATGTACACCGACGGCGTGACGGAAGCGGAGGATGAGTTTGAAGAGTTTTTTGGTGAGGAGCGGCTTCAGGCGGTCACAACTGCCAATTTGGGGCGGTCGGTGGATATTATTGAGGACAAGGTGGTTACGGCCGTTCTCGACTTCGTCGGCGACGCCCCCCAATTTGACGACATCACCCTGATGCTTCTGGCACGCGAGAGCTGACAAAAGCACCAGGCTCTCAGCTGAAGCGGCAAGCGCACTCCTTTCTGATTACCAAACAGACAAGGAATTAACCGCCTTTACGGCTTTAGACGGGGAAGATTTTCATGCGTAAAGTACAAAGCTACCCGATGCTACACAATTTCCCCAAATTCTTTGCGGCTAATTCCCAACTCTCGAATAATCGCTCTCACCGTCCCCGGCGCTAAATCCTTTCCTCCCCAATCTGGTACCGAGGCAATCTGATTCGTCTCGGGATTTAACCAAATACGATGGCTCCCTTTTCCCTGTCGTAATTCTTGGCAGCCTAACTTTTTTAGCCGTTTGGCAACTTCACGGTAGCGCATCAGGCTGAAACAAGAAGGTCAACAGTTTGTGGACGATCTTTCAGGGTAGGGCGCAAAGCGGGTGGCAAACTCATACCTAGTTCCTGCCACGCTTCTCGCAAACTTTCTAACGCTTCTTGCACATTTGCCTGGATCTCTTCAGGTGTATGACCTTCTGTCACCAGGCCGGGAATATCTGGACTGGTAACGGTGTAAACACCGGACTCATTGGGTTCTAAATAGAGACGAATTGAATAGATTGACATCCTTCTTTGCTCCTTTTGCTTGGTGCCTTGCGCGAATCGGATTATAACATATGGCATGAATATTTTTGTAAACAATCCAGAACTGTTGGCCGTGGCGTATGGGCTGGCGTCTGCGGCCGTTTGGGGGGCGGGTGACTTTAGCGGCGGGCTGGCCACCAAGCGGGGCAATGTGTACCTGGTTGTTACGCTGTCGCAGCTGGTGGGATTGGTCTGCCTGCTGGCGTTGGCCTTGCTGCTGGAAGGGGCGCTGCCCCCGGCGCGCGACCTGCTTTTTGGTGCGCTGGCCGGGCTGGCCGGCGTTGTGGGCATTTTGGCCCTGTATTCCGGTCTGGCGCGGGGACGCATGGGGGTTGTGGCCCCGATGACGGCCGTTCTCTCTGCATCCATTCCCGTAATCGTAGGTATCTTAACGGAGGGGATTCCCCCGGTGTTGGTGCTGGTGGGGTTCGGGCTGGCGGTGACGGCCGTCTGGCTGCTCTCCGGCGGGGGCAAAACAGACGGCATCCGGCGCAATGAATTGGGATTGGCGCTGCTGGCCGGACTGGGTTTCTCTCTATTTTTTGTCTTTATTGACCAGCTCAGCACCGGCGCTATTTTTTGGCCGCTAACGGCCGCACGCGTGGCCTCCGTCCCCCTGCTGCTCTTGTTCATTTTGGGTCGCCGCACTTGGCAGGGCATCACCAAAACCCGGCTGCCGCGCAGCTTGCTGCCCATCATCGCCCTCTCCGGCATTTTAGACAGCGGCGGCAACTACTTTTTTGCTCTGGCCACCCAGTCGGGACGGCTGGACATCGCCGCCGTCCTGGCCTCGCTGTACCCCGCTTCAACGGTGCTGCTGGCTCGACTCATCCTCAAAGAAACGCTGGGGCCGCGCCAATGGCTGGGCGTGGCCGTAGCCCTGGTGGCGCTGGTGTTTATTGCTCTCTAATTGCCATTTTGCGATAACAAAGTTTGCGCATCTACAAGGGTTTGGGCGGCCAGAGGCGGGAGTTCGGTTACAACGGCCGTTTTCGACCAACTCGCGTCGCTATGCAACGTTTCTTCTCCTGCACCATTCACCGTCCAGTTCTGCTGTTGCAGCAGTTCGCCTGTCTCCATGTCGAAAACAAAGTGCATTTTACCACCGTTTAGCGATTGGCCGGTTGAGTTGTTTTCAGCGGGGATAGGTGAATTAAAAAGCGTGTCAATTTGGAGGTGGTAACGGCTGTCCTCCTCCCAAGCAGCAACAGTGTGATCATATAATGATCCTGTTTCAATCTCGCGCAAAATGTTGATTAATCCCTGGTGAGGAGTCAGATAGGGCAACGGCTCATCGAGAGCATTCACCCGACCATCTACCGTTTGTTCCGGCAGCACCCGCACACTTGTGTTTTCGATAAGGGCGCTGCGCTCCCAAAGCCCGCCCTCCGTGTCATAAACCAGCATCACCTGGCGCGAAATGGTGGCCTCCGGGCTAACTTCCGTCCAGATTTCCAGGATCCACGTATCAGCCAGCCCGCGGTAAGTTACCAGTTCTCCCTCGCTGCTGATTGAATCATAGTTCTCTAACGTATAGTAAAGCCAGCCAAACTCAGGGGGAAAGGCTGCCAGATAGGTTGCTTCCAGGCTTTTTACCCGCTCGATAAGGGCGCTGACGGAATTGGGATCGACAGGGGTGGCAGTGACCGTGAGCGGGACGACCGTACTTTCCACAACCGTCTCTTCAACAGCGGGTGCAGGCAAATCGGTCGGGATTTGGGAGGGAACGGCCGTCGCAGAGATAGTGGGGGATGGGACGGCCGTTTCAGTCACAGCAGGCGTATTCTCCCGGCAGGCAATCAGCAAAATTAGTAGGCCAAACAGAATCAGTATACGCATCTGTCTAATCTCCGCTTAGTTGAATATTGGAAAGCGAACGTAGCGGAGCAATCCTAAAGCAAATTGTTGCCCGAACCAGATGCCGTCGTTCAACCGTAGGCTAATTTTCAGCAAAAACTCATGCGTGATTTACCTCTGGTCACGCATCACGTTTCACGAACGTCTCAATCCCCTGAATTCCCAAAGAGCCAATTCTTACAACCCCGCTCGTGAGACCTCGATCACCGGGACCTCGGCGATGGCCGCCAATTCATCTCTGAGGGCTTCGGCCAGGATGTCGATGCCGGGGACCTGGCCCAGGCCCAGATCCTCCGACCCGGTCGTTAACAAAATGAGGTCGGGTTGCGCCTGGGCCATTACGTAATCCAGCGTCAGCGGCGTGAGGGCTTCCTGGATATCCACGGAGGCAATGATGCCCTGTTCAATGGCATACGGCCGTTCCACTGGGTCCAACGTCATCACCGCCAAATTGTCGTTTTTCTGCAGTTGGCGCAACACACGCGCGCCGGTTCGCCCTGCTCCCACTACCAGTATCCGCATCTTGCACCTCCCAGAAACAGCAAGTGGCGAGTTGCCTACAACCTAATGCTTAAAAACCACAGATTACGCAGATTTTTGCGTTTTAATCTGCGTAATCTGTGTAAATCTGTGGATCAATTCTTATTTGCGATATTGCCTCTTACTTTCACCCGCGGTCAAATCCAGTTCAAGATAGAAAGCGCGTAAAAGAAGAGTCCTAAAACGGCCGAACTCACCATCGTCACGATCAATCCGTAGCGCAGCATCGCCCCACGCTCAACAATGCCGGTGGCCGCCAGCAGGCCGGTGCGCGCCGAGGCCGACGGCAGCGAATAGCCGAACGTGGTAGCCAGGGTGACGGGCAGCACCAGTTCTACAGCGCTCAATTCCGGATTGGTCAGGGCAATACTGATAAGAATAGGTGTGAAAACGGCCGCTATCGTCGTGTTGTTCATCAAGTTGGTTAACAACGCCGACAGGTACACCAGAAAGAGCAAGCTGATAATGAAAGGCGGCCCGGAAATAGCCGTGCCGATCAACCCGGCAAACCATTCCGTCGCCCCCGTCCGGCTCAGCGCTTCGCCCAGGGCCAACCCCGCACCGATGATGAAGAAGATGCCCCAGCTCACCCCCTTCACGTCTTCCCAGTTAATGATCTGGCGGACGGCCAGGACGCCGACGGCGATCACGGCCACCATCGCCGCCGAGAGCAAAGAAGGCGGTAGCCCCAGCATTGGCTCCAGGAAGGAGCCCGTTACCCAAAAGAAGGCGGCAACAGCAATCGTCAAAATGATCTCTCGCTCGGCCTGGCTCCATTTGCCTAACTTTTGCACGCGCTGGCGCGCCGGCTCAACGTCCAAGCGTTCAACGGAGGTCGGCAGCAGCCGCAGCAGCAGCCACCAGGTGATGGGAAACATCAGCAAAAAAGACGGCAGCCCGTAGCGCATCCAATCGAGGAAGGACCACGCCTGGTTCTGGGCCAGGAAGCCGGAGGCCACTGCATTGGCCGACGCGCCCATGATGGTCACCATTCCGCCCAAACTGGCGCTGTAAACGATCCCCAACCCCAGCAGGGCCAGAAAGCCGCGCGCTTCTTTGGGATCGGGCACCTGCTTTGAGATAGTCAAGGCCACAGGAATGAGCATGGCCGTGGTGGCCGTGCTGCCGACCCACATGGAGAATGCGGCCGTAATCCCCATCAACCCCAGCAGCAGCTTGCGCAGGCCGCCGCCCGACATCACAATCGTGGCCAGGGCCAGCCGCCGGGTCAACCCATGCTTGCGCAGCGCTTCGGCCAGGAACAGGCTGGCCAAAATCAGAAAGACCACCGGCCGGGAAAAAGGCTCAAACGCTTCTGGCGTGGTGGCCGTGCCCAGGCCAACCAAAACGACGGGCACGAGGAGGGCGGCAATGGGCAGCGCCACCGGCTCCAGGGCCAGGATGCCGCCGGTAAAGACAAAGGCGGCCAGCGCCCGGTGTCCCTCCGGCGAGAGTCCGGGCGGCGTTGGCAGCAGCAAGACGGCCACGGTCAGCGCCAAAACAATGCCCAAACGACTTAATAGATAGCGCGCGCCGCGGGTCACGTGGGGTAGCAAGACGCGCAAGGGCTCGAAGGTAGGCGGTTCCGGCTCCGGTTCGGGGGCGGGTGCGGGGTCCGGCAATTGGCGCAGAGAGGGCGCAATCAGGGTAGCGCCGCTTTGTATCATGTGGGTGGCGAAGTTGACCAGGGCGCCGGTTGTTTCGCGGACGCGGCGCTGGGCCTGGGCAGATTGCAGGGCGTTGACGGCCGTTTGGCATTGTTGACAATCCGCTAAATGTGCCTCCGCCGCCTGCCGTTCCCTAAACGGCATCTGGCCCGTCACGTAATCGACGGCCACGATGTGTCGGTCCCGGTTTTGCTTGCCGGCGCTCATGCCTCAACCTCGCTCGCTGTCTGGATGACGACCGCTTCGTCAATCAGAGTCGAGTTGGGCACCGTTACCTGGCCTGCTTCCGTTTCAATAATGGATTTGACGGTGCCGATTGCTATGAGACGGCCGTTATAGCTGCCCACGGTCACGTTTTGACCGGTGGCAAACAGTTCCTGAGCATGAAAGCCGGCCATAATGTTGCGCGCCAGCTCCCGGTTGCCCAGGCCAAAAGCCAGCGCCAGGGCCAGGGCCGTGGCGCTGATGAGGGCGACGGCAACGGTCGTCAGGAGCATCGTTTCTACGCCCAACTGCTCTAAGGCCAGAATTACGGCAAAGATGAGCAGAACGTACTGCACCGCCTGTCCCAAAACAGGCCCTGTCGTAACGCCGGATTGTACGGCCATCGCCCCCACGGCGTCGCCCAACACTCGGGCAATGAGGGCACCCAGGAGCAGAATGATGGCCGCAGCCAGCACGCTGGGCAAGAAGTTAATAAGATTCCCAATCGTCTCGCTGACGCCGCTCAACCCCAGGCTTTCAACGGCCGCCAGAATGAAAACGAACAGGATAAGCCAGTAAATAACCTGGGCCAGCAGGTTGGCGATAGAGGTGTCTAACCCCACGTTCGCCAGAAACCGGGTCACGCCGGCGCGCTCGGCCAGGCGATCGGCCCCTAAGCGGCGCAGCAAACCGGCCAGAATAAACTGCATCAGCCGGGCCACAATCCAGCCGACAACAAAGAGAACCAGAGCACCCAACAAACGGGGCAACCATGTCGTGACGTCCGTTACAATATTATTTAACGTCGTTGTCCAAAATTCCGCAGTCCAAGGCATACAACCCTCCTTTGCCGAATGGCGATCAGATGCGTGAGGTGTGAGGCGTGAAAAGTGAAAACATTCAGTTTACGGTTTATTTACTTCCGGGCCTATTGTAGCATGAGAAAGTGGATGAACGGCCGTACAATAAACCAGCGATTCGAAATATGAAATTGTCTAGGGTAGGGGCGGGACGGTGCGGTATAGGTCTGGCCTAGCAAAAGGTCCGCTCTCCGCACCGTCTCGCCCATTTGCACCTGGGTTGCGCTATAATTCCGGCATGGCACAAAAGCTGGAAGGACGGGTCATCAAAGCCATCAGCGGTTTTTACACTATTGAAGTAGAAGGGCGCGAACCGGTCGTGGCCCAGATTGCCGGGCGGCTAAAGCAAGAATGGCAAAGCAGCACCCTCGTTGCCGCCGGGGATTGGGTTACTATTTCGCTGAACTCGGACGGCACCGGCACGGTTGATGCCGTTGCCGAGCGCAAATCGGTGCTTTCACGCAGCCGCCCCGCCCCTGCCTTTCGCAAAATGGCCGCCGACCAGGAGCAGGTGCTGGTGGCCAACCTGGACCAGGTGATTTTTGTCTTCTCCGTTAAGAATCCCACGTCCAACCTGCGCAAGCTGGACCGCTTTCTGGTAGTGGCGGAGATGAATGAGCTGCCCGCCATTATCTGCCTCAACAAGGTCGATCTGGACAAAAAGGGCAAGGTGCAGGAACAGTTCCAGATGTATGCCGATATCGGCTATCCGCTGCTGCAAACCAGCGTCAAAACTGGTGCGGGTATTACCGAACTCAAAGAATTGCTCCACGACAAAATTTCTGTCCTGGCCGGATCGTCGGGCGTAGGCAAATCCAGCCTGCTCAACGCCATTCAGCCGGGGCTGGGACTAAAGGTGAGCGAGGTAAGCCAGGCCACGGGCAAAGGCACCCACACCACGCGCTACGCCGAACTGTTCCCCCTGGATGAGGGCGGCTACGTGGCCGACACGCCCGGCATTCGCGGTCTGGCCCTGTTTGACCTGGAGCCATACGAACTGGACGCCTACTTCCGCGAGATTGCACCGCTGGTGGAACAGTGCCAGTTTAGCGATTGCAGCCATCGGCACGAACCCGGCTGTGCGGTGAAGGCGGCGGTGGCAGACGGCCGTATCCATCCTGCCCGCTACCAAAGCTACCTGCGCCTGCGCGAAGAGCACGAAGCCCTCGACGAGGAAAACTACTAAAATTACGCCAGGACTGGCAGTCCTTTCTGCTTAATTTCTTGTGAAGCGTTCCAGGTACCGGCGTACACGGCCGTTACCAGCAGCCTCGTTCACAAATCGCAGTACGGCCGTATCAACGGCATGCGCTCTACCGCCGGCGCCGCCGCCGACATCATCGCCCCACTATGCGCCGGGCTGGTGGTCACCCTCATCGGCATTGGCGGCGTGATGGTCGTTGACGTGGTGACCTTTTGCATCGCCATGTTGGCTCTGTTCATCGTGCACCTGCCCCGCAGCGACAAACCAATAGCCACTGAAGCAAGCGAACCGTTCTGGCAAAAACTTACCGCCGGACTGCGTTTCATCACCGTACGCCGCGGGCTGTTGGGGCTGCTTATCACCTACGTGGGTATCAACCTGTTTGCCGCGCTCACCTACTTTGCCATCCTGCCGCCCATGATTTTGGCCCGCACCGGCGGCAGCGAACTGGCGTTGGCCAGCGTCCAGGGAATGCTGGGCGGCGCGGCACTCGTCGGCGGCCTGGTGATGAGCTTGTGGGGCGGGCCGCGGCGTAAAATTCATGGCGCTTTGGGATTTACGGCCGTTTCCTTCCTCCTCGGTGACTTTTTGTTTGGCGTGGGGCGCAGTTTGCCGGTGTGGCTGCTGGCTGCGGCCGTTTCCTCCTTTTTCATTCCCTTGCTCGTTGGCTCCTACCGCGCTATCTGGCAGGTGAAGGTGCCGCTGGCGATGCAGGGCCGCGTGTTTGCCGTGCAGGTCGCGCTGCAAACGGCGACAATGCCCCTAGGCTATCTGCTGGCCGGGCCGCTGGCTGACCATTTGCTGGAACCAGCCATGATGCCCGGCGGGGCGTTAGCCGGGGCGCTGGGCTGGCTGGTAGGCACCGGGCCGGGCGCGGGCATGGGGCTGATGTTTGTGGTGACGGCCGTTCTCGGCTGCCTGATGAGCCTCAGCGGGTACCTGCTGCCCGACGTGCGCGAAGTGGAGATCCGTTTGCCGGATTATGACTTGGTGGGCGAGGTGGTTTGACAACGGCCGTTTCCCATAAATCAGGTACAATTTATGGTATGATTGGGACCGCGTGGGGAAAAGATAGTAATAAGTAAAAAGTGAAAAGTAATAAAGAAGCCACTTTTCACTTATTACTTTTCACTTTTCACTATCCAGTCAACTCCCCCACCATTAAAACAACCTGGCAAGCAGGAGAGACTAAATGTCCAGTTGGGCCGTAGAAACGCGGGGGTTGACCCGCCAGTTTGATAAAAAAGTAGCGGTAGATGATCTTGACCTTACCGTATCTACCGGAGAGTTTTTTGGCTTTTTGGGGCCAAACGGAGCCGGCAAAAGTACCACCATCAACATGCTGGTAGGCCTGCTGCGTCCCACCCGCGGTATCGCTCTTATCGACGGCATCGACATTTGGGAAAAGCCGTTGGCGGCCAAGGCGCGCATCGGCGTTTTGCCCGAAGGCATGCAGCTTTATCAGCGCCTGACGGGTCGGGAGTACATTCGCTTTTCTGGCACCATGTACGGCGTGCGCAAAGCAGAAGTGGAGCAGCGCACCGAAGAGCTGCTGGACCTGCTCAGCCTCACCGACGACGCCGACAAGCTGATTGTCGATTATTCGCACGGCATGCGGAAGAAGACGGCCCTGGCGGCAGCGATCATTCATGCCCCCCGCGTGCTCTTCCTGGATGAGCCGTTTGAAGGGATAGATGCCATTTCCGGCCGGATCATTCGCGACGTGCTGGGGCGGCTGCGGGCGCGTGGCACCACCATCTTTTTCTCGTCCCACATTTTGGAGGTGGTGGAGCGGTTGTGTACCAGGGTGGCGGTGATTTCAGACGGCCGTCTGGTAGCCCAGGGCAGCATGGAAGAGCTGAGACGCCAGGCTGAAACCGGTGACGAAACCACCCTGGAAGAGCTGTTCCTACGCGCGGTCGGTGCCTCCAGCGATCTGGAGGCAGAAGGCAGGCTGTCATGGCTCAGCTAAGCGACGCCGATTTCCACCAACGGCAAGAGCGATCCCAGCTTTGGACCCTGTTCCGGCTGCGCGGCAAGCTGACGCTGCGCCAGTTTAGCCGCGAGAAGGGACGCATCATTGGCGCTATTGTGGTGCTATTGGTTTTTGGTCCGCTTGTTATCGGTGCAGCATTCGGCACGGCCACAGGCTATCGCGCTTTGGAAAACCAATGGCCCACCGCCTTGCTGGGCGGTGTGTTCGTGGCGATGTGGTTTATCTGGCTGGTTTTTCCCATCATTGCCACCTCTATTAATGAAAGTGCCGACATCACCCGCCTGCTCATCTTCCCCATCTCCCGCCGCGACCTCATCATGAGTACGCTGCTGGGCACCCTGTTTGATTACCCCACCTACCTGATGCTGCCGCTGTTTGCGGCCGCTTTCATCGGCTTTGGTTTTACCAGCGCTTTGCCCGTGGTCATTTTGGCCATTTTGCTGAGCTACGGCCACATGGTGCTCATCGGACAGTTCATCACGGTGGCCATTGGCGGCATTTTGCAAAGCCGCCGCTTTCGTGATGTGGCCATTATCGTTTTTTCGCTGCTGGGCAGCTCGTGCTACTTTATCAATCTGGCCTTCCAAAGCGGCATGGAGCGGTTGATGGATTCGCTTTCTTTACAGGAAGAAGAAGTATTTGCCGAGGCGTTTGCCAACTGGCAGCCGCTGAACGTGCTGCAATGGTTTCCCACCGGGGCACCGGCGCGGGCGGTGGAACAGGCGCTGGATGGATCGTGGTTGACGGCCGTACTCTGGCTGGGGTATTCGGCCGTTTTGCTAGTCGGGCTCACCTGGGTCTGGTTCCAGGCGATGAACCGGCTGGCCACCGGCGGCGGTTTCCTCATTGGCGGACGGCCGCAGCAAAAGCAAGAAAAAGAAAAACGCATCAAACAAACAACAGGCCGCCGCTCCCCGTTGGATTGGCTGCCGGATGATTTGGCCATGCTGGTGGGCAAGGAGCTGCGCTCGGCGTGGCGTGTCCCTCAACGCCGGGTGGGGCTGCTGCAAGGGCTGCTACTGCCGCTGTTCATGATGGGGCCATTTTTATTCTCGGCCGATTTTTCCGGTGGGGTTTCGTCCCTGCCGAGCTGGTTTGGCTTGTCGATGCCCTTGTATGCGCTCTTTTTATTCTGGTCCACCTCGCAAAACATGCTGGCCTGGGAAGGACGCGGCCTGCCGTCGCTGCTGCTCACGCCGCAGCCGCGCTGGCGGCTGTTTTTGGCCAAGGGCCTGGTTTTTTTGCTCATTGCCGGCATTCCGTACCTGATTGTTGGCGGCGCAGTCTCCCTGATATTACGGGATTCGATCACCGTTTTTGGCGTCATTACCGGTTTGGGCATGGGCGTTGCGGCTTTGGCGGTAACGGCCGTTGCCTCCGTCCTCTTCCCCATTCCTATCAACCTGGAAGCTAAGCGCACCCGCGGCGCTTTTCAATCCGGCGGCAACTTTAAAACCGGGTGTGCCACGATAACCCTGGTGCCCATTAGCATTGCTGTGGTGAATTTACCGGCAGCTGGAATGTTGGGTGGAGGCTTTTACTTTAACTTGCCCTGGCTGGCGGCGGCTGGTGCCCTATTCAGCCTGGTTTACGGCACGGGTATTCTGTACGCGGGCAGCCGGTTGGCCGGGAATTTACTAATGGAACGCGAACCAGAACTGGTCGCCACCATGCAGCTGCCGGATGAATAGAATTGGTTGCTAGTGGCTGGTTGCTGGTACTAACAACCAGCCACTAGCAACCAGCCCCTAATCCCAAGGAGGTTCCGATGTCTTTTTTTGCGCCCCTAACTGATTTTGAACCGACGCGCCAGACGCTGCATTTGTACAGCCAGGCGGCGGGCGTGATTCCCCGCGTGCACGGCATTGCCCACCCCAAATGGTGGCACATCAGCCTGAAACTGTGCCCGGATGGACTGACTACTGACAACATCCCGCTGCCTGGCGGTGGCGTGCTGGCGCTGCGGCTGGATTTGCACCAGCATCGCCTCGTCGTGGCCAGCAGCAGCGGCGAAACGAAGTCGGCGAGTCTGGCAGAGGGGATGACGGGCACGGAGATGGGGGAATGGGTGATTACGGCCGTTGCCCACTTCGGCTTAGAAAATGATTATCCCCGCGAACGATTCGCCAACGACGAGCCGCGCCAATACGATCCGGAGCAGGCTGAGCGCTTTTTTGGCGTGCTAACCAACGTGGCCCGCACCTTTGAAAAGCATCGCGCCACCCTGGAAGGGCCGGTCAGCCCGGTACAGGTTTGGCCCCACGGCTTCGACATTGCCTTTGAATGGTTTGGCAACCGGGTAGAGCGCAGCGAAGAGCATGGCGAGGTGCAGGAGTTTCCCTCACAGCTCAACCTGGGCTTTTACCCTGGTGGCGACCCGTACTTCTACTCCAATCCGTGGCCGTTTGAAGCCGACGAGCTGCTGGATAAGCCGCTGCCCGCCGGGGCCCAATGGCACACCGAAGGCTGGCAAGGCACCAAGCTGCCCTACAGCGAGCTGGTTGACCAACCAGATGCGGAGGAGAGGCTGCTCGAATATGCCAAAGCAGTTCACGAACTGGCGGCTCCTACGCTGACAGTTTAGAAAAAATAAATCACGAATTTAACGAATGGACGAATGAGACGAATAAAACTAAAAAAATTCGTGCCATTCGTTTATTCGTGCCATTCGTGATTGCTTTTAGAATAACGATTAACTGATACTTCTGTTTCATCGACAACTTCCCCTGCTTTCCACTATAATCCACCCACTTTTTTAGTAGAACTGATTTTGTGGAGAAATGAATGACCAAATCTAAAGCAGCGGCCAGGAAGAGCGAAACGGCCGTTCCCGCACTAACCCCCGACAAACTACGCCAAATCTGCCAGACAGACAGATTCACCTTTAGCAGCACGGCCGAACTCCAGGCCGAAACGCAAATCATTGGCCAGCCGCGCGGCACGCGGTCCATCGCTTTTGGCATCGGCATTGCCAGCCACGGCTACAACATTTACGCGCTGGGCGCGCACGGTACCGGCCGGGCCACCGCCATCGAGCATTATTTGCAGCAGCAAACCAAAAGCGCCCCTGTGCCTGACGACTGGATTTACGTCCATAACTTTGCTATTCCCCACCAACCGCGGGCCATTGCTCTGCCCGCCGGGCAGGGGGCCAAATTCAAGGCGCGCATGTCCCGCCTGATTACCGATTTGCGCCAGGATTTGCCCCAGGCGTTTGACACCGATTCTTACCGCGAGACGATCAGCGGCGTGCAGGATGAATTTGAGCAGCAGCGCGGCGCATTGCTGCAGGCGCTCCAGCAAAAAGCGGCCGCACAAAACTTCGGCCTGATGCAAACGGCGTCCGGTTTCGCCATTGTGCCCCTTCAAAATGGCCAGCAGCTTTCTCAGGAGCAGATTCAGCAATTGCCTATCGAAACGCGGCAGGCGATGGAGCAGCAGGCGCAGAAATTGTCGGCCGAATTGGAAGCGGTAGCCTACCAGATTCATGAACTGGAGCGGCAGGCCCGGCAAAAGATGAAGCAGATTGACCGAGATGTGGCGAAGACGGCCGTACAACATCACTTCGACGACCTCAAAAGCGGCTACCCGGACGACGAAGAGATGCGCCTTTACCTGGATGAAGTGCAGGCTGACGTGATCAACCAGATCGACGATTTCACCTCGCCGGTAGACAGTCCGGAAGCGATCGATTTGAGCCGTTACGAGGTGAACGTGCTGGTCAACAATGCCGAGACAAAAGGCGCGCCGGTTATCGTAGAAGCCAATCCCACCTACAACAACCTGTTTGGCCGGCTGGAATATGAAATGCAAAATGGGCTGCTGACCACCCATTTCACCAACATCAAATGCGGCAGCCTGCATAAGGCCAACGGCGGCTACCTCATCCTCAATGCCCATGACTTGTTCAAGCACCATGAGGCATGGGAGGCGCTCAAGCGGGCCGTCAAATCTGAGGAAATCTCTGTGCAGCCGGCAGCGTTCATGAATAATGGCCAGGTGCTGGCCAAAACGCTGGACCCGGAACCAATTCCGCTGCATCTAAAAATCATCATGACCGGCAGCGTGGGATTGTATTACGCGCTGTTTGATCAGGACGAGGATTTCCAGAGCCTGTTTAAGGTGCGGGCCGATTTTGACTCCACCATGCCGCGCGATGAGGCGGCGGAGCTGGCCTATGCCAACTTTATTGCCAACCGCTGCCATCAGGAAGGGCTGCTCCATTTTGAACCCACGGCCGTTGCCAAAATCGTTGAATATGGTTCCCGGCTGGCTGAAGACAAGCGCAAGCTCAGCACCCTGTTTGGCATGGTGGCCGATCTGGTGCGGGAAGCGAGCTACTGGGCGGGGATGAACGGCCGTTCCCTGGTCATTGCCCAAGACGTGCAGGAAGCGCTCACGGAACGCACCGAGCGGGCCAACCGGCTGGAAGAAGATATGTTTGAGCAGTTTCTGGACGGCACCATTTTTATTGCCACCGAAGGCGGCGTGGTGGGCCAGGTCAACGGCCTCTCCGTCATGGACACAGGGGATTACTCCTTTGGCCTGCCGGGGCGCATCACCGCCCGCACCTTCATGGGAGACGATGGCGTTATCCACATCGAGCGGGAAACGGAAATGTCCGGCCCCATTCACGAGAAAGGGGTGCTGACGCTCAACGGCTACCTGGGCGGCACCTACGCCCAGCGCCAGCCGCTCACCCTCACCGCCAGTCTGACCTTTGAGCAAAATTACAGCGGCATCGACGGCGACAGCGCCTCCTCCACCGAGCTGTATGCCCTGCTCTCCAGCCTGAGCGAGATTCCCATCAAACAATCAGTGGCCGTCACCGGCTCCGTCAACCAGCGCGGTGAAATCCAGCCCATTGGCGGCGTGAATGAGAAAATCGAGGGCTTTTTCCGGCTGTGCCAGTCGCGCGGGCTTACCGGTGAGCAAGGGGTGATGATTCCGGCCAGCAACATTGAGAATTTGATGCTGCACGAGCGGGTGGTAACGGCCGTTACCGAAGGCAAATTCCACATCTGGCCTATCAACACGCTGGACGAAGGAATTGAGCTGCTGATGGGCTCACCGGCCGGACAACGGCAAAAAGACGGCCGTTACCCCGCAGGCACCGTGCACCACGCCGTACAGGCCCGCCTGCTGCAATTGGCCGAAGAGCTCAACAAATTCGGCGAAGACGACGATTAACTGCCTTCATAAATGGGCAGCAAACGCGCTGACAGACGGTCCCAGCGGAAATGTTCGGCAATGTGGCTTTGGGCTCTGGCGGAAAGTTGAGCCTGCCGCTCTGGATTTTGCAGTAGGTTGATGATCTCATTCGTGATGCCCACGACGTCGCCGGTGGGAAATGTGGTTCCGTTACGGCCGTTCACCACATATTCCGGCACCTGCCCCACCGCTTCGGCCACCACCGGCACGCCCACGGCCAGCATGTCGGCCAGCTTCACCGGGCATTTGGTACGGTTGAGCAGCGTATCTTCCATCAGGTAAAGGCCCACGTGCGCCTGGGCCAGCAGCGCCGGCAACTCGTCCAGTTCCACCCAGCCTGCATCCTCAATAGCATCCCAAATCCCCGCTGCCTCTGCCTGCTGCCGGAAATTGGCGGCATCCTCTTCATACAAACCGGCCCCAATCATGAGAATACGTAACTGGGGAACGGTCGTTCGCACCCCCCGCAAAATTTCCACCAGCCGCCCCGTATCAAACTCAAACAACCGGCTATAAACCAACACCGTCGGCTGACTGCTGACTGATAACTGCTTACTGATTACCGAATACCGAATACCGGGCCCATTCGGCACATAAACCACCCGCTCCGGCGGCAGGCCCATCCCCCAGGCCAGGGTTTGCAAGGCGCGGCTGGCGACGGTGAGGGCGTGGCAGTGGCGCATCCCCCACTGTTCCTGCCAGGCAAAAAAGCGCTTTTGCAGCGGCGAGTAAGGCGCCCGCTTATTCCAGCCGCCCCAGCCTTCCCAATCGTCTGTGTCCATGATGAGACGCAGGCGGGAGCGATGAAACTGCCACAGCCACCAGGCCACCAGCCCGCTGTACGCCTTTGGCTTGAAGCAGTGGACTACGTCCGGCTGCCAACTGAGCAGTTCGCGCAACAATTGTCGGGTAATGCCCAACGTGCCGCCGTCAAGCGGCACGTAGCGCAGCGCAACTCCATCGATCTGCCAGCTTTTGTCGGCTTCATCGGGGGTTTGCCAGGGGGGCATGAACAGTTTGACGGCGTGACCTTTTTGGGCGAACGGCCGTGCCAATCCCAATGCCCGGCTGGCCATCGTCTTGTTGGGATGCAGGCCAAACGGCCCAACCATTGCAATGCGCATGGGGCAGAGATTGGAGACTGGAGATTGGAGATTAACGACCTCTCACAATCTCCAATCTCTAATCGCCAATCTCCTTTTCCAGCAAATCAGATTTCGCATCCAATAATTCTTGCAACTTTGGATGATCGGCATAAACGCCCCGGTACTTGGGCGGCAGCAGGGTGGCGATGCGGCACATCATCTCATCGGTGCTTTGCTGCAAGAATTCGTCCCGGTTTTGGCGCGGCATCATCGGCAGCGTGAAGGGCTCGCCGACGCGAATCGTGATATCCAGCCGCCGCAAGCGCCGCAGCCGCCGGACCACTTCTTGATCCTCCGTACCCACGATGGACATGGGAATAATGGGCACGCCGGTTTTAGCGGCCAAATAAGCGGCCCCTGGTTTGCCCGGCTGCATCTGCACCGTTGGGCTGCGCGTACCTTCGGGGGCGATGGCGGCAATCCGGCCCGCCTTGAGCCGTTTTTGCACTTCACGCAGCGCCCGGAAATCGGGATTGTGCCGGTCGAGCCAGAGTGCATCCAGCTTGCGCGCCAGCCAGCGCCAAATTGCATATGCCCGGTATTTCTCGGCAATCATTAAAATCACATCATCCCGCGGGGCTAAAACGACAGCCAACATCGCATCCAGCCGGCCCAAATGGTTGCTCACTGCCAGACAGCCGCCGCTGGCCGGAATGCGCTCTATATTTCGCACCTCAATCCGGGCAATCACCCGCAAAATGAGACGAGACACGAAACGTACAGTTTTGAGAAACATAACAAAATTATATACCCTCTCTGGCCTGGCACAAGTTCAGCAATGCCAAATTAAAGTAAGGCAGGTAAACTACTGAGAGTCAGTGGTAATAAGTGAAAAGTGATAAGTGAAAAGTTTGAGTGAGCCACAATACACCATATCTTTCCGTAGGGTTTGGAAGATATTTGGGCCAAATCCTGATGGGGTACGGCCGTTACTCAACCGGGGCCTCTCGCGTGCCGACATTTTGGCCCAAACCGGCCACGTCATTGCTGTGCGGGACGTCTCATTTGACGTGCGGCCGGGCGAGATTTTTGTGGTGATGGGTCTCTCCGGCAGCGGCAAATCGACGCTCATTCGCTGCCTTTCCCGGCTGATTGAACCGACCGAAGGCGAAATCATTGTCGATGGGCAAAACGTGGTCGATTTTGACGCTGCCCAACTGCGCAAACTGCGCCGCCACAAAATGAGCATGGTGTTCCAGCGCTTTGGCCTCTTCCCTCACCGCACCATTTTAGACAACGTCAGCTATGGTTTAGAAATCCAGGGCATTAAAAAAGCGCCGCGGCACGACCACGCCCGGCAGGTGCTGGAGATGGTAGGCCTCAAGGGGTGGGAGCAGCATTATCCGCACGAGCTCAGCGGCGGGATGCAGCAGCGCGTTGGTCTGGCCCGCGCGCTGGCCGTCGATCCGGAAATCTTGCTGTGCGACGAACCGTTCAGCGCCCTGGACCCGCTCATCCGGCGCGAGATGCAGGATGAGCTGCTGCGGCTGCAAAAAAGGCTCAACAAGACGCTGGTTTTCATTACCCACGACTTTTTGGAAGCGATTAAGCTGGGCCACCACATTGCCATCATGAAGGACGGCGAAATTGTGCAGGTGGGCAAGCCGGAAGAAATTGTGGCCCATCCGGTGAACGATTACGTACGCGAATTCACCCGCGACGTGCCCCGCGTCAAGATTCTCACCGCCAAAACGATCATGACGGTCGCCGCCACAGATTCCGGCAGCGATCACGTCTCGGTCCATGCCGACACCAACCTGGAGAAGCTCATTGGCCTGACGGCCGTTTCCGACGATCCGCTGGTGGTGCTGGATGATGAGGGCTGCGTGATTGGCATGGTGAACCGGACGGCCGTTTTGCAGGCGCTGTCAGAAAGTAATTGAGTTTGATAATTGGCACGATGTTTTTAAAGACCTTTTTAGGAACACAGAGTTGCGCAGAGGTGGCGCAGAGTTACACAGAGAAAAGAATAAAACTCTGTGTAACTCCGTGGTTTCTCTGTGCCCCTCTGTGTTCCGCTTTTTCGGAGGCCAATTGTGCGTGTTGAAAGTCAACCTAGGCAGCACAGCAAACGGCTGCACCTCCTCCTCGGCCTCGTTTTGCTGGTGGCGCTGTTGCTGGTGCACCACTGGCTGACGGACCTCAGCCTCTTCCCGGAAGCGTGGGACGTGCAGCTTCGCGTCCCCATCGACGCCTTCAAGCAGTGGGCCAACCGCAACCAGACCGTCCATCCCATCTTCCTTTACTTTTTTGATCCCATCAGCGACGCCTTTGATTTTGCCCTGCGCCGCGTCGAGACGTTTTTGCTCTGGCTGCCCTGGCCGGTATTGGTTGCTGCGGTTTTCTTGCTGGCGCAGAAAGCAGCCAACCTGCGCCTGGCGCTGCTCGTCACCTTTTGCCTGCTCTTTATGGGATTGGTCGGCTTGTGGCCCGAAAGTATGCAAACGCTGGCACTCATGACCGTTTCCGTTCTCATCTCGCTGCTGATTGGCATTCCGCTGGGCATCTGGGCAGCGCGCAATGAGAAAATGGAACAGGGGTTACGGCCGTTCCTCGACGCCATGCAAACGATGCCCTCCTTTGTCTACTTGATTCCCATAGCCCTCTTTTTTGGCTTTGCCCGCGTGCCTAGCGCCATCGCTACCGTTATCTACGCCCTACCGCCGGCCATCCGGCTGACCACGCTGGGCATCCGCGAGGTGCCAGTGGAGACGGTCGAGGCGGCCCGTTCCTTTGGCGCCACGCCGCGCCAGATTTTGTTTAAGGTGCAGCTGCCGCTGGCCCTGCCCACCATCATGGCCGGGGTCAACCAAACGATCATGATGGCCCTGGGCAGTGTGGTGATTGCTGCCCTGATTGGCGCAGGCGGCCTGGGCGAAGTGGTGCTGGGCGCCCTGCGCAGGATTCGCGTGGGTCTGGCGCTGGAGGCGGGCCTGGCGATTGTCTTTCTGGCGGTGCTGCTGGACCGGCTGAGCGAAGCGTTTTCGGTGCAAAATCGAACGGGAGCAAGGGTGGAAAACGGCCGTCTCTTCCCCAAAAGCTGGCAAACCAACCGGCTCATTGTCCGTCTAGAAGATGGATTGGATTGGCTGTACGTTGGCGGCGGCAAGCAGTTGGCCCAATTAGCCCGGCTCAGTCGCTCTGAGTATGTGGAGCGGCACGCCTACCTGCTGGCCAGCCTGCTGCTGCTGGGCGGACTGCTCTGGCTGGGCCGGACGCTGGGTTGGACCACCTTCCCCGAAAGCTGGCGGCTGGAGATTCGGCAGCCGGTGGATACGGCTGTCATCTGGCTGCGCGACAATTTATTTGAATTTGAGCTGGGGCCATTTTTGCTGGGCACACGGCCGTTGAGCAACTTCATCATCATCCGCTTGCTCGATCCGCTGGACCGGCTGTTGCAAGAGCAGCTTTCCTGGCCGGTGATTATTTTGCTGGTGGGGCTGCTGGGCTACTGGGTCTCTGGTTGGCGATTGGCGCTGGGCGGAACGGCCGTCCTCTTTGCCATTGGCCTGCTGGGGATGTGGGAACTGGCGATGGTGACGCTGAGCCAGGTGATTGTGGCTGTGTTCTTCTCGCTGCTGATTGCCATTCCGTTGGGCATCTGGGCGGCAAAGCGTGATATGGTTGCGGCCGTTTTGCGCCCCATCCTCGACTTTTTGCAAACCATTCCCACCTTCGTTTACCTGGTGCCGGTGGTGATGCTGTTCAACATTGGCCGCGTGCCGGGGATCATGGCCTCGGTACTGTACGCTCTGCCCCCCGCTATCCGCCTGACCAATTTGGGCATCCGCCAGGCCAGCCCGGAGGCGGTGGAAGCGGCCCAGGCGTTTGGCTCGACGGGCTGGCAGCTTCTGGCCAAGGTGCAACTGCCGCTGGCCCTGCCCTCGATCATGACCGGTATCAACCAGACGGTGATGATGGTTCTGGCCATGGTGGTTATCGCCGGGATGGTTGGCGGGGCCGGGTTGGGATTAGAAGCTGTTGAGGGACTCACGCGTAACCAGATGGGGCAGGGGATTGAAGCTGGACTGGCCATTGTCATTCTGGCCGTGGTGATTGACCGGCTGCTGCTGGCCTGGGCGGCGCGGAGTTCAGTAAAGAGTGAAAAGTAAAAAGTAATAAGTGGCCTCTTTCTTTTTACTTTTCACTTATCACTTTTCACTCACCCCCAGGTTTCTTGAATGGTGTCCGAGTCCAGGCCGGTGAGCCAGCGGGTGATGCCGAAGGCAAAGATGGCCAGCCCCAGCAAGATGAGCGCGGTGATGAAGGTGATGCGCAAATCGCGCTCCAGTGAGGCGTAGACCAGCAGCGGCATCGTCTGCGTGCGCCCCTGCAAATTTCCGGCAAACAAAATTGTGGCGCCGAACTCGCCCAATGCTCGCGCCCAGCTCAAGATCAGGCCGGCCAGCAGCCCGTTGCGGCTGAGCGGCAGCATGATATGCCGGAAGATTTGCCACTGGTTGGCGCCGTCGACCGCCGCCGCATCTTCAAATTCGCGGGGGAGGGCGGCAAAGCGGCTCTGGGCGGCGCGAATGTAGAACGGGGAAGCGACAAACACCTGGGCCAGGACAACGGCCGTTCCCGAAAACGTAATCGTGATCCCCAGCTCGGCCAGCGGCAGGCCGATCAACCCCCGTCGGCCAAACACGGCCAGCAGCCCCAGCCCGGCCACCACCGGCGGCATCACGATAGGCAGTTCCACAAAAACCGTCACCAGCCGCTTAAACCGGATAGGATACCGCGCCAGGTAGTAAGCCAGCGGCGTCCCCAACAAAATGATGAGCAGTACGCTAACGGCCGTTGTGGAAAGGCTGAGGAAAATGGCGGCGCCGATACTGCTTTGGTCTAAAACGGCCGTGCCCGGCAAGGTGAGCGCCCGCCACACAAGCCCCAGCAGCGGTACAATGAGGAAAAACGACATCACGACGGCCAGAACGGCCGAGACGCGCCCCACCCAATGCGCCGTTACAGGGGAAGGTGTGGCCTGTTTTTGCGATACTGTCATAAAAATCTACCAAATCATCGTTACAACAAAAAAGCGGGTCTTGACAGCAACCCGCTTTGTAAACCTCTCAATTGTCCGCAAAAAAGGCAAACTGTTCAAGCCCGTTTTGCCACGTGCCAGGACTGGCAGTCCTGCCCGAAAAATTTGCAGCTATTGATATTCAGGACTGCCAGTCCTCAGATTGAGGTGTTACGGCAGCCAGGTGCGCCAAACATCCTCGTTAGCATCTACCCACGCCTGGGCCGCTTCTTCCACAGACTGTCCGTCGATCTCTACGGCAGCAATCATCTCAATCTGATCCTCAGTGCTGTAATTCATATTGGAGAGCAGTGTGTGGGCATCGGGGGCCGCCTCGGCCAGACCAGACCAAAAAATCTTGAACAGATCATCGCCGGGATAGTCACAATCGACGCCGCCGGCATCGGCTTCAGCGTAGCATTCATCGCTGTATTCGGGCAGTGCCACCCGCGTCAGATCATATTTGGCATGAATGGAATGGGGCGTCCAAAAATAGAACAGCACCGGTTCTTCGCGGCTGTAGGCAGAGTCCAACTGGGCCAGAATCGCTTCCTCAGAGCCGGCGAAAACCACCTCAAAGGGCATCCCC
>CALBTC010000020.1 GCA_937967805.1 uncultured Anaerolineaceae bacterium
ATTATGTTGATTTATATTTGATCTTATGAAAAGTAATTGTTATAATGCCCCTAGTTTAACTTACATAATCTTAATTTAAGTTGTCCGATATCATTTCATCTGGCACTTTCTAGCTCAGCACAATAAAACTCTTTAGAGTGGCTCCTCTCTCGGTGGGTAAATGTATTTGCTGCATAAACCTGATGCATTTCCTGCTATACGAAATTAAGCCCTCAACAAAGACCCTGGGCATAGCAAGGAGTGTGAGGCGATGGAAGAACAGCTGCTCGCCTTCCTGAAGTTCCTTCAACAAGAGTACAATTATTCAAGCAATACCATAGCTGCCTATAAAAACGACCTCGGTCAATTTGTCTCCTACTTGCAAGAGAAGAATCTGAACAATGGAGGAAGCTGGCAATCAATTGGTGCTGATGAAATTAATGCGTATGTTACCTATATGAAGGAACAGCCGTATGCTTCTTCATCCGTGGCGCGGAAGGTGGCCGCGGTAAAATCGTTCTTCAATTATCTAGAAACAAACCAGATTATTCAGGAAAATCCTACCACAGATATTGATTCGCCTAAAGTGAAAAAACGGCTGCCGAAAACCCTTTCTGCTGAAGAAGTTGAGCGACTTTTGGAGGCACCTGCCAGCAAAAAATCGCCAAAAAATCTGCGCGACATGGCTTTGCTCAACATGCTATATTCTACCGGCATGCGCGTAACGGAAGTCGTGTCGCTTCGTCTTGAAGATGTCGATTTAGAAAATAAGGTTTTGTACTGTCCGGGAAAAGACGATCAAATTCGTGAACTTCCCTTTGACCAGGAAACTGAGGAAATCTTAGAAAACTACATTGAAGAAGGACGGCCGTTCCTGGTAAAAGACAAAGATGAAACCGCCATGTTTCTTAACCACCGGGGGCAGCAGCTCACCCGGCAAGGGCTCTGGCTCATCATCAAAGCGTATGCCAAAGAAGCTGACCTCAGCGTGGCGGTAACACCCCATACGCTGCGCCACAGCTTTGCCGCCCACAAACTCAACAGCGGTTCAGATTTGCAGGAAGTACAGAAGCTGCTGGGTCACGCCAACATTTCGACAACGCAAATTTACACCCAGCTGGAAGAGACCGAATCATCTAACTAACTATCTGTCCAATCTACAGAACAATTTAAGTGCCACGGCAAATTATTGCCGTGGTCTCTTAATTTTTAGGAACCAGTATGACAACCACAGAAACCGCAAAACAAGTAGAAATTGCCGCCCAGGCCATCCGCCAACAAACCATCTACCGACCTACCGTGGGTTTGGTGCTTGGCTCCGGCTTGAGCGAGCTGGCCAACAGCATTCAAGACCCGGACATTATCTCTTATGATCGTATTCCCGGTTGGCCGCAATCAACCGTGGTGGGGCACAGCGGCCGTTTAGTCATCGGCACTCTGGAAGGCAAAACCGTGCTGGTGCAGCAAGGTCGTGCCCATTACTATGAAGGATACGATATGGACCAGATCACCCTGCCCGTGCGCGTGATGCGCACCTTGGGTATCCAGGTACTGATCGTGACAAATGCCGCCGGGGGAATTAATGCCGATTTTTCACCCGGCGATCTGATGCTCATCACCGATCATATCAATTTTTTAGGCATGGCCGGGCAAAATCCCTTACGCGGACCCAACGATGAAACGGTTGGTCCCCGCTTCCCTGATATGATCGGAACGTATGATCCAGGATTGAGAAAGCTGGCGCATGAAACGGCCGCAGCCAACAACTTTACTCTGCAAGAAGGCACCTACGCCTATGTGGCCGGCCCCAGCTTTGAAACGCCCGCCGAACTGCGCTTTTTGCGCACCGTGGGCGCAGATGCCGTCGGTATGTCTACCGTACCCACTGTCGTAGTCGCACGCCATGCCGGGATGCAAATTTTAGGTATCTCCTCCATCACCAACAAAGCTGTGCCAGACCCAGAACCGGGTACCGTTTTGGATCATGAAGAAGTATTAGAAACCGGGAAGCAAATCATCCCCCGATTGACCTCCTTGCTGCGCGGCATCCTGCAGCAACTTTAAATCCAAGATACAATCACCCCGGCAAGCAAAAGCTGATAAAATGACAGGGTGCACAAATTTGTGCGCTCTCGTATCTCTGTTCATTTGAAAGTCTGGTTTGCCAAGATTGGACCAATTTGCTCTAAAACAGGCAAATCAATTGATAAAATTTGGTCCAATCTGCTGTCATAAAATCGAACCAAAGCCACTATGGACCAATTTTACGTCTTCATCCTGCGCAACGATATTCCCCTGTACATCATCTGCGCTCTTGGGCTTTTTTGGTACATCAGCCAATTTATTCGTGCTCAAAAACAACTGCGCGTAGCCGTCTTTAACTTGGAACGGGAAACCAATACGCATATTCGCAACACGTCACTCGTCATTATTTTGATACTTTCAGGAATTATCGCCGGTGTTTACTACGTCAACACGCAGGTGGCCCCAACTTTACCGGCCACACTGCTGCGGCCGGCTACCCCTACCCCAGACATCTTTCGTACGCCGTTGGCCTCCCCCACGCCGCTGCTGACGCGCCAGCCGACACCCACACCGCCGCTTGTGCCAACCATCACTCTGGCCAGTAATCCAGGGGAACCGGCCCCCAACCCGGCGGAAGAAACAATACCAGAAGAAACGGCAACGGCCGTTGGCACCCCCACTCCGCCCCCAACACCTTCCGTCGGCTGCACGATCCAGCTCAACATTACCGAACCGCGCAACGGCTCCGTCGTTTCCGGCACGATCATGTTTAACGGCACGGTCGATTTTGAGAATTTCGGCTATTACACCCTGGAGGCCAACGGTCCGCAGACCGGCGGGCAATGGGCTTCACTGCTGGGACGTAACATCGAACAAACGGTGCAGGAAGGTTTTTTGGGAAGCGTCAATCTGAGCCAGTGGGAGACCGGACCATACCTCATCCGGCTGTCAGCTGCCGATCAAAACCAGGACATTATTGCCCAGTGCGTGATACAGGTAACGTTACAGTGATGCGTGAAACGTGAGATTTTTCCTGACTCACGTTTCACGATTCACGTATCATTTTCCGCAGTGGCTTGCTCATAAAAGCAAAGTTGGGTATTGCCGTAGGTGCGGTTGTCGTACAAATTTAGATTTTGCAGCATGAGGGGTTCGTACTCTTTGGGGTCGATTTGCACGACAACGATGCCGGCGGCCGTTAACCAGGCAGACGGCCGTTCATCCAGCACCATCATCACCTTTTGCCACAAACCCAAATATTGCGGTGGGGCAACGTAGATCAGGTGGAAACGGCCGTTTCCCTCAGCAGCAGTCCGCTGCAAATAATCAAACGCATCCGCCTGAACCACCCGCCCCCGCTGCTGCAAGCGCGTCGTTTGCAGGTTGGCCTGAATTGTCTGAATCGCCGGGCGCACTTTATCGACAAAGACCACTTCGGCCGCCCCGCGGCTCAACGCCTCAATGCCGACCTGCCCCGTTCCGGCAAACAGGTCCAGCCACACCTCGTCAGTGACCTGGCCCAAAATATTGAACAGGCTCTCCTTGACGCGGTCCATGATGGGCCGGGTTGTGTCCCCCGGCACTCGCTTGAGCCGGCTCCCCCTGGCGCTGCCGCTGATGACCCGCATTTCCGTTATCGGTGAACAGTAATCGGTGAACGATTATCGGTTATCGGTCTCCAGTGGACAAAAACTGATTACCGATTACCAACCTACCGTTCACCGACCTACCGATCCTACCGGTGCGCCGCCACAATCTTGGCAATATCGTCGGGATTGTCGGCTACTTTGACACCGGCGGCGCGCAGGGCTTCTACTTTGCTTTCGGCCGTGCCGCTCTTGCCTTCAACGATGGCCCCGGCGTGCCCCATGCGCTTGCCAGGAGGGGCCGTGCGGCCAGCGATGAAGGACGTCACCGGCTTTGTAACATGCTGGGCAATGTAAGCAGCCGCCTGTTCTTCGGCGTTGCCGCCGATTTCGCCAATCATCACAATTTGCTCGGTGGCCGGATCTTCCTCAAACAGAGTCAGTACATCAATAAAATTGGTGCCGTTAATGGGATCGCCGCCAATGCCCACGCAGGTGGATTGGCCGATGCCCAGTTTCGTTAAGGCATCAATCACTTCATAGGTCAACGTGCCGCTCTTAGAAACAACGCCGACGCTGCCCGGTGTGGCAATCGAACCGGGGATGATACCCACTTTGGCTTCACCGGGCGTGAGCAAGCCGGGACAGTTTGGTCCCACCAGCCGCACGCTAAGCGTATCCAGGTAGGCACGGGCGGCGATCATATCCAGCACGGGAATATGCTCGGTGAGGCAGGTAATGAGTGGCAAACCGGCATCGGCCGCCTCGTAAATGGCATCGACGGCAAAGCGGGCCGGCACAAAAATGAGCGAGGCATTGGCCCCGGTGGCCGCCACCGCTTCCTTGACGGTGTCAAAGACCGGCACTTTTTTGTCGTCGGTACTGAACCATTGGCCACCTTTACCGGGGGTAACGCCGGCCACAACATTGGTACCGTATTCGATCATCTGGGTGGTGTGGAAACTGCCTTCGCGCCCGGTGATACCCTGGACAATGAGGCGTGTGTTTTTATCAACGAGAATACTCATTATTTGGCCCCCTTTGCGGCGGCAACCGCTTTTTGTGCTGCGTCTGA
>CALBTC010000021.1 GCA_937967805.1 uncultured Anaerolineaceae bacterium
CGTGAACAGCTACTCATCCCTTCCCTTTGCCATCTAACGAGTTTTTACTGCTCCCCATTTGTAACAATTATAGAAAGCTCGGTCCCCTATCATAAAAAAGTCATAAAATAAATTTGTCATTCATTGTTGTGCCAGTTGACAAAATCAGCAAATGTAGAAACGTTTATTTTTTATACTCCCCATTATAAAAATTCTTACGTTTGCTGATTTTGCCTTTTAATTTTGCCGTTTAGCACCCTCCTTGCGTAAGGCCCGGTTTAACGAAAGCGTTGAGCCGGGCTTTTTTTACGGCCGTTTCCCGTTTGGTATGATGGGAACGGCCGTTTTACGATCTGCCATTTTCCCACTATAATTGGCGCTGGAAGTGTCCACAATGAGACTATCTTATTCTCAACTTAACGACTGACCAGAATCACGCTTCTCAGTCACTCATTTTCACTCAAACTCAATTCATGTAATCGGCAAAAAGTTGTATAGAAAACCTAAGTCGATTGGGCCGATTACTTAAGTAAAAGCGGGCTCATTAGGTTTTCTCAATTTCATAAACTTTCTGCTTTTACACCATAACCCAGATAGGAGGATCTACATGGCTGATGATAAAAATATGGTCGGAGATGTTTATTATCCCGCGCCAGAAGTCGTTTCTGCGGCGCATATTCCCGACTACGAAAAGGTTCACAAAGCCGCTACCGAAGATTTAGCCGGGTTCTGGGGCAAAATCGCCGCCGAAAACTATGAATGGTACAAACCGTGGGAAACAGTGCTGGACGACAGCAACGCCCCTTTCTATAAATGGTTTGTCAACGCAAAAGTTAACATCATTCACAACGCCCTGGACCGCCACATGCGCACCCCCACGCGCAACAAAGCTGCCCTTATTTTTGAAGGCGAAAAAGGTGACAGTCGTGTTTACACCTACCAACAACTCAACCACGAAGTGTGTAAGTTTGCCAGCGTCTTGCGCTCCATGGGCATCGGCAAGGGCGACCGCGTTACCA
The DNA here is from genome assembly GCA_937967805.1 of uncultured Anaerolineaceae bacterium. The sequence continues at coordinate 999 of CALBTC010000021.1, forward strand.
TTTACATGGGCCGCATCCCCGAACTGATGATCGCCATGCTGGCCTGCGCCAAAATCGGCGCAATGCACTCTGTGGTTTACGGCGGCTTCTCCACCGAGGCACTGTTGGGCCGCATCGACGACAGCCGCTCCAAGCTGCTCATCACCTGCGACGGGGCCTGGCTGCGGGGCAACATCATCGAACTCAAGCAAATTGCCAACGAAGCTGTGGACCGCGCCGGGACAATTCAGTCCGTGATTTGCGTTAAGCGCACCGGGCACGAGGTGGAAATGGTGCACGGCCGTGACTACTGGTACCATGATCTGATGAGCCTGCCCGTGGCCGACGCCAATGCCAAAACTGAGGTGATGGACGCTGAGGACCCACTCTTCATCCTGTATACCTCCGGCACCACAGGCAAGCCCAAAGCCATCTTGCACACCCACGGCGGCTACATGGTCTGGACCTCCACCACGCTCAAATGGGTGTTCGACATCAAGCCGGACGATGTCTGGTGGTGTGCCGCCGATCCCGGCTGGATTACCGGCCACAGCTATATCGTCTATGCGCCGCTGATTTTGGGCGCCACCAGCTTCATGTATGAAGGTGCCCCGACGCATCCCTACCCGGACCGCTGGTGGTCGCTTGTGGCCAAATACCACGTCACTATTTTGTACACCGCGCCCACCGCCATTCGTGGCCTGATGCGCTTTGGCGAAAGCTGGCCGGACAAGCACGATCTCTCCAGCCTGCGCCTGCTTGGTTCCGTGGGCGAACCGATCAACCCGGAAGCGTGGAAATGGTATTATCGCGTCATCGGCAAGGAGCGCTGCCCCATCATGGACACGTGGTGGCAGACGGAAACCGGCGGCTACATGATTACGCCGCTGCCCAGCGTGCCGCTCAAGCCGGGTTCGGCCACGCGCGGTTTCCCCGGCGTGCAGGTTGATGTGGTCGATGAAGACGGCGAGCCGGTGGCCACCAATGAAGAAGGCTACCTGGTCATCAAAGCGCCCTGGCCGGGGATGCTGCGCACTATCTTCCAGGACCCGGACCGCTACGTGCAGCAATATTGGAGCCGCTTCTCGGAGCAGGGCTGGTACCTGCCGGGCGACAGCGCAAAAAAGGATGAGGATGGCTATATTTGGGTGATCGGCCGTATCGACGACGTGATCAAAGTGTCTGGCTACCGACTGGGCACGGCCGAAATCGAAAGCGCCCTGGTTAGCCATGAAGCCGTCGCCGAAGCCGCTTGCATCGGCGTGCCCGATCCCAACGAGGTGAAGGGCAACATCATCAAGGCGTACTGCATTTTACGCCAGGGTTATGAACCCAGCGAGAAGTTGTCTCAGGCGCTGCGTGACCATGTAGGGCACGAGATGGGTCCCATTGCCAAACCGGCCACGGTGGAGTTTGTCGACAGCCTGCCCAAGACCCGCTCCGGCAAGATCATGCGCCGCGTTCTCAAAGCTCGCGTCATGGGCGAAGAGGTAGGCGATTTGTCTACGCTGGCGGATTAAATGATATGGCTAGGAATCTGAGGGGATTGATAAGCTCGTAACGCGTGAAACGTGACGCCCGACCAGAGGTAAATCACGTTTCACGCATTTCACAAAACCCCGTGTAACCCACATGACTTATGGTATACTGATCATCAGTTAGTGCCCATTCGCAAATAAGTTAGCGGAATTGGCGAATGGGCTTAAAGTAGCCGTTCGGATCCGAAATTGCTATTTTATTTCTGAACGGCTACTTAGTAGAAGGAGCTGACGGATGGTTTTGCAAGTTGAGCGGCGGCTTTTTACCGTAGCGGAATACGACCAGATGATTCAGGCCGGCATTTTTGCCGAAGATGACCACTTGGAACTAATTGAGGGGGAAATTGTTTCCATGAGTCCTATTAGCATTCTCCATGCTGCTTGCGTTAAGAGATTGGTTCGTATTTTTGTGTCGAGCCTGGCTGAAACGGAAGCGATTGTCGGGGTTCAAGACCCCATTAAGCTGGGCGAAATGTCAGAGCCGGAGCCTGATTTAACCCTTTTGCAGCCGCGGCGTGATTATTATTCACAATCACATCCACAAGCGAAAGATGTGCTGCTGCTCATTGAAGTGTCTGAAACATCTTTGCGCTATGATAAAGAGCAAAAGTTACCGCTTTATGCCCAATCGGGCATTAACGAAGTGTGGATTGTTAATCTTAAAGAGCAGATCATTGAGCAATATCGCTCACCTTCGCAATCCGCTTACCAGCTTAGAACAACTTTTGATCTAGATCAGCTCATAACTCCATCGGCGTTTCCAGAACTAAGCATCCCCGTGACTAAAATTCTGAGCTTATCCTAACTTGACTCTCATTATCAAAATTAGATTTCCATAGATATTGTACGCTAGTTGTCCTCTTTTTTAGCGCGTTTGGCAGTGTAACTACTGTATTTGGGCTGAAAAACGGATGATAGGTACCAGATTTTGTTAGACATCAACCTTTAATTAAAGGAAGTAGACAACGTTATGACTGTACATTTGTATCTCTCTCTTATCCCCGAAGCCCTTATCGCTTCCATGCTGCCGCCAGAGGATTTTGGCACCTACTACGCCGTTGGTTCCCACAAAAAGCTTCATGGCCAGGCCATGTTTTAGGCAACCAGGACGAACTGGTCTACTTCCCGTTGCCTTCTCTTAAGGACCTGCGCGGCAAATATTATCGTTGGTGTCGTTCCGCCAATCATCCCTAAAATATAATCTGCTTAATTCTGAACTTTTGAGACTAGAGATTAGAGACTGGAGATCGGTTAGACTTTAAAAATTAAATCAGGTAGTTGGCTCCGGCCGCATCTCAGTCCCGAAGGGCTGCTCTCCTGAGTGGCATGGTCGGAGACCGACCACAGCGGTACCCGGTTATTTTCTAAAACTACAAGTAATCTCCAGTCTCTAATCTCCTAATTGAATCCTTCCCCTCCTACCCCTTTTTACTCCTGTGACGATTTTTGACATAGTTTGTGCAATTCGTTACAATCGTGCCTCCATGCCTCCTTCCACCGGGGGCATTTTAAGTCCAACATAGAAAAGCGGGTCCAGTGCTGAAGCGAACTTCCATTACCGATTAGCGAAGATGGTCATTTGCTTCAGCGTCATTTTTGTCAAACTTGTTTGACAAAACACGACCCCGCTTTTTATTTGTCCAGACGGACTGATTCAACAAAAAGAAAAGAGGAGGCAGTAGACAATTCATGCAACACGCATTTTTCCTTGCACAAGCAGCAACTGAACGAGCCAGTTTGCCTTTAATTTGGTGGCTTGGGCCAATTGGGGCCGTTCTGGCTTTGGGGTACGCCTGGTACTTTTATCGGCAAGTGATGAAAGAAAGTGAAGGCACGCCTAAAATGATTGAGATTGCCCAGGCAGTGCGCGAAGGAGCCATGGCCTATTTGCGCCGGCAATATAGAGTCGTTGGACTTGTATTTGGCGGCTTGTTTCTCATTTTTATTCTCATGGCGGTTTTGGAATTGCAGAACCCAATTGTGCCTGTGGCCTTTTTAACCGGGGGCTTCTTCTCTGGGTTGTGCGGCTTTTTTGGTATGAAAACTGCCACCAACGCCTCGGCACGGGCGGCCAACGCCGCCAGAAGCAGCCTGAACAGTGGCTTGCAGATTGCCCTGCGTGCCGGTGCCGTCATGGGTCTCGTGGTTGTTGGTTTTGCCCTGTTGGACATTACCGTATGGTTCCTGGTGCTTTATTTTATCCCTATAGCTGATTTTATTAGTGAAGCAGCAAATCCACTGCCGCAAATCACCGCAACCATGCTGAGCTTTGGCATGGGTGCCTCTACCCAGGCGCTCTTTGCCCGTGTGGGTGGCGGTATTTTTACCAAGGCCGCCGATGTGGGAGCTGACCTGGTAGGCAAGGTAGAAGCCGGTATCCCTGAAGACGATCCGCGCAACCCGGCAACTATTGCCGATAACGTGGGCGACAACGTGGGTGATGTGGCCGGTATGGGTGCCGACCTGTACGAATCATATGCCGGTTCTATTTTGGCAACCTCTGCTTTGGGTGTAGCCGCTGTGGTGGTTGGTGGCGCCGCTTTGTTTGATGGCCAGACGCCAACCGTTTTGCAGCAGATGGATTTGCAGCTGCGTTACATCGCAGCACCGATTGTGCTTGCCGCTATCGGCGTGGTGCTCTCCATTTTAGGGGTTTATCTAGTGCGGGCCAATGAGGGTGCATCCCAGGGACAGCTAATCAACGCCCTTAGCCGCGGTTTGTATGGCAGCTCAATTGGTATTGCTATTTTATCGCTGCCGGTTGTGCTGATTCTTGATCTGCCCAATGCCATCCAGGTTTGGATTTCTATTCTGGTGGGCCTGATTGTGGGTATTGTAGTGGGTAAAGCCACAGAATATTACACTTCCCATGCTTATAAACCGACCCGTGGGATTGCCGGGCAGGCTGGAACCAGTCCGGCGACACTGCTCATTGAAGGGTTGGCTGTGGGTATGGAGTCTGCCGGAATTCCGGTTTTAGCCATTGTGATTGGGATTGCCGTTAGTTTTTACTCCATGGGTGGTGTCGAAAATATTTCGATGGGTTTGTATGGCGTTGGTATTGCCGCCGTCGGTATGCTTTCTACGCTGGGTTTTACGCTGGCGACAGATGCTTACGGTCCCATCGCCGACAATGCCGGTGGTAATGCCGAAATGTCGGGGCTGGAACCGGCCGTGCGCGAGAAGACTGACCAGCTGGATGCAGTGGGTAACACAACGGCCGCAATGGGCAAGGGTTTTGCCATCGGTTCGGCGGCATTGACCTCGCTGGCACTGCTTTCTGCTTACCTGGAAGAGATTCGCCTTTCCCTGACGCTGCATGGCGGGGGTGAGGCGCTGATGGTTAACGGCCGTGCCGTAGAAATCTGGAATATGCAAGACTTCATGGAGTTTTACAACGTCACCATGCTGAATCCGGCCGTGTTGATCGGCATTTTTGTGGGGGCTACCACGGCATTTTACTTTGCTGCCATGACGATGCGGGCCGTAGGCCGCGCCGCCGGCGGCATGGTGGAAGAAGTTCGCCGGCAGTTTCGGGAAAGTCCCGGTATTTTGGAAGGAACGGATCGCCCCGACTATGCGCGCTGCGTGGAAATCAGCACCGCTGCTGCCCAAAAGGAGATGATTGCTCCCTCTGTTTTGGCTTTGATTGTGCCGGTGGCTGTGGGTGTTCTGTTTGGTGTGGCCGGCGTGTTGGGCTTGCTGGGCGGGACGCTAACCGCAGGTTTTGCCCTGGCTATCATGATGGCCAATGCCGGTGGTGCCTGGGACAATGCCAAGAAATATATCGAAGAAGGGCATCACGGTGGTAAAGGGTCCGAGGCGCACAAAGGAGCGGTTATCGGCGACACCGTTGGCGATCCGTTTAAGGATACATCTGGTCCTTCGCTGAATATTTTGATTAAGCTGATGTCGATGGCTTCGGTTGTTTTTGCCGGACTGGTTACCTTTTTTGGTGACGGCGTCGGGTTAATCTCTTTATGGTTTGGTGGCTAAACAGTTTTGCATCTAAACAGCAGACCCGAAGGGTTTAATCTCGAACAGGCTTGTATTTGAGATACCAAACCCTTCGGGTCTTCCTCAAGAGGTACGGCCGTTTCCCGCCGTACCTTTTTGCTTCCCCGCATTCAATGCCATCTGCGTTATAATTACGAAACGAGTTACCGAATATTAGATTGGAGTCATTATGACAACTGCCGCCGTCTACGTCCCCGCCGCTGCCCATACCAAAGCTGGTCATCCTGAAAATCAGGGACGCATTAGTCAAATATTACCCTTCCTGGAGGAGGCCGGAATTTTAGCCGATATTGATATGCTGGAGCCAAGACCGGCAACCATTGAGCAGTTACGTCGCGTTCACGCTCCGGCGCTTATCGAGCGTATTCGTGAAGCGTCGACAACCGGCGGGGGAGTGCTCGATTTAGGCGACACATACGTCACCCCAGAAAGCTATGATCTGGCGCGGTTGGCGGCCGGCTCAACAATCGCTGTGGTAGATCATATTATGAAGGGTGAAGCGCAAAATGGATTTGCCCTGGTGCGACCGCCGGGCCACCATGCGGAACACAATCGCGTTAGTGGGTTTTGTTTGTTTAATAATGTGGCGGCGGCAGCCCGGCAGGCGCAGGTGGCGTATGGGGTCAAGCGCATCCTCATTGTGGATTTTGATGTGCATCATGGCAATGGCACACAAGACATCTTTTATAATGATGATTCGGTAATGTTTATTTCCACTCATTTATTTATTCCCCGGATGTTTTATCCGGGAACGGGCCATCATCAAGAGTTGGGCAACGGTTTTGGCCATGGCTACACGGTAAACGTGCCGTTGATGCCTGAAGTGGGAGATGCGGGTTACGGCCGTATTCTGCAAGAGCTAGTTAAGCCGCTGGCCCAACAGTTTAAACCGGAGCTCATTATCGTTTCTGCCGGCTACGATGCTCATTGGCAAGACCCCTTGTCGATGTCTGGCTTGAGCCTGACGGGATATGCTGAAATGTCGCGAGTTTTGGTTAAGCTGGCGGAGGAGTTGGCCAACGGCCGTATCCTTTTTGTGTTGGAAGGTGGTTATCAGGTTCAAGCCCTTTCCTTCGGTATTCTCAATACCTTCTACGCCCTCACCGGTCAGGACAAAATTGAAGACCCTCTGGGCAGTATGCCCAACGGCGAACAGGATATTAGTCAGCTTTTGCGCCGGCTCAAGCGCCATCACTTGATTTATTAGATGAAACTTTGCATAATATTTATGTAAACGACATCAGGTTATTGAGGCAAGACCGTGACATCTATTCTTTTACACGACTACGTCGAGCAGGTCGACAAACTAATTGACGATAACCGCCTGGTTGAAGCAATTGAACATTGTCGGCACATCTTGCATAATTATCCCCGCCACATTGATACCTATCGCGTTATGGGCAAAGCCCTGTTGGAACAACAGGAGTATGATGCCGCCAGTGATTTATTCCTGCGCATTTTAAGTGCCGATCCCAATGATTTTATTAGCCATGTAGGGCTTTCTATTATCTATAAGGAAGAGCAGCAATACGATCAGGCCCTGTGGCATTTGGAGCGGGCCTATGAAATTCAGCCATACAATGTGGCTATTCAGGGTGAACTGCGCCAGCTGTATGCCGATCAGGCCGATGCACGCCCAGGCATTATCCCGCTGACACCGGGTGCCCTGGCCCGTCTTTATATGCAGGGGGAACTTTACCAGCAGGCGATTTCTGAACTGCGACGCATCCTGGCGGGAGACCCCAGCCGGATGGATTTGCAGGTGCTGCTGGCTGAGGCGTATTGGCGCGATGATCAGCGTATTGACGCTGAAGAAGTTTGCCTGAATGTTTTGAGTGAACTGCCCAACTGTATTGTCTTGAATGCTATCTTGTCTGAAATTTGGCTGCAAACCGGGCGTATTCCGGAAGCTCAAAAATATTTGCAACGGTTGCAAGGCTTAACCCAACAAACCAGACATTCATTGGATAAAGAAACAATTGCCGGAAAGGCGTTTGCCACAGAGGGAGCTTTTGCTTTACCGGAGCAGGCCACGCTTGAATTTTTAGAAACCGGTATGGCGATGCCCACCGAGCCGGCTGCTCCTACGGATGATTGGGTGGGCGAGGTGCAGTTTGATCAGCCGGATGAGGATTCTCTAGATGGGGTTGTGCTGGATCCGGAAAGCGGTATTCACAGTTATGATTGGCTGTCCTACATTTGTGAGACGGAAGAAGGGGAAACGGCCGTTCCCAGCCAGGCAGATAGCGAGACAGACTGGTTCTCGCAAGATAAAGCCAAAGATGAACTGAACATTTCTACCGGTGAACTCAACGCCGAATGGCTGGCCGATTTGCGCGGCGATGACGATGATGCAGATTTCCAACCGCTGGATTTAGAAGATACGGCCGCAGAAACAGAAGCACCAGCCCAAACCGTTGAGTCGGATTGGTTCATGGACGACAATGAAGATGCGGGTGATCTGCCAGCCAGGGCCCACCTAGAAGAAGATAAAGAAGAC
>CALBTC010000022.1 GCA_937967805.1 uncultured Anaerolineaceae bacterium
GAACGGTTACTTTAAGCCCATTCGCCAATTCCGCAGCGCATTTCTGTGCCCTTATTCTGCCACTGGCCAGAAATCATCATCGTCATCATCATCATCATCATCGTCGTCACCAACACCGCCCTGGCTGCATGGACCAAGCGTATCGCCATGACCCTTGTGTGCATTTTCCCAGGCGGATCTGCTCACCGTGATGGTGTGGCGGTTGTCGGGATTTCCCGGCGGAATATGACAAATCGTGACCTGTCCGCCGCCGGCATCACCGTCGTCGTCATCATCATGGCCAGGACCACCGTCATCACCTGGACCTGGCGTGGTATTGATGATGACTTGAATCACGATGATGTTCACAACAACGATTGTGTCATCGTCGCCCAGGCAAATGTTGATGGCAATGGTGCTGTTGGGAACCAGGTTGCCATCTACTTCAATATCGTCATCCAGAGTGAGCGTTGGCCAGTTGGCCAGCACAATTTGGCTGCCGTTGATGGTGGTAATGCGCGTGTGCACGGTGAAGCAGCCGGTTGTTGGGGGCAGCAACGGCCGTATCCACACAATCTCCCAACTGCCATCGTCGGCCAGACGCGCCGCCACCTGTACCAACATACCCACTTCGAGATCATCGTCCAGGCGTGACTCATCCGTCAGCAGCAGCGTGATGCCGTTGACCATCCAGGGATCAATGCTCTCAAGAATGCCCGTAAAGCGCAGAATGATCTCATCGTCATTGTCGTCGTCCAGCAGCTTGATTTCCTCAGCCAGCCAGGTGCCGTCGGGCAAGATAATGCCTTCTACTTTAACCAGACTGCCGGGTTCAACGGCCGAATCAATCTCCGTCCATTCATCCGTTGCCAGCGCAATGCCGGCGACCATCCAGGGATCTGTCGTTTCGACCAGCCCGATGAACTCAAAGTCGTTATCATCGTCATCGTCGTCATCTGCGGCTTTGATTTCGCGGGCCAGCCAGGCGCCATCCGGAGTGATTTGACCTTCTACTTTGGCCACATCGCCCACTTCCAGATCGTCTTTGATTTCGGTACGGTCGTCCACCACCACTGCAATCCCGGAAATTTGCCAGCTTTCATCGCCGATGGTTTGCACCACGCCGGTAAACTCAAACGGAGCACCTTCCGCTGCCTGTTTTTGAATGCGTCGCGCCAGCAGGCTACCATCTGCCTGCACCACGCCGCTGACGCGCACCCAATCACCGGTTTCGATGTCAGGATCAACGGCCGTTTCCCCATCCAGCAGGATAACCAGATCGCCCAACAGCCACTGCTCAGCGCCTATTTCGGTGACAACGGCCGTCAGCGTAAACAAATTCTGCGACACCTCGCGCACCAGCACAATCTGGTCCGCCACTTTGGTGCCGTCCGGCAGCAGGTGTCCCTGTACCATCACCCAGTCGCCCACCTGCGGATTGCCCACAATGACCGTTTGGTCGTCGGTGGCAAACGTCTGCCCGCCAATGGTCCAGGTTTCGCCAATTTCCGTCACTTCCCCTTCGCCGCTCACCTGAAAGACAGGATCGGCGGGTGGTTCATCGGCCACAATGGTGCTGAGCTGGCCGGCCATTACCACTACTGTGATATTGATGCTGGTGACATCGACGCGGCCCTCCAGCACGGTGTAGCGGCTGCTGAGATCAGGCAGCACAACCACTTCAAAGATGGTGCCGCGGGCAATGCCCGTGCCGGTTGGCGATTTCACTTCGTATTGCGAACCGCTGTCGTTGCGGAACTCAACGTCGTGGGTGCTGGTGCCCTGCCATTGGGTCAAAACAACTGTGCGAAACCCTTCTTCTGGGCGCAGCGCGTTTAGCGTATCGATAGAAATTTCGCTGTCCGGCCCCAGCCTGGCCACGCTGCCGTCAAAAAAGGTGAGGCTGGCTTTGGACAGCGCGCCGGTGCGCACTCGGGTTCCGGCGGCCACGCTGCTAAGGGTGCTGACCTGTTCCCAATTGCCATCCGGTTTTTGCACGGAAACGACGCCTTGCAGATCGCCGAGAACGGCCGTTTGCGGACCCGTTTGCAAAGGAGCCGTTATATTGGGCAAATAAAGCGCAAAGCCCGGATCGTCTTCCGGCACGACAGCCACCTCGGCCGCCTCGCCTGTAACTGTTTCGCCACTGGCTACAGGCGGGGCCGCATCTGCCGGCGCATCGGCTACCTCTTCATTCTCACCAAACAGCCGGTCCAACAGGGAAGGACCTTCGGCTTCACTCTCTTGTGCCGGTTGATCCGCATCCCGATCCAGGACCGTGGCGCTGTTGTCCGCGCCGCGCTCGAACCAACCATAGGCAAAGCCAAAGATGACCAGTAAAACGGCAGCAAAAGCCGTCGCTCCGATCGCTACGGCCCGATGGCTGCGCCACCAATCCACAAAGGCGGCGAAAGCGGCAAACCTGCCTTCAGCGGGCTCGTTCGCCGCCTCTGCGGATGAGAGCTGTGCCTGCGCCGCCCGCAAAACGGCCGCTCTGTGATGGGTGACGGCCGTTTCCTCCGGTTCCGGCAATTCCAGTTCTTTTAATTCAGCAGCGAGGTTGAGGGTTACGGCCGTTTCATCCGGCAAATCCGCCCCAGCGGTGGTCAACGGCTCCCCCGCCTCCAACCGCGCCAATCGTTCTTGTAGTAGCTCATCGTAATCGTTCATCGTTTGCATCCCATACCAATCAAGTAATGATTCTAATCTTCAATCTGTGAAATGGTTCGGCTCACTCAATTGCATTGAGCAGCTCACCACAAGCCTGCGCAATCTGCGGATAAAAAACTCATAGTTCAACCTGTGCAAGTGTGGCCCGCATTGTTTTCAGGCCGCGGTGCTGCATGGCTTTGACGGCCGAAAGCGTGCGTTCCATGACATCGGCCGTTTCTTGCAGCGATAGGCCCACTAAAAAACGCAAGATGATCACCTGCCGCTGGTCCGGCACCAGCGTTTCTAGCGTTTCCAGCAGCGTTTCACTGGTCATCTGCTGTTCCACCTGCCGCACCGGACTTTGCTCCGGCTGGGCTACGGTCCTGGCCTGTTCCAGCGGAGCCAGCTCTTTGCCATTGGCTACGCGAAAATGATCCATCGTCAGGTTGTAGGCGATGCGAAACAGCCAGGCGCGAAACGGCACCCCGGTTGGCTGAAAGGACGGCAGATGGTGCACCATCCGCGTAAACAGCTCACCGGCCAAATCTTCGGCCTGCTGGCGCTGCCCCACCCGGGCATAAAAGTAGCGGAACATGGAACGATAATGTTTATCAAACAACGATCCCACCGCTTCCACATCGCCGGATTGGGCCTGTTCTACCAGTCTTAAATCGTTTTCCACTTCATGTTTATCCATAGATTTTTTTCGGTTGTTGATCAACGTTTCTACTAAGAGTAACGGCAATTGTTTACAAAGGATGCAAATTGGTACAAAAGGGGGTGGATTTTACTGAAATAACAAAGTTAAAGCTGTACTTCGTCACGGGTCCAGGCTTTGGGGAAGTGGCTTTCTACCTGGTTAGATTTGGCGTGGAAGATGCCCAGCCCCAGCGAATAACCCCGGTTGCACACGACAACGTAGCCGGTATCTGTGCAGTTTGCAGTTTGGGCAGCGCTGGGGGTGATGGTTTGACGCTGGAGGTAGGCCTGGGCCTGGATCGTGGTTAGCTCGATGCGGTTGCGGGTGGCGTGTTGGCCCAGCAGCATGGTAGCGGCCGTTGTCATTTTGGGGTAACGGCCGCTGTCTCGCATAAAAAAGAGGCCGGGGGAATCCAGACGGGGTTGAAGCGGCAGCTGCTGGTCCCGGCTCACCAAATACACCCCGCGCTTACTCCAGCGCACAATATCAAAATCATCAAACACCGCCGGGTCGATGCCAAACCGCTCCGTCACAATCCCCAGCCACGGCTCCGTTTCGATCATTTTTTCAACGCGGAGGCGCGGAGAACGCAGAGAAATGTCATCCTCTCTCTGCGGCCTCTGCGCCCCTGCGGTCAATTCCAACACCGCCACAAAAAATCCGCCGGTATCATTTTGCTGCGGCCAGATGCGGCCGGCGTGGCGCAGGTCGGGGTGCAGCCGCTGGCTTTGCCATTCAGTGAGGCCGGGCGAAGCGACCAAACCTGGCACGTTGCTGGGGTACAGGCGGAGACTGTCGCCTGCTTCGCGCAGGATGGTATTGACGACCAGCTCGTTTTCTTCCGGGGCGAAGGTGCAGGTGGCGTAAACGATGCGTCCGCCGGGGCGGCAGAGCTGCACCGCCTTGCGCAGCAGCGCCGTTTGGATGCGGGCCAGCTTTTGCGACGCACCCACCGACGAAGGTTCCAGGACGCTGGGGTCTTTGCGGCAGGTGCCTTCGCAGGAGCAGGGCACATCGACCATAATTTTGTCGAACAGCCCAATCTCGGCCGGCAGATTGCCGCCGTCGTGGGTCATGGTGGTGACGTTGGCCAGACCAATGCGGTTAAGGGCGTGGCGGGCGGCGCGCATACGGCCGTTGCTCCGATCATTGGCGATTAGCGTGCCCTGGTTTTGCATCATTGTCCCCATTTGAGCCGTTTTGTTACCGGGCGCGGCGCACAGGTCCAGCACCCGCTCCCCCGGCTGCGGGTTGAGCAGCAGCGCCGGCAGCAGGGCGGCTTCTTCCTGCACCTGGTACAGTCCGGCCAGATATTCCCAGCGCAGACCGGGCATCACCTCATCGGGCAGGCGGAACGCGCCGGGATACCAGGGAATTGGCGTCAGTTCCACACCCCCTTCGGCCATCAGAGTTTGTAGTTTGTCTGGCGTAATTTTCAGGGGATTGGCCCAGATGGTGGTGGGTAACGGCCGTTGCACCGCCGCCACAAAATCTTCCCAATCCTCAATTAAATCCCGGTACCGCTTAAAATAATCCATCATAAAGTTGCCGTATGCGCCTGATGTGCCACAATAAGATTTGAGTTCACACCAACCATACCATCAACTGTAGGAGAAATCACATGGACCTTGCTTCCGTCGATAAGTTGCTAACCACCACTCGCTCCGTTCGCAAAAGGCTTGATCTGGACCGTCCGGTGCCGCCTGAAATCATTGAGGAATGTTTGCAGATTGCCATTCAGGCACCTACCGGCAGCAATGCCCAGGGCTGGCACTTTTTGGTTGTCACCGATGCAGAAAAAAGGGCGCAGGTCGGCGAACTGTACAAGCAGTCATTTTTCATCTATGCTCGCTCCGACCGGGAGCAGCCGGAGAGGCGCGGCAATCGGAAACGCGATCCGGAACAGCAGAATCGGGTGGTGAAATCGGCCGTTTACCTGGCGCAAAACATGCACAAAGTCCCGGTGTTGGTGATTCCCTGCATCCACGGACGTGTAGAAACATTGGGGCCAATGGCCCAGGCTGGGCTCTACGGTTCCATCTTACCGGCAGCCTGGTCCTTCATGCTGGCTCTGCGGGCCCGGGGGTTGGGCACATCCTGGACCACGCTGCATCTGCGCTACGAGAATGAAATTGCAGAGATTTTGGACATACCCAGCCACATCACCCAGGCGGCTTTGCTGCCGGTGGCTTATTTCATCGGGGAGGATTTTAAGCCTGCCAAAAGAGTACCTGCCGTTGAGGTCACATCCTGGGATAGCTGGGGCAGCAAACGGTGAACTACGATAATTTCCCCGGAAACATTTTGAAGGGCAACCGATCCAAATCGTAGTTTCCGGGGAAATAGGATGAATTTGGGGATTTACTCCAGCGAATCGATGAAACGGCTAATCCCACCTTCATCCCAGTTGTCCAGGTCCCCGAAGATCATCAACATGCCGGGGCTGCCACTTTTGGCTTCAAACACACCCACAATTTGGCGTATGTTGTTCCCTTGACCATCGGTCCCCTCGTAGGTACCCAGGGTAGCTTCCGCGCCGTTGATGGTAACATCCTCGCTACCAACAAATTCCAGATTTAGATTTTGTCCGGTCCCGGTCTGGTTGGCAAAGGCGTCACGCATTTGCTGCTGCATCTGCTCTTCATCCCCGGACAATGCAGCCGGAAACTCAGCCAGCATGATCATCGACTCCTCACTGGGTCCGGTAATGAACGCCATGCGAAACCCTAGCAAATTCATCGCGCCCTGCTCATCATAGCCGGCAGGAAGATCATAATCTACAATGGCTCCGGCCACTTCGGCCGCTTCAGCGGGGTCGTCGACGCTTTCGGCAAAATTTTGGAACATACGCGGCAAGGCCACAGCCGCTACGATGGCAATCAGACAGCAAATGGCCAAAATCCCGCCAATAATACCAAGAACAATTTTTGTATTCCGACTCATTGAAAATCCTCCATTATTGCAAAATGACAAACGGCCGTCTTGCATAATTATGTAAAATCACTAGCTACCTATTTCTTTCATACAACAACGGTATTAAAGACTGAACCACTCGTTTTTGTCAACTCAATATTAACCAGTTTTGCTCGCATAAATTACAGTTGATTAACGGCCGTTGTGAAAATTGACGCAGCCAGCTAAAATTAGGTATAATTCGTTCAAAATATTTTGAAAGTTTTGTTACTTCCTGATTGGCGCTCCGAAAAAATTGTTAGATAATCAGCCAAATTCTGAGAGACCAATCAGCTTTTAAAGATTAAATAACAAGGACAATTGTGAGTATCCTATCGAAAACTCAAACAACTTCGCCCAAATCGGTAACTACGCCACTCACCAAATTGGTGCCCATTACGTCTGATTTTGCTGTAGGTAGCACCAATGTGGTGCTGATGGCCGGTCCTTGCTCGGTTGAAAGCTATGCCCAGACGCGCGCTGCGGCCGAAGCGGTGGCTCTGGTAGGCGGCCGCGTATTGCGCGGCGGAGCCTTCAAACCGCGCACCTCGCCAGACAGCTTCCAGGGGCTTGGTCAAGAAGGGCTGGAAATTTTGCGTGACGTGGCCGATGAGTTTGGCCTGCTGGTCATCACCGAGGCATTGGCCGTGGAACATGTGCCGTTGGTTGCTCGCTATGCCGACATCATTCAGCTAGGCAGCCGCAACATGCAGCATTATCCTCTACTTTGGGCTGTGGGTGAACTGGAAAAGCCGGTGCTGCTAAAGCGTGGTTTTATGTCAACCATCGACGAGTGGCTCAAAGCGGCCGAGCACATTAGCAGCCGGGGCAACACAAACATCATGCTGTGCGAGCGCGGCATTCGCACGTTTGAGACGGCCACGCGCAACACGCTGGACACAAATGGCATTGCCCTGGTCAAGCAGCTCAGCCCGTATCCCATCATTGCCGATCCCAGCCATGCCACCGGACGGGCCGACCTGGTGCTGCCCGCGGCGCGTGCCGCCGTTGCTGCCGGAGCCGATGGCCTGCTGGTCGAATTTCATCCCGATCCGGCCAATGCCCTTTCCGACGGCCAGCAATCGCTGCCGCTGACGGCCCTGCCCCATTTTGTGGAAGAGGTGGGCAAGATTACGGCCGTTTTCGGCCGTCGTTTCACCTAAATTAATTGGCCACAGAGAACTCAGAGCTTTTCTTTCAATTCTCTGTGAACTCTGTGGCTTTTTTGTTCTCTGGTCCGATCACCTGTTTGAGACTTTATGACCGACTTCATCTTCAGCCTGGGCTACTTTGGGCTGTTTCTCATCAGCTTTTTGTCTGCTTCGCTGCTGCCGCTGGCGTCTGAGGTGTTTGTGGTGGGAATGCCGCCGCTGGGCTACAATGTTTGGGGCGTGATCGTTGTGGCGACGCTTGGGAGCTACTCAGGTTCTGTGGTTAATTACTTGATCGGCAAAAAGGGCACGGATTTTGTGCTGGGCCGCTATGTGAAGATTGATCCCAAGACCTGGGACCGGGCAGAACGCTTTTATAACCGGTGGGGGCCGGTGGCCCTCTTTTTTTCCTGGGTTCCATTTATTGGCGATCCGTTAACGGCCGTTGCCGGTGCCCTCAACATGCATTTTGGCGTCTTCAGCTTTTGGGTGCTCTTTGGCAAAACGCTGCGCTACCTGGTATTGCTCGGCATTGCCTCCCGTTTTCTCAATATGTTTTAACAGGAAAAATATAGAACATTGATTTACCTGCTCTTCTTAATCAGGATAATCAGGCAAATCAGCGTCCCATTCAAAAAGGAGGAAACTCATGAAATTTATTGATCTAACCATTCCCCTGGGCATTGGCACCCCCCCCTGGCCCACGTATGAACCTCTCCAGGTAAAATATTTCAAGCGGCTGGCCCCAAATGGAGCCAACGGACAAGTCGTCACGCACAGCAACCACGTCGGTACACACCTGGATGGCGAAATTCACTTTTATACCCCCGGCAAAGATATTGCCCAACTCAACTTTGACTTCCTGGCCGGCGATGCGGCCATTGTCGATTTAAGCGACGTGTGTGGCGATTACGATGTGTACACGCCAGCCATGATTGAAGAACGCGTCGAGGTACGCGAAGGCGACATTCTCATCATCCACACCGGCTACCATCATTTCGGCTGGGACCAACCTTACGGCAACGAGGTGCGCTACATGGTGATGCATCCCGGCCCGGATGCCCGTTTTGCCCAATGGTGCATCGACAAGAAGATCAAGTGGATTGGCGTGGACTGCGGCAGCGCCGACCATCCGATGAATACCAAGATCCGCGACTGGATGCCGGCCCAGGCGGAAGACGCCGACGCCCATTTCCAGAAAAAGTACGGCAAGCCGCTGGCAGAGTACTTTACCAAAGATATGTACCAGATGATGCATTTGTGGATGTTTGACAAGGGCATCATCCATGCCGAATGTGTCGGCGGCGACATTGATTTGCTGGTGAATCGCCGGGTGCAGGTAGGCTGCTTCCCCTGGCGCTTTGTCGATGGCGAAGCCAGCATTGCCCGTATCGTGGCGATGGTGGACGATGACGAGTACGAGGATTTGATGGCCAAAAAGGCAGAAATGCCCAAAACCAAGTTCGGCGACTGCTACGATCCGGTTCACGTTGAGCGGCTGGGCGGTCGTGGCCCGGTTTATTGAATTTTTGCCACAGAGAGCACAGAGGATTAAGAGATTTTCTCTTTTTGTTCTGTGCCCTCTGTGGCTACTTTTCGCCTGAATTTTGGTTGGTCAGTTTTTAAAACCTGACCAACGATTGACGGAGCAGATCGATGAAAAATGAAGCGTTGTTTACGGCCGTTCCCCACCTTCCCAACCTAATGGAAACGGCCGATCACATTGACATAAAAACTGTCAGCGGTGATGTGTCGCTGCGGGAATTTATTGCCGGCATGATTTCTTACAGTCCTGGCTGGGTCAAATTTCTGTATGGCGTGCGCTGGTTTTTTGTGCGGCTGTTGGGAATGAAGCAAGAAGGCCTGCCCCAGGAGCTGACAATGCAACCGGAAGATGTCTCATTTGTCACGGGAGAACCAGCGGCCTTTTTCTCGGTAAAAATGGCAAAGGAAGACAAATACTGGTTTGCCGGGATCACTGAATCCCACCTGACGGCTCATTTGGGTGTCATTGTGGAGCCAGGCCAGCCAAACCGCTTTCACGTGCTGACGATTGTCCATTACAACCGTTGGACGGGCCCGGTGTACTTTAATGTGATACGGCCGTTTCACCATCTCGTCGTCGGACAAATGATGAAAGCGGGTGTGAGGCAGTCGTTACGTTTGCAGGAAACTTAAAATTTGATCGGCTATCTCATCACGGATTTGGCGGAAAACGGCCGTTACTTCTTCATCGGTCCCGGTGGCTTCGGCCGGATCATAAAAACCGATGTGCGTTTTTTGCCCCGCCTTCTCCAGCCAGACCGGGCACGTTTCTTTGGCCGAATCGCAAACGGTAATCACGTGGTCAAAATATTGCCCCTTGAACAACTCTGTTGACTTAGATTCGTTCCGGCTCAGGTCAATGCCCAGCTCGCCCATGACGGCAATCGCCTTTGGATGCACATAGCCGCTGGGCTGCGTGCCTGCGGAATAGGCCACATATTGGTCGCTTAAGCGGGCGTTGATCAACCCCTCCGCCATCTGGCTGCGGCACGAGTTGCCGGTACACAAAACAAGCACTTTTTTCATTCTGATACTCCCACGAATGTTCAGATTGGTCCAATCTGCGAGATTGGACCAATCTTGGATTTTTACAAATCCAGGGCAGACATCACCGTGTTGAGGTCTTTATCTCCCCGCCCGCTTAAATTAACCAAAATAATTTGATCCGACCGCATTTTGGGCGCCTGCTTGATCGCTTCAGCTACGGCGTGGCTGGATTCCAGCGCGGGGATAATGCCCTCAGTTTTACATAACGTTTGGAATGCTACCAGGGCTTCTTCATCGGTGGCGTAAGTGTAGCCCGCCCGCTCCTGGTCGCGCAGCAGGGCGTGTTCCGGCCCCACGCTGGGATAATCCAGCCCGGCGCTAATGCTGTGTGTTTCCATGATCTGGCCATCGGCCGTTTGCATCACGTAGCTTTTGGTGCCGTGCAGCACACCCACGCGGGCAATGTTCATGTCGGCAAAACGAGCCGCGTGCTTGCCGCTGGCAATGCTCTCCCCACCCGCCTCCACGCCAATCAACACCACGTCCTCATCATTGCGGAAGGCGTGGAAGATGCCCATCGCGTTGCTGCCGCCGCCGACGCAGGCAATGATCGTGTCGGGCAATTTACCGACTTCGTCCAACATCTGCTGCCGCGCTTCGTGGCCAATCACGCTTTGGAAGTCGCGCACCATCATCGGGTATGGGTGCGGTCCCAAAACCGAGCCAAGCAGGTAATGGGTTGTCTCCACATGGGTCACCCAGTCGCGAATCGCTTCGTTAATGGCATCCTTGAGCGTTTTGCTGCCGCTTTCCACGGCGCGCACTTCGGCGCCGAGCAGCTTCATGCGGTAGACGTTGGGCTGCTGCCGGGCAATATCCACGCTGCCCATGTAGACGATGCATTCCAGCCCCAGCAGCGCACAGGCGGTCGCCGTGCCCACGCCATGCTGCCCCGCCCCCGTCTCGGCCACGATGCGGGTTTTGCCCATCCGTTGCGCCAGCAGCGCCTGCCCCAGGGCGTTGTTGATTTTGTGCGCCCCGGTATGGTTTAAATCTTCCCGCTTGAAGTAAATTTGGGCACCGCCCAGGCTGGCGCTGAGCCGCTTGGCGTGGGTGATGGGCGACGGCCGTCCCACATAGCTCTTCAATAAATGGTTAAATTCGGACATAAACGCCTCGTCCTGGCGCACTTCATCGTAGACGTGAATCAGTTCATCCAGGGCAGGCATGAGCGTTTCCGGCACAAACTGGCCGCCGTACGGGCCAAATTTGCCGCGCTCGTCGGGAACGGTTGTAGATTGCATCATGAAATTGTCCTCTTTATTTTTTTCGAGGCAGATTATAGCAAGGGGCATGAATTGTGGTGTAAACGTTTTGTAAACGGCCGTACAGGGCAAAGGGTGAAAATGCCGTAGATCGAACAATAGAATTTTTTGACGCTAAGAACACAAAGAGTTAAGAGGGAGCAAATTGTTATTTGATTGCGTCAAAGCCAAAATCCCAACCACCCAGCAAAGTCACGCTGCCCTCGTTGCTCGTTTCGATGTGGAACCACCAGGTCTCATTGGCCCACGCTTCTGGCTCTACGTGCACAAAATTGGCGTCTTCCTCCACGCCGCTGCTAAAGCCAAAGATGGAAGCCAGGAAACGGCCGTTGCCATCAAGCCCCATAACCGCGGTATAAGATTCATCTGGAGAGAGCGTTGTGTTCCGGGCAAACTGGTCGGCGGCCGTTGCTTCGCCATTTTCCAGCGATTCGCTTTCTGGCTGCCGCAGCGCCTGCAGCGTAATGACGCGCGTCGCGTCGTCCGAATTGGCTGCATTTTGCAGGGAGAAAGTGACAATAGAGTTGCTGCTGCTCACCTCCGACATCTCAAAGTCAATTAAAATGCCCTGACCCGGAGCAAACGTTTTATCCCGCACCAACACCGATTGCGGCCCGATTGTTACCGTTTCATCGGAAACAACCGCATTTGAAGAAGTCACGCGCCAGCCGGGCAGCCCTTCTTCAAAAAAAAGGTCGGTTTGCGGCTCGGGGTTTTCCACCAGCGTGGCCAGCTTAATAGCCAATCCCTCATCGTTGTCAAAGGCGCCGCCGGTCTCACGCAAGTTCATAACCACGAGCACAACCACCACAATGAGCACCAGGGCGGCCAGTCCAATGAGCAGGTTTTTGTTTTGTAACAGAGATGAGGTGGTGGGGGTGGGAACGGCCGTTTCCGCCTCACTATAATCCACATGAAAACTCAACGGTTCAATTCTGGCTGCCTCCAGCAGGGGCTGCCAATCTTCTCGGGGGCGCAGCGCCTGGCAGCGCTCAACAAACTCGGGAATGCGCTGCTGTCTGGCCAAAATTTGCAGCAGCTCAACCACTTTCCCCGACTTTCCTCGCCCCGGCAAATCATCATAATCCAGATTGAAATCAAAGGCTAATTCGTGCATTTCGTTGGTATCAAAGGACCGGTTGACCAGATCGCGCAGCTCAGCCGCCCAATTGGTTGGAGTTGGCGATGGGTCTGATTTCATGTTGCACCTCGTTTTTGGTCAATGTGGATGCTGTGTGCAAAGATGCCCAGGCAGCGATTGTGCGGATCATTCTAACATAAAATGAGTTGTTGGCTAACCATTGAAAAAGAATTTGCACCAAAAGGAATTTTGCCAAAAGAAGTAAATTAAATTGGGATAGCATATAATGAGTCACCAAGTAAACCTTGCGCAGCCAACAACAATCATCTATCTAATGCCCCGAGCGGCCTGGTTCGCTTCACAAGCAACAACTGTCATACCTGAAAAGAAGGAGGCTTTTGCACATGCAACTTTCATCCCCCAAATCTGAGCTTAAGAAACGGTATCAAATCGTGGTCATCGGTTCGGGCTATGGCGGCAGCATTGCCGCCTCGCGGCTGGCGCGGGCCGGCCAGGAGGTGTGCCTGCTGGAGCGGGGGCGCGAGCTTCAGCCGGGCGACTACCCAAACAGCGAACTTGAGCTGGCCAAGGAAACGCAAATGAACACCCCGTTAGGCCGCGTTGGCAGCAAAACGGCGCTCAATGAATACCACGTCAACGATGAGATGACTGTTTTGGTGGGATGTGGTTTGGGCGGCGGCTCCATTATCAATGGCAACGTGGCGCTGCGCACCGATCCGCGCATTTTTGAGCATCCCGACTGGCCGCAGCCCTTCCGCGAAGATGTAACCACCCGGCTGGCGCGCGGCTACGAGCTGGCCGAGCAGATGTTGGGCACAACAACGTACCCGGACAACTTTCCCACTGTTGCCAAATTTGAGGCGTTACAAAAAACGGCCGCAGCCCTCAATGCCAACTTCTATCCCGCCCCCATGAACGTCACCTTTAAGGATGGACCCAACGTGGTGGGCATTGAGCAAAAAGCGTGCCGGCTGTGCGGTGACTGCATGACCGGCTGCAACTACCACGCCAAAAACACCCTCATCATGAACTACCTGCCCGATGCCAAAAAACACGGTGCCCGCATCTTTACCGAAATTGAAGTGCATCATCTGGCGCGCAGCGACGGAGAATGGACCGTCCACTGTCGCATTCTGGGCGATTCAGATGCCGCCAAAGCCCAGCCGGAGCGCATCATCAAAGCGGGTTTGGTGATTTTGGCGGCGGGCACGTTGGGGTCTACCAAGATTATGTTTCGCTCGCGCCAGGCCGGGCTGGCTTTGTCGCCGCAGTTGGGGCATCACTTTTCGGGTAACGGCGATGTGGGCGCGTTTGCCTACAACAACGATGTGCCGGTAAACGCCGTGGGCACCGGCCCAAAGGCGGCCAGCAAGCCACCGGTCGGACCGCTGATCAATGGGGTCATCGATACCCGCCCGCAGGTTGACAACTGGCAAGAGGGGTTGGTGATCCAGGAAGGCACCTTCCCCAGCGCGGCGGCCCTGCCGCTGGCCAAGGGGCTCAAGGTGATGGCCACAGCATCGGGCAAGGACACGGATAAAGGGCTGGTTGACAAGCTGAAGGAAAAGTATCGAGAATGGGTCAGCTTTTTCCGGGGACCGTATCACGGTGCGGTGCACCATACGCTCATGTGGCTGGTGATGACCCACGATGACAGCCGTGGGCGGCTTGTTCTGGAAAAAGACCGCATTCGGATTATTTGGCCCGACATCGGCGATCAGCCTTTTGCCAAACGGATCAATGATTTTTTACGGCGGGGCACGGCCGTACTCGGCGGCACCTTTGTCTCTAATCCGTTGTGGAGCCTGCTGGCCGACCGGCCGATGGTTACCTCCCATCCGCTGGGCGGCTGCCCCATGGGTGAGGATGCCTGGCGCGGTGTGGTGAACCATAAGGGGCAGGTATTTTCTGGGGATGGGGGAACGGCCGTTCACGAAGGGCTCTACATTTGCGACGGCTCCGTCATTCCCCATTCCATCGGCGTTAATCTGATGCTGACCATCTCGGCTATGACCGAACGGGCCATTGCCATCCTGGCAGAGGAGCGCGGCTGGCAAATTGATTACCGCCTGCGCGGGTATGACAATTCCAATTGAAAATTGCTTCTCGGATACTTCTTACTATGTCTGGAGAGTACGCAGTTTCTCGGCACATTGCAGCAAAACCAGGGCGGAGGGCGCGTCGCTGATCTGGCCGGCGTAGGCCATTTGCAATACCTGGTCGATGGGTTTGCGGTGGACCTCAATCACTTCGGCCGGTTCGTGGGCCGGCGCGGCGAGGGTGACGCCGGTGGCCAAAAAGTAGTGACCCACTTCATCACAAATGCCGTTGGCAGTATAAAACTGGCCCAAATGGGTCAATTCCTCGCAGGTGCCGCCCACTTCCTCATGCAGTTCTTCTAAGGCCGCTTCGGCCAACGTTTGCCCCGGCTTCACGCCACCGGCGGGCAGCTCCCAGCACCAGTCATCAACAGTGTACCTGTAGCTGCGGCACAAGACGATTTCATCCTGATGTGTTACGGGTAGAATCCAAACGGCCGTTGGCTTCGTCACCGTGTTGTAAACTCCCTGGCTGCCATCGGGCAGCAAGATCTCATCCTGGCGCACGGCGTACCAGGGGCAGGACCAGGCGATATGGGAAGATAATGTTTTGATAGGTCGTTTCACAATGGTTAATGGTAAATTGTAAATGGTTAATGGTTAATGGCACTCTTGGCGTTTTGGATGAAGGCGCGGACGAGGCTGGGGTCTTTTTGGCCGGGGCTGGCTTCGACACCGCTGGCGACATCGACGGCAAACGGCCGTACCACTCTTACCGCCTCGGCCACATTGTCGGCATTCAAACCGCCGGCCAGCATCAAGCCGGGAATCGACTGGGCCAGTTGGGCGCTCATCGCCCAATCGCCCGTCTCCCCCGTACCGCCGCGCAGCGTGGGATGATAAGTGTCAATCAGCAAAGAAGGAGATTGGAGATTAGAGATTAGAGATTGCTCGCCACCCATTGATTCACTGATTACTGAATACTGCTTACCGTTCACCGGCACCGCATACCACTCCGCCTCCGCTTCCGCTTCGGCCAGGCTGGTAGGGCGCAGCGCTTTGTAGGAACGGCCGTAAATTGGCGACCGTTCATCCCCCACCAAGAACGGCACCTCTTCGCCGCTGAGCTGAGCCAGGTCCAGGCCAACCTCGTCTAAAATCTCGGCCATGCGCGGGCCGGTTTCGTTGACAAAGACGCCCACCAACACCGGGCAGCGAGGCGCCGCACGCAGCGTTTGCACAACGGCTTTGGCCGTGTTTATCTCAATTGCGCGTTTGCTGGGTGGGTAGAAGATAAAACCAAGATAGTCGGCGCCGGCGGTGACGGCCGTTTGGGCATCGGCCAGGTTGGTGAGGCCGCAAATTTTTACGTTCATGCCTCTATTATGCCGTGCCGCAGCAGCCAGGCCAATAGGGAAGAGATTGCTAGGGGTTCAACCATTCCGAAGATTTGTAACACTCCTGATCTTTCTCCAAGACCAATTAGAATGTTTGGGCTTTTAGCCACGCGTTGCAGTATGGCAGATTCTTCAACCAGGAAGTGGATGCAATGGGAACGGCCGTCCCACGATTGGGCTACTGTAACGTTGGAAAAAGCTCTAGCAGGGCCAGCGACAAATAAAGCAGCAAAACGGCCGCACTGTTTGTGGTCAGGTGGATGATGATGGAAATGAAGAGGGAGCGGGTGCGCTCGTAAGCGTAGGCATTGACCAGGCCAATGACAAAGCTGGCGGCCACCACGCTGATGCTGTCGGCGTGGGCCAGGGCAAAGATAGCGCCGCTGGCCAACACGCGCAGCCAAACGCGCTCCATTTTGCCCCAAAACCAGGTGTGCAGCAGACCGCGAAAATACAGCTCTTCAGAAATGGGCACCAAAATCCCGGCACCAATAAGCGTGCTGAAAAAGCCGATCCAGGAAAATTCCAGCGCCCCACCCATGATCAGATCGCTGCGGGCTTGCAGGCTGTCCAGGTTGCCCTCCACCAGCATCTGCACCAGCAGCCCCAGCACCGCCCGCCCCGGCAGCAGCAGGATGGCCACCCCGGTGCCAATCAGCAGCCACTGCCAGCGCCAGCGCAACGGCCGTAGCCCCAGCCCGCGCCAGCTAATCTTCCCCCGCCGCACACCCAGCAGATAGGTGGTGCCGGCCAGACAAACAAAATTGGCCAAGAAGATCAGGAACGAAGCCCCCAGGCTAATTTCCACAAACAGCCACCCGATTAACCCGGACAGCAAAATAAACGAGCCAAAGCCGACCAGCAAATAGAGCGCCAGGTCTAGCCAGCTCTGCGGTGCAGGGGCCGGGTCCGCTGTTTCTGCTACGACCGGTTGCTTAATCTCCGCCATCAAACAGTTCTCCAGGCTGAACCGCCGGTCCGGTGCGCTGCCGCAGTAAAATCAGGTAAAAGAGTGCGGCAATCACCCATAAGGAACTCAGCGCGTAAACAGCGTCCAGCTCCGTGACGAGGAAAATGGACTCCGTTTGCAAGGCAGAGTTGGTGTAGTTGGCAAAGAGGGCCGAGTAAAGATTGTTGGCCGCGTGAGCGCCAATGGCCAGCTCGGCCGAATTGTCGCGCAGGGTAACAAAAGCAAAAAAGGCACCGATGCTCAGGTAAAACAGCGGCAGCAAAATAGCGCTGGCGGCTAGCTCCGGGTTGCCCAAATGCGGGATCATAAACAACACGCCATTCACCAGCGCCAGCACCAAAAAGTTGCGCCCCAAATGGCCGCTGGCCTGCAGCAGATAGCCGCGAAACAGCAGCTCTTCGGCGGTGGTTTGCATGGGGGTAAGCAGCAGCACCGCCAGGGCAAACACAAAAAAGCGGCCTGGGTTGAAAACAACGGTATAAATCTCTGGATTGATGAGATATTCCACCACGCTGGCCAATGTCACTAGCAGCAGCCAGACGCTAAACCCCTGCGCCACGCGCCGCCAGTTGATCTGTTTGGCCGGGGTGATGATGGAGCGCAACGGCCGTCCATGCACAAACTTCACCGTGATAAATACGCCCACAATCAACAGGGCAAAGCTCAGACTGAGCACGATGTAGTTAAAAAGGGGATCAACCCCGGTGAAGAAACCTGTTTGCATGTTGACGGCCGTTTCCGGATCACCGTCAATCATTACCCAAAATAACGGCACCACCAGAAACATGGAGCCGAGCACAAACCAAAAAAACAAAATCAGAACCAGGCCAAAAAAGTAACGGTACCACTCTGTCTGCCCCAAATAAACCTGATCCAGGAAAGAGTCCGAGGCCTTATTAGCAATATCATCCATAAAATTCTCTCAAAAGTTCGCTTACGATTAAAGCAAATCATACCTCACTCACTTGAAATTGGGGCATTTATGAGCCCCGCCTAAAAGAAAGATATAACTTTGGGTATAAAATTAGCGCATTCGCGCTAAAAATCATTATCCTTCTCAGGTTGTTCTCAGCCGCCGGCACGGCGGGCGGTAATATACGAAGTGATGTAATGTAAGTGAATGGAGAAAACAATATGAAAACCAAAAACCACAGGCCCGTATGGGCCGTATTTTTTGTTTTTTGTCTTTCTATATTTGGCTTTGTTATTACGTACTTCATTATTATACAGTTTAAGGCTTAGCGCTACGGTCGGTGCGCACAATTTTCTTCTCTGTT
>CALBTC010000023.1 GCA_937967805.1 uncultured Anaerolineaceae bacterium
AGGCGCAAAATATCTCCGCCTACATCCCCACCAACCTGATTTCGATCACCGATGGTCAAATTTACCTGTCGCCCACGCTATTCCAAAAAGGCGTGCTGCCGGCCATCGAGCCTGGACAGTCCGTTTCGCGCGTCGGCGGCAAGGCCCAACTGCCCGCCTACCAGGCCGTGGCCGGCGATCTGCGCCTGACCTATTCACAATTTCACGAACTGGAATCGTTTGCCCGCTTTGGTGCCCACCTGGACGAAGAAACGGAACGGACGCTGGCGCGGGGGCGGCGCGTAAGAGAAGCGCTGCAGCAGCCGCAAAACCAGCCGCTGCCGGTAGCCGAGCAAATTGCCGTTCTGCTGGCAGCTAGTGAAGGCGTCTTTGACGAACTAGAACCGGAAGCGGTGATCCCAACGGCAGCCCAACTGCGGCAGCATTTTGTGACAACGCTGCCGGAGCTGGCCAACCGGATTGAAGAGGGCGAAGTCCTCCAGGACGAGGATCGGGAAAAACTTTTGCAATTGGCCCGTGAGGTTGTTGCCGATGGCACACCGCAGCGTAGAGAACCGTCTGATCCGAGGAGGGAAGAAGCTTAAACGATGGAAACACTGTCTTCAATGCGCCGCCAGATGGAAAGCGCCGAAGATTTGCAGTCAATTGTAAAGTCGATGAAAGCGATGGCGGCCGCCAGCATCTGGCAGTACGAGCAGGCCGTGGCCTCCCTGGCTGATTACGAACGGACGGTGGAATTGGGATTGCAGATTGTTCTCAGCACGCGTGCGGAAGAGATTCGCATCGCCCAGCCGCCCCTCGAAGAGCCTCTAGGCGCTATCATCTTCGGCTCTGAGCAGGGCATGGTTGGTCGTTTTAATGATGAGGTAGTGCAATATGCCATCCGCAGCATGGACAAGATGCATGTGCCAGGAGAAGACCGCAGTCTGATTGCCGTGGGCCGGCATGTGCGCAGTAAGCTGGAACATGAAGGCCTGCCCATCTCCCACAGACTACGAATGCCGACCTCAATTGCCGGACTCAGGCCAGCGGTGCAGCAGTTGATGGTACGGCTGGATGCCTGGCGCGCCCAGGAACAGGTTGAGCGCATTGTCCTATTTTTTAACGCGCCCACCAGCGGCACGGGATACGACCCTGAAGGTGTGCAGCTTATCCCGGTGAACTTGAACTGGCTGCAACATTTGCAGGAAGAATCCTGGCAGTCCAACAGTCTGCCCATGTTCGACATGCCAGGCGAAGCGTTGTTTGCCGACCTGATTCAAGAATATCTCTATGCGGCCGTATACCGTGCATTTGCCGCCTCGTTGGCCGCCGAGAATGCCAGCCGCCTGTCATCTATGGAAGCAGCGGAGCGCAATATTGAGGAGCGGCTGGGCGAGCTGGAGCAGCATTATCATCAGGTTCGGCAGCGTTCCATTACGGCCGAATTACTAGACATCATCGCCGGTGCGGAAGCAGCCGAGTGAATAAATAGTTCAGCAGGAAAAAGCTATGCCCCAAATTGTGACAGTGACCGTAAATCCGTCCGTAGATAAAAGTACCCAGGTCGAAAATGTTGTTGCCGAGCGCAAGCTGCGCTGCGAACGGCCGCAGTGGCAGCCAGGCGGCGGTGGCCTTAACGTGGCGCGTGTCGTGCAGCGGCTGGGCGGCTCACCCCTGGCCATGTACCTGGCCGGTGGTCCGCCGGGCGAGTTGCTGCGCGAGCTTCTCGATGAAGAAGAGCTGGTGCAGGAAGTGATCCCCATCAGCGACAAAACGCGGGAAAGCTTCGCCGTGCGCGATAAATCCACCAACCAACAATACCGCTTTAGCGTGCCTGGGCCAACCGTGTCTGAGTCTGAATGGCAGGCGTGCCTGGCAGCATTGCGCGAACTGGAGCCAACGCCCGATTACGTTGTATTAAGCGGCGGGCTGGCCCCCGGCTTTCCTGATGATTTTTACAGCCGGGTCGCCAAATGGGCCCAGGAGAGCGGCTCGCGGATTATTCTGGATACCCATGATGAGCCGCTGCGTCAAGGGGTGAAGGCAGGTGTGTTTATGCTCAAGCCCAACCTGCGCGAGCTGCGCCAGCTTACGGGCCAGGACCTGGAAGGTGAAGAAGCGCAGCGCAAGGCACTGGAACGTATCGTAGAAGAGGGGAAAGCCCGTTACGTCGTCCTCTCTCTGGGCGCGGCCGGTGCCGTGTTTGCCGGGCCGGTAGGCACCAAGCGGCTGCGAGCTCCAACCGTAACGATTCGCAGCAAGGTTGGTGCCGGGGATAGCATGGTTGGCGGCATTGTGTGGGCATTGGCCCAAGATTATTCACCGCTGGAAGCGGCCCGTTTTGGTGTTGCGGCCGGGTCAGCGGCCGTCAAGACGCCCGGCACGGAGTTGTGCCACCGCGAGGATGCTATGGCGCTTTACGAGCAGATTCAGGAGGGAGCATCAGCCGGGCAAGAGTAGATCGTCACAACCTAGCGAGAAATGATATGTGTGGCCTGCCCCAGAAAAGCCTCGGCCGCTTCTGACTCGGTCTCCGTCAGGGTGGGATGGGGATGAATAGTCAGGGCCAAGTCTTGGGCCACGGCTCCCATTTCAATCGCCAGGGCCCCTTCGGCAATCAGGTTTTCGGCTCCCTTGCCGACGATGCCCATTCCCAGAAGGCGTTCCGTCTCCGCCTCAAAGATGAGCTTGGTTAATCCATCAGCAGTTCCCTGCGTGAGGGCCCGGCCAGATGCGCGCCAGGGGAAGCGAGCCACCTCAATGGAACGTTCCTGTTCCTTTGCTTCATGCTCCATCAGGCCGCACCACGCCACCTCGGGATCGGTATAAACGACGGCGGGCACGCAGCGGGCATCAAAGGCCGACGGCTCACCGGCAATCACTTCCGCCGCGATTTTGCCCTCGTGCATCGCTTTGTGCGCCAGCAGCGGCTCCCCGGCCACATCGCCAATGGCATAAATATGCTTCTTGTTTGTGCGCATCTGCTCATCAACGGCGATAAAGCCGTTCTCGTCTCGCTCAATACCGACTTCTTCCAATCCCAATTCCTCCGAGTTGGGCTGTCGGCCAACGGCCACGATAGCGCGGTCAAACGACTGTTCTTCATCTGGGGCATCCCCTTCAAAAGTAACGGTCAGGCCTTCTTCGTCTTGTTCCAGGCTGGCTACTTTTGTATTGAGATGGATGGCTTCAAACAGGTCTTCGGCCCGGCGGGCGAGCGGCCGGACCAGATCGCGATCGACGCCGGGCAGAAGGCCATCGGTCATCTCTACCAGAGTCACGCGGCTGCCCAGGGCAGCATACACCATCCCTATTTCCAGTCCAATGTAGCCACCGCCAATCACCAGCAAATTTTTGGGAATGCCGGGCAGGTCCAGAGCGGTGTCAGAAGCAGTTACCAGGCCGTTTTCAGCTATTGGGATATCGGATAGGGTGCGAGGATGGGAACCGGTAGCCAGAATGGCGTTCTCAAACTCAACGTGGGAGATGTCTGAATCTTGCAGCCGCAGGCGGTTTGACCCCTCGAAGCTGGCCCGAGCCTGAATTACCTTAACGTCTCGCTTTTCACTTAACTGCTCCAATCCGCCAACCAGCTTGTCTACCACCCCATTCTTCCAGGCGCGCAGTCCGTCAAGGTCAATCTCCGGTTCGCCAAAGTTGATGCCCCATTCCTCAGCCCCCTGCGCCTCATGGAGGAGTTGGGCTGCTTGCAGCAGCGCCTTGGATGGAATGCAGCCCCGCAGCAGACAGACGCCACCTAGCCGCTCTTCGGCATTTATCAGGGTTACGTCCAGGCCCAGGTCAGCAGCCCGGAAGGCAGCGGCGTACCCACCAGGGCCGCCACCGACCACGGCAACTTCAGTTTCCAGCGTTTCTTCGCCCATTACCATAAATGTTCTCCTACGGTTACACTTCCAGCATTAGCCGGTTGGGGTCTTCTAACGTTTCGACTACGTGGCGCATGAAGCGGGCGGCGTCGGCCCCGTCTACAACGCGGTGATCGAAGGTGAGGATGAGCGGCAGGTGAAAGCGCGGCTCTATGGAACGCTTTCCGTTTTGCTCAATCACTGCCGGCTGCCAGGCTGCCTGGGGCATGCCCAGTATAGCCACCTGGGGAAAGTTGATGATGGGCTGAAAGCGCGTGCCGCCGATGGGGCCCACGTTGGTGATGGTAAACGTGCCGCCCTGCAGCTCTTCCAGGGAGGTTTCTCCGGCTCGCGTGCGCTGCACTATTTCCTTCAGTTCGGCGGACAGTTCCCGGATGCTCTTGCGGTCAACGTCGCGAATGACGGGGACGATGAGACCGCGATCTGTGTCTACGGCCGTTCCCAAATGATAATACCGCTTGAGAATGATTTCCTCAGCGTCCACGTCCAGGCTGGCGTTAAAACGAGGCTGCGCTTTCAGGGCGCTGACGACGGCCTTCATCACAAAAACCATCAAGGACAGGCTGTCCGCCTCGATCTCAGCTTTGTATTCGCGGCGCAGCCGATCCAGTTCGGTGACGTCGGCAATATCCTCGTGGCTGACGTGGGGAATTTGCGACCAGGCCTGGGCCATTTTCCGGGCTGTGGTTCGCCGCACCGAGTGCAGTGGTTCGCGTTCTACCTGGCCCCAGCGGCTGAAGTCTGGCAGTGAGGGAACGGCCGTTGCCTCCGGCGCACGCCTTTCTTTTGCTGTCGGCTTTTCCGCTTCCGGTGCAGCTGTTTCCTCTTCTTCGGCCGTGGATCTCTCTTCTTCCGGCATACCCTCCTCGGCATAAGCCCGAACGTCTTCCGACGTCACTCGGCCGCCTGGCCCGCTGCCGGATACCTGGCGCAGCGCTACGTCTAGCTCACGCGCCAGCCGTCTTGTGGCTGGTGAAGCAGGCACCGGCCCTTCACCCCCTGGGGTCGACGCGGCCGTTTCTGGTGCTTCATCTCGTTCTACCTCCTCTGCCTCATCTGTCTCCTCTGGTTCAGGCTGCTCTTCATCAGCTGCCTCTTCTACGTTTTCGCCGTTGCCAAAGAGCATCAGACGGTCGCCTACGTTGACCAGATCACCCTCTTCGACGGAGATTTCCTGCACGCTGCCTGAAATGGGTGAAGGAACCTCCACCGCAGCTTTGTCCGTCTCGACCATGAGGATGACGTCTCCTTCTTCGACTTCATCCCCTGTCGAGACCAAAACTTCTCGAATTTCGGCCTCGTGAATACCTTCCCCCAGGTCTGGCAGTTCAAATGCGCGTGTCATCTATTTCGTTTCCTCTTACAAAATAATCCACAGATTACGCAGATTTCGCAGATTAAGAAAAAAATCTGTGCAATCTGCGTAATCTGCGGGTGTTCATTCATGGTGTTGAGCTTACACCCATGTCGTCTCTTCTAGGCATTTAATGTTTCGCGGGCAGCGCGGACAATGCGGTCGGCGTCCGGCAAATAGGTTTGCTCGTAGGCAAACATGGGCACGATGACGTCATAGGCAGTGACGCGCCGGATTGGTGCCTCCAGATACCAGAAAGCGTTCTCGATGAGACGGGCCATCACCTCTGCTGCCGGGCCAAAGCTGCGCGGCGCTTCGTTTACGATCACCGCCCGGCCGGTCTTTTGCACCGATTGGGCAAAGGTGTCGTGATCCAGGGGCGAGATGGTCAATAAATCGATCACCTCGGCCTGCACGCCGTCTTCATCCTGCAAGATATCGGCCGCCTCCAGCGTGGGCCGCATCATCGCCCCGTAGCTGATCAGGGTCATATCTTCCCCTTCGCGCACCAATTCTGCCTGGCCCAAAGGCATCGTCTCCTCTTCGTCAGGAACCTCCTGGCGAAAGGCACGATAAATCGATTTAGGCTCGAAGAACACAACCGGATCAGGATCGCGGATGGCGCTGACTAACAAGGCCCGGGCGTTGCGGGGATTAGAGGGAATAACCATCTTCAGGCCCGGCGTGTGGGCGTAATAGGCTTCGCGGCTCTCAGAATGATGCTCCAGAGCGCGGACACCGGCGGCGTAGGGTGTGCGCAGCACCATCGGTACGTGGAAGGCTCCGCGCGAACGCCAGCGCAGGCGCGCCGCGTGCGATTCGAGCTGGTGGAAAGCGAAGTAGCTGAATCCCGAGAATTGAATCTCGGCCACCGGCTTTAGCCCGTAAACGGCCATGCCTATGGCGGTACCCACAATGGAGGATTCGGCCAGCGGGGTATCGATGACCCGCTCCGCGCCGTATTCTTCGTGGAGCCCTTCGGTCACCCGAAACACGCCGCCGTCAACGCCCACATCCTCGCCCAAGACAATGACGCTGTCGTCTCGTTTCATTTCCTGCTGTAGGGCCAGGTTCAGGGCCTCTACCATTGTCATCTTAGCCATGAGCTACCTCCAGTTCCTCTTGTAGTTCACTCCGCTGTTCCTGCAGATAAGGGGGCATCTCGGCATAGATGTGCTCAAACATGGAAAGTGCTTCTCCTTGCAGCGATTCCATTTGCTCTTCGGCGCTGTCAACAGCCTCCTGGATTTGTGCTTCAATCTCTTCTTCTAAATCTTGCAGCGCCTCATCGTTAAGGAGGTCTTTCGCTTTCAGGTAATTTTGGAATCGCGGCAGTGGATCCCGTTTTTCCCATTTCTCCACTTCCTCTTCGTCGCGATAGCGGGTGGGATCGTCGGCCGTGGTGTGCAGGGAGAGGCGGTAGGTGACGTTTTCGATGAGAGTTGGTCCTTCACCGGCACGGGCGCGTTCTAATGCTTCTTGTACGGCCGTATGCACCGCCAAAATATCATTACCATCTACCTGAATCCCGTGAACGCCATAAGCCAGCGCCTTTTGGGCAATGGTCTTGGCCCTGGTCTGATGCGAACGGGGAACAGAAATAGCGTACTGGTTATTCTGACAAACAAAAACAACAGGCGTCTGGAAAACGCCGGCAAAGTTCATTCCCTCGTGAAAATCCCCCTCAGAGGTAGCCCCATCGCCAAAAAAGACCATCACAGCATCATCTTCTTCCCGGTACTTGATGCCGTAGCTGAGACCGACGGCGTGCAAAATTTGGCTGCCGACGGGAACAGAAACGGGCAGGTCGCGGCTGCCGTCGGGCACCTCTCCCCCCTGGTAGAATCCGCCATAAACCAGCAGGAAATTCTCAATAGGCTGCCCCCGCCAAAGGGCGGCGGCCTGTTCGCGGTAAGATTGGACCATCCAATCGGAATCCCGCAGGGCAGAAACCGCGCCGATTTCAGATGCTTCCTGACCCTTAACCGGGGCGAAGGTACCGATGCGTCCCTGGCGCTGCAAGTTGAGCATGCGCTCATCCAGACGCCGGGCCAGCAGCATCGTGCGATGCAGCTCCAGAAGAAAGTCTTCAGCCAGGTCAGGCTCTAACTCTTCATCCAGATTGCCATCTTCGTCCAAGATGGAAAGGTATTCAACTTCATACGGCAGATCGATCACTTCTCTTGGCATCAAGTCTCTCCTTGTCGTAGCTGAGTATGTCTTTATCTTCAGCAAGGATCAGGACGAAGTCAATGTATAAGGATATAGGGAGCGGGGCACATCTGTTGCTGCCTACCTCACGCGAAACCGCCATGGCAAAACGATATGCGAAAAATGATGCTGCCAGTATAATCCTGGCCAATGAAACAGTTATCATCCTGGTTAAAACAATTTATCCGCTGGTTAACCAATCCCCGTTACCGACTATTTAAACTCCTGGCACTCTTCCTTTTTGTGCTGCTTTTCGGCTATCTCCTCAGCCGAGGGCTGGGTTATTTGCGCCTGCTGAATGACCCGCGCAGCCAATCGTTTTTGCAGTGGGCCCAGGGGGACACGGCCGCACGCGCTGAACTGATCACCACCCAGCGAGACGCCTGCCCCGGCGCGTCGTTCATCCTGCCCACCGACGGTTTTATTGGCCTGCTGTATGCCGACCCGCGAGGCCCTTATTCCAGCAGTAACCCCCACCAGGGTATCGACATTTTTAGCGAAGGGGAAGCGGGCACCACGCCCGTTTACGCTGCCTACGACGGCTACGTCACTCGCGACGCCGGCTGGCGCAGCGCCCTGATTATGCGCGTGCCCGATGATCCGCTGCGGCCGGGCAACCAGATTTGGCTGTATTATGCCCACATGGCTGACCGGGCGGGCAACAGCTTCATTGAACCGGCCTTCCCGCCGGGCACATCGGAACTATTTGTAGAAAAAGGCACGCTGTTGGGCTACACCGGTGACTATAACGGGGGGTCGGCCCGGTCCATTTGGGTGCATCTCCATTTTTCTATTGTGAAGGATGATGGCAACGGCCGTTTTCTCAATGAGCTCGAGTTTGACAACACCCTCGACCCCTCACCTTATCTGGGCATCGCCGTCAATTACCATTGCGCCGCACCTACGGCCGGTTGCACCGCCCAGCCAACCTGCGAAAATTAAGCCATGCCAGACCAACTCAAAACCATCATGCAACGTTGGAGCCGCCAGCGCATTCCCCAGCTAGACGGCCGTCTTTACCTGCAAGAGCTACAGGACAAAGTCACCATTCGGCGGGACCGCTGGGGTATTCCCCACATCCACGCCCAAAACCGGCACGATCTCTTCCTGGCGCAAGGTTTTGTCCACGCCCAGGATCGGCTGTGGCAAATGGAGCTGAATCGCCAGGCGGCGCGAGGCACGCTTTCGGCCGTTTTTGGCCCCCTCACGCTAGAGACCGATCGTCTCAGCCGCACCTTTGGCTTTGCCCGGCTGGCTCGCGCCACGATGGACCTGCTGGAAGCGCAAGCCCATACCGATTTAACCGCCTACACGCAAGGCGTTAACGCTTTTCTGGCCAGCCATCCCTTGCTGCCCATAGAATTTAGCATCGTGCAGCACCGTCCCCGGTCGTGGGAAATGCTCGACACCATCGCCTACGCCCACCTGCAAATGTGGGCGCTCACCCACGGCGCCATTGCCGAACTGGTCCAGGCCCAGCTTCTGCAGCAGGTTGATCCCACATTGGTCAATGATTTGCTCATGACCTATCCTGAAAATTTCCCGGCCACCCTGCCTGACGGCATTGAAGAAAATGCGCAGTGGATCGATGCCTGGCGGGGAACGGCCGTTCCCTGGCAAAATCCGTTCCACGGCAAAGGCAATCTGGACGGAGCCGGGCGGGGCAGCAACGCCTGGGTCATTGCCCCGGATCGCAGCCAGAGCGGCGGCGCGCTCCTGGCCAACGACATGCATCTGCCCATGGGCACCCCGGCCATCTGGCACTTTCAACATTTGCGCAGCGATGATGGCTATCATGTGGCCGGCTTCACCCAGCCAGGATTACCTTACGTGATCGTGGGGCACAATGGGCAGATCGCCTGGGGTGCTACCCTGGCCTACACGGACTGCGAAGACCTGTTCATCGAAAAGCTGCATCCCGAGGACCCCACCCTGTACCAATTCGGTAACGAATGGCGGCCGGTCCAGCAAATTGAAGAGGAAATTGTGGTTCGCTTCCGCAAGCCACACCGTGAGGTTGTGTCGCTCACTCATCACGGCCCGTTGATTCACCATTTGTTGGAAGGGGCTGTGGAGCCATTGGCGTTTAACTCCACGGCGCTGCGCAGCGTGGACACCATCGATGCGTTTGGCTGGTTGAATACGGCCGGAAACTGGGATGAATTCGTAACAGCTGCCTCGCGCATTCAGGCTCCGCCACTCAACCTGCTCTACGCCGACCAACAGGGCAACATCGGCCATTGGGTAACGGGGCAGGTACCCATTCGGGCTACCGGCGACGGCAGCCTGCCCGCCCCCGGCTACGCCGGCAGCCATGAATGGATCGGCTTTATACCCTTTGCGGAAATGCCCCATGCCTTGAATCCTAAAGATGGCATCATTGTTTCGGCCAACCACCGCCTGCTGCCGCCGGAAAAAAGCAGGCACAACCTGGGCAAGCTGTGGCGCAATGGCTATCGCGCCGAGCGTATACGCCAACTGCTGGCCGATCAGAGCATGTTAAATGTCGAAGAGTGCCGTCGCATTCAGATGGATCAGATCAGCCTTCCCGGCTTGCAGTTGGTGGCCTTGCTTAACGATTTGCAGGTGAGCCATCCTGAAGCAAAGCTGGCCCTTTCGCTGCTGCGGCAATGGGATGGCACCCTGTCGCCCGAATGCGTTGGCGGGACCGTTTACCACGTGCTGGTTCGGGAGTTGGCCCCCGCCGTGCTGGCCCAACACGTGCCGCCTGGCCTGCTGCCCGCGCTGCTTGGCCAGGGCATGAGCTATATTTTGCATCCGGTGAATGAGTTCCAGGGCTATTTGCTGGTGAACCTGCTCAAAATCTTGGCCCATGTGCCATCGGTTTGGTTTGATTCATTGGCTACGCGAAACAGGTTGATTGAAAGATGTTTGGTGGATGTAACGGCCGTTTTGCGGCAGTCGCTCGGTGAAAATCCGGCAGGTTGGCAGTGGGGACGCCTGCACCAGGTCACGTTCCGGCACCCGGTGGGATTGATTTCACCGTTTGACCAAGTCTTTAACGTCGGGCCGTTTCCGCTAGGCGGTGATGGCAACACCGTGGCCCAGGCCGGCATGCGCCCCGGCAGCTACGCCAGTGATGCCATCGGCGTTTCCTCGCGCTTCATTATCGATCTTAGCGCCATCGAGCAGGCAGAAGCGATGCTGGCTCCGGGACAATCCGGCCATCTGGGCAGCCCGCATTATGATGATCTGGCGCCCATGTGGCTGCAAGGCGAAAATTTTCCGGTACTGTGGACGGAGGACGCGATACGTGCCGCTACCCAACACACGCTTACCCTGGGCAAACGGCCGTGATGAAGCTCACGTATCAATAGTGACAAACATCAGATGAACCGCTCCGCCACCCTGTTACAATCTACCTGTAACTTCTTTTTAAAGAGTTACTCGGGGCTCCTCTTTCTTTTCTGAGGCAAACGGCGCAACGAACGTTGCGCCGTTTGTTTGTCTACCCGCCTGTTGTTACAATGGCACGCAAGTAAACTAAGTAGGAGTCAAAGCCAGGTGTCCCAAGACAAAGAACCGCAAGAGCGGTGGCAAAACAAACATGTTTGGTATTCTCTCATGCCCCTGCTGATCACCTTGTTTGCCATTGTGCTCATCAATTGGGTTTGGCCAGATAACGTTAGCGAACCGGTCTCCACCCGGCCAAGCTCTACGGCCGTTGCCGCCCAACCAGCTACAGCATCCGCCACAGCAACCCGACCCCCCATTTTGCCGGCAACCATTTTGCCCAGTCCCACACCAACGCTTACCCCTCTACCCGATCCGGGCACCGCGGCCGCCATTACGCTGTTAGGTCCTCCACCGGAAAGCAGCGTGGCGCTAAACGGCCGTCTCCCATTTTACTGGCGCTACACTGAGCCGGTACCGTCTGGCCAGCAATTTGTACTGACCTTGCGACAAAATGGCACCGTTATCACCATCCAATCAATCGCTGAGCCGAATTTCGGGGATGCGTTTCAACTTCTAATCAATCTGGCTGACCTGGCAGTTGCGCCGGGAACGGCCGTTTGGCAATTGCACTTAGAATGGACAGATGGGCAGCAGCTTCTCACCAGCGAAGAACGCACACTCATTTTACTGCCAGAGTAAATCAATCTATCCATTCCACATTTTGCCTTTTACATAAAAATCAATTAATGTGTATAATGTATCGGCTAAACTTTATTGGTATGAATTAAAGCGCCGGTAATTCAATTATTGTCGTTGACCTCTCACAAATCTATGCCGTCGACGCAAAATAAAGCCGAAAATGACAAAATAGGTCATTATATTCTACTTGAACTGCTGGTAGAGCAGTCAATCAGCGGTATCTATCTGGCGCGGGATGAGAAAACAGTCAATCTCGTCTTCTTAATCACGCTCCAATCAGATGCGATGCGATCAGGCGACATAGCTGACCGGTTCCGCCGCCGTGCCGAAACGCTGGCGCAACTGGAGCATGATGTTATTCTCCCACTGCTTGATTTTGGAGTTGATGGCAAACGGCCGTATGCCGTCATGGCCCATATACCCGGCCAATTTTTAGCCGAGCACCTGGAAAACAGCGCCAAACCCGACCCCCAAGAAAAAGCAAAAGTCATTGCATCGCTCCAGCTTATCAAACAACTGGCTGGCGGATTGGCCGTGTCGCATCCGGCGGGACTCATTCACCACGATCTGCACCCGAAAAACATCTATCTAGATAACACTGGCCAACCCTACTTGCTAGACCTGGTTGTACCGCCAACGCCACCAGCAGCGACACAATTAGAGGCCGAACCGGTCAATAAACTCGATTACCAATCGCCAGAACAGTTAGCAGGCAAGGCGTTATCTGGCCGCAGCAATGTTTATTCATTGGGCGTTCTGCTTTATCGACTGCTGGCGGGGCAACAGCCGGAGCTGCCAGTCTCTGAATGGGATATCTTTGAACACAAGGGGCCTGTACGCGAGATTCCGCTCAATCAGGTGCAGCCGGGGCTAACAGCCGCCACCTACAAGGCTGTTCAAGACAGCATCTGGCAAAAAGAGTGGAGCCGCTTTGAAACGGTTGATGCCCAGATACGGGCCATTGAACAGGCGATTACGGAAGAGTCTGCCCCGCCACCACCGCCACCACCCATCTGGCTTAAAGGATTAAACAAACTGCGGCAGCCCAAAACATTGAAGATCGTCATTCCAGTTATTGTGCTGCTTTTTTTACTCCTGCTTGTATTAATGTTTATGCGTGGTCGGGCCAGCCGGCAGGGCAACGTCACCCCCACACCAGATACGGCCGTTTTGCCCGTGGAGTCAGAAACGGCCGTTGTCATCCAACCGGCAGATGAACAAACAACACAACCAACCATGACCACCACAGCCAGCAACGGAGCTCTGTTTAACGAAGATGAGGTGCTTCCATCCAATGAGGAAGTAGAAACGCCAACGGTCCAACCCAGCCCTACGGAAACGGCCGTGACCCCAACCGCAACAGAACCCACCCAAACGGCAACTGCTTCACCAACGTCTGAACCAACCAGTACCCTTACTCCCAGTAACACCTCGACGATAGAACCAACTGAAATCGCCTGTATCCCCTCTCCGCCCTTCGCCTGGGTACGGTACACCATTCAGGCCAACGATTCCCTCTCTGCCCTGGGTGAAGCAACCAACACAACTGTCGAACAGATCATGCAGGTCAACTGCCTGGAAAGTATTTTGCTAAGCATTGGCCAGCAAATCTGGCTGCCGGCGCTTGCGCCAACAGCAACGCCGACGGCATCAGCAACGGCTATCGGCACGGTTACGGCCGTACCCCCCGGACCTAACCCTCCTCCGCCTAGCCCCAATCCCACTTCACCGCCGCCCACGCCAACCCCACCGCCTCCACCTACGCCCCAACCCTGATTAAAAAATCTCTGCAATTAATCCTTAAGCAGTATCGCAACTTCGCGCTTTTACAGTAAGCTGAACGTCCTTGCCTGATATCAAGGGGTTTTTGTGTCCGCAGCAGCTCGCTAGCAACTTGCTACATTACAGGAGAAAACATCATGAACCGGCGAAGAACCATTCCTTCGTGCATTGTTACCTTTCTTTTCCTATTCTTCTTTCTTGTCGCCCCATCTCTATTTGCCGAGTTAATCAATGACGGCAGTTTTGAAAATATGCCCTCAGATTGGAGCACGGTTAACAACACCCCCTGCCCCAGCATCGGCAATTGGTCCAACGTGGCCGGC
Source organism: uncultured Anaerolineaceae bacterium (assembly GCA_937967805.1). Next base: position 13,656 of record CALBTC010000023.1, read on the forward strand.
GCTCCGGCGAGCTTTGACGGCCAGCAAACTTTATGGGTTGGCGGTGTTTGTAATAACATTCCGCGCAACAACGGCGCGCGACAGTCTATCTCCCTTCAAGAGAATGCTGCATTACTTTCCTTCTGGTTTAATCCAATTAAGAACACGCCAGACCCATTAAACATTGATCGGGCGCTCGTCTCAGTCAATGGGACCGAGGTTTGGGATTTAGACGTAAACGGCGAAACCAATCCGACTGGTTGGAACAATGCTGTTGTTGATATTAGCCAATATGCGGATCAAACTGTATCGTTGTCTATGGAGATCAGGCAAAATGTCGACAACAGCATTGCCAACGTCTTTTTCGACTATGTTGAAATTTTCCATCCGGCCATTGAGATTAGCCAGGTTATCGCCCCTGCAGGGGAAAACAGTTTTGATATTGAGATATTTGTTGAAAACAGCGGGGACACCATTTTAGACAATCTGGCCGTCACTAACTCCAGTTTTGTTGAATGTAATCGGGCTGCCGGCAGCCTGCCCGATTTAGAGCCGGGCGAAAGCACGACCTACAGTTGTGATGTGACCAGCACGGCGACCGAAGTAGAAAACACAGCCACCGTTCAAGCCACCACCACCGAAATTGAATATCTTGTTGAAGCCAGCCATACCGCTTCTGTCTCAAATTTGAATCCGCTCCTGACATTAACGGCTGAACCGGAAACCGTAACTGTATCAGAAGGAGACGACGTTTCAATCACCTTAACACTTTCCAATGATGGAAACAGCAACCTGACCGGGCTGCACATCGGTTCTGCTCAGACTGCAAGCTGCAATTTTACTCTGGGTTCGTTGGCGGTGGCGGAAACGGCCGTATTCACCTGCACCTTCATCCCCAGCCAAAGCGGCATCATTATCTTCACCGCCACTGCGGTAGAGCCACTAAGCGGTAGAGAAGTTTCTGGTGAAAGGGGCGTGACCATTGAACTTCTCCCCATCGATCCACCAACCTTTCCCACGTTCACCCAATATATTCCAGTGGTAGCCAACGACTTTATCAACCACACGCCCCTGGGAGAACCAAATGATGTTTGCGATCAAGCCTACCCACTCGCCACAAATCAGGTAAGGGAGTTCCTGGCCGAAGACATCCATGATTGGTACAAATTTACGTTGGACTCATCCAGCAATCTGACGGTGAACCTGACCAATTTTGTGCCGGTTGCCGGGCAAATTACCATCTGGCGCGGCACCTGCCAGAGCTTAACCTATCTGGGCCAAAACGGGGATTTTGCCACAACAAAAAGCATTAGCCTCACAAACCAGCCAGCAGGAACCTATCATGTTTGGCTCATCAATGATGGCCCACAGAACAGCAACGACAAATACACACTTTCGGTTTTGGTTCCCTAAACCGTAAGAATGATTGAAACTTTTACTTATTATTATAAAAGCAGTTATTGTGTTTATGTTTATAGTGGGGGCAGTTTGCATAGATCGCGTATAATCGCGTTTGCAAGCAAAACTAGGAAGAGATTGGTCCATAGCACAGGCTAATTTATATCATTTAACCATATAAAAAACCTTCAAGCCGCATCGCAGCCGCACCTGTCCCGCTCGGTCAATCCGCGCACCCGACGATTACATCTTATGCCAAGCTTACGCTATAATTAGTTAGGCTCAGTTTGCATAAGATCAGCAAAACTTTAATTTAGGAACGGATGGACACCCAAGAAGACCAGGCCAGGCCGTCAAATTTATATGATCAATTAATTGATCAATATAAATTAGAAGCCCACATTAACCAGACGGCCGTTACCGATCTTTATCGGGCCTTTGATGTTGACGAAAACCGCCCCGTTGCGGTTGAAATTTTGCTGCCAACTTTTAACAAGAAGCAGTTTGTTGAGCAGTTCATTGAAAAGATGAACAAAGTCGCTCAACTAAAACACCCCAATATCGCCCAGGTCTACCAAATTGGGCTGACCGCCAATAATCGTCCCTACGTAGCCCGCGATTTGGTAGAAGGCATCACCCTGCGGGAACGTCTCCGCCAGCTTAACCAGCAAGGAACACCGGCCAACAGCATCTATGCGCTAAAGATCATCCGCCAACTGGCCGAAGCGCTAGAATTGGCAGAACGGCTGGAGCTGTATCATTACCACCTGACGCCAGACAACATCATGCTGAAACAGGACGGCACGGTTGTTTTGGTAGATTTAGGCGTTCCCGCCGCCGAAAACGGCATGGCTGCCAATTTTGCCGCCGACCGCCATACACCGTACATGGCCCCAGAGCAAATCCAGGGCAAAAAAGTAGACAGCCGCAGTCAAATTTACGCCTTAGGCGTTATTTTGCATGAAATATTAACCGGCGACTTGCCGGCCGAGCCTGGCTCTTTCTGGCAATCGTTTTTACAAGCTCTCAAACCACAAAATACAGCTCTAGAACGAGCCCGTCCCGATTTATCCAGACAAACCTGCGACCTCATCGACAAGAGTTTACGCCGGCAAACTTGGGGGCGATACGCTACGATTCAAGAATTTCTAGAAGCGGTTAACGAGGCTTTGCAAAATGAACGCCTTCTGGTGCAAACGCGAGAGGATACGGCCGTTTTAACACCACCGCCACCCCGTCGATCTCGGGCCGTCCTCGTGCTGTCGCTTGTGGCTCTTTTGTTCTTTCTGGGTGGTGTAGCTGCTATTTGGATTGTGGTGCAAAATCAAGCCAATGTCCAACCGACTTCAATTCCCGTGGCCGTTGCTGACCCAGCAGATGACGTTCGCACCCCCACACCCACTCTGTCACTAACTTCAGCCGGGACTGAGGTTGCAGGAGAGACCGTACCCGTCTCAGAAGGTACCTCTGCTACAGGTATGATTGATATTTTAGCCCCCGCAGACCAAGCTGAGTTTCAGTCTGGAGAAACGGCCAATTTCCGCTGGAGCTGGAGCGCCGATTTGCAAGATAATCAGCGTTTTTCGGTCTATTTGCTCACGGAGAACGGCCGTTCCCTCCTCGGCAGTATCAGCATTCCGGCCTCGGATGGTATCTACAGCTTGCAAGCCCTGCTTCCAGACAGCGGCAGTAACGCCACATCTGAGTGGCATATAGTCTTGGAGGACCTGACAACCAATCGAGAGATTGTTACCAGCAACAACCGGCGTATTGCCATCAAACCAAGCCTGGCCACACCCACCTTTACGCCATCGCCGACCGAGACCCCCAGCCCGACCTTTACCGCCTCACCCACACCCATTCCACAGGTAGTGATTTCTGTCAGCTCCGCCAGTTTGCGGCAGGGGCCGGATACCGTTTACCCCATTCTGCGCTATCTGTATGAGGGCGACATTTTAGGCGTCATAGCGAAAGATGATTTGGAAGGCGACTGGTATAATGTGGTTCTTGACGATGGCACAAGAGGCTGGGTGGCAGCCATTGCCTGTCGCTTTTTGGATGAAAATAGCATAAACTTTGTTACAGTTGCCGCCACCGTTCCACCACGTCCCACCAACACACCAACCCCCACACCGAGCAACACGCCAACGGCAACGCCAACGTTCACACCAGAACCGGGCGGCGGCAACCCACAACCCACCGCCACAAAACCGCCAGCCACATTTACGCCGCCCCCACCATAGCCTTAGGTTGTAGCATCTAGGTTATAAGTTGTCCTGGCAATTTATGACGAGAAGTATCGATAGAGCATCGGTATGCGGAGAAATCGTGTCTTAATCCTTGTTGCAGTTGTGTTTGCCATGAGTACGGCCGTTATGTGGCTGGGCACTGTTCTGGCCAATGTTGCAATTGACGTAAACAACGAACTTACAATCAACACAGGAAATAGCAGTGTCATTGACAATGGTCTGCTTTCGGCCAGTGATCCAGATGATCCAGATTCGCCGAATGAAATCATTACCTATACACTTATCAACGTGCCAGCCAATGGTGATCTGGTAATCAGTAACACAGGTGGCATGACGACGCTAATGCCCATTAGCCAATTTCGCCAGATTGACATTGACAGCAACTTTCTGGTCTACAATCACACCAGCACGGGAGGGGAAATAGCCGATACATTTGACTTTACGGTCACTTCAAGCATTAACGAAATCACCGACACCTTTTCAATTAATATTAACCAACCGCCCACTATCAATGACGGCTTGTTTACTATCGCAGAGAACGTTTCTATTGGCACTTTCGTAGATACCGTCATTACATCGGATGCCAATACAAGCGACAGCTTCATATACACCATCGAGACTATCGAACCGTCCGCTGCGTTTGCCATTGGTGCAGATAGTGGTGACGTTACTACCGCCAGCGCGCTCGATTTTGAAGCGTTTGGCGCGACTCCCCACTTTACCCTGACTGTCCAGATTGAAGACAGCGGCATGTTGACGGATACGGCCGTCATCAACATCAACATTATTGATGTAAACGAAGCCCCAACCGTGGACCCCAACACCTTCACTGTGCCGGAAAACAGCTCGAACG
>CALBTC010000024.1 GCA_937967805.1 uncultured Anaerolineaceae bacterium
GTTTTTCACCTCATCGACCAAAGTGAAGACGGCATTTTGCTGGAGCGCATTCTGGACGATGGCTCCCGCCGGCAGTGGCGGCTGGTGGGGCATAAAGAGGGCACCAAACGAATGCTGTGGCGGAACGGCCGTACTCACCAATACGAGCGCGTGCTGCCCCGCGGCGGCGGGGCAGCCAGCCTCGACGTCTCCCTCTCCGCCACCATTCCCGCCGTCGTCGCCGATATTTTGGTCAGCGTCGGTGACCAGGTGCAGGACGGCGACAAGCTCATCCTGCTGGAATCAATGAAGATGGTCATCCCCATCCAGGCCCCCTACAGCGGCACCGTCAGCGCCATCAACTGCCAAAAAGGGGAATCGGTCCAGGCCGGCACGCCGCTGATAGAATTGGATGAAACCTAACCAAATGTACCTGCGGTAGGGGCGGGACAGGCGGGAAACCGTTTTGTCATGCAGAACGGCCAACATTCCCGCCTGTCTCGCCCAATTCCAACTGTTTGGGCGAGACGGCGCGGAAGAAGGTTAATTCGCTAGGCAAGGTATATTCCGCGCCGTCCCGCCCCTACAACAATATTATGAAATTGAAACCTGAAAAGGAAACACACGCATGAACCAAAACCGCCTCGATAAACTCACCCACCAAATCCTGGCACATGGCGTTGATGGCATTGCCCTGGTGCCAGGCCCCAACATGGCTTACCTTAGTGGCATCCACAGCCACGTCAGCGAACGGCCCATCGTGCTCTTCTTCCCCGCCGATGATGAACCGGCCATCGTCATTCCCGGCCTGGAAGCGATGAAGGCCCGCGCCGCCGGCATCCCGGAAGACCGCATCTTTGCCTGGAGCGACGACGAAGGCTACACCGGCGCGTTCCAGCAGGCGTGTGCCCACCTGGAGCTGTCCGACTATTTGCTGGGGGTGGAGGCGCTGCACATGCGCGTGTTGGAGCTGGAACTGCTCAAGCGGTACGCGCCCGGCCTCACCACCACCCACGCCGAACCGATCCTCATGGCCCTGCGCGCCGTCAAGGACGCCGAAGAAATTGCCGCCATGGAGCGGGCCATCAACATCGCCGAACGGGCCATGGAGCGGCTCATCCCCCAAATCGAAGTCGGCATGACGGAAAAGCAGGTGGCGGCCAGGCTTACCCAACTCCAGCTAGAAGAGGGGGCCGAGGCGATAGCGTTCGGACCCATCGTCTCGGCCGGACCAAACGGGGCCTCACCACACGCTGTGCCTACGGAACGGCCGTTACAAGAAGGCGATCTGCTGGTCATCGACTGGGGCTGCATTGTCGATGGCTATCCGTCCGACATCACCCGCACCTTTGCCGTGGGCACGATTGATCCGGAACTACGCCATATTTACGAAACCGTGAAGCTGGCCAACCAGCAGGGCGTTCTCGTTTCCCGCCCGGGAGCCACGGGGCAAGATGTGGATCGCGCCGCTCGTGAAGTGATCGACGATGCCGGCTACGGTGAGTATTTCATCCACCGCACCGGCCACGGCCTGGGCGTGGAGGGGCACGAACCTCCCTTCATGATGGAAGCCAACACCGAGCCGCTGGTGGCGGGCAACGTCTTTACCGTGGAGCCGGGCATCTACCTGCCCGGTCGCGGCGGCGTGCGCATTGAAGACGACATTGTCGTCACCGCCGACGGCCACCGCAGCCTGACCACCATGACCCGCGAGTTGATTACGGTTGGGTAAATACAAATTGCCCTCGCCCATATTAATGATTAAAGAGCTGATCAAACGGCCAATCTCTCTGGCTGTGGTCGGTGTCGGCGGCTCGGTCTGGAGACCGGCCGCAGCATCTGTGCTGTTTTGCTGGCTGCTGTTGGCAACGGCCGTACTCACCGCCTGTCAATCCGCCCCAACGCCAACGCCTGAACCGGACCCATCCGCCACGCCCGCTGCCTTGAGCCAGATCACAGAAATGCTGCCGCCGGATGCCAGCTACCCGCTGCCCAGCCCCCCGGTCGTTACCGCGGCATATCCGCCGGCAACCTCCAATGCCGATCCCAGCCCCACGCCGGCCCCCATTGTCACGCTGGATGAAACGGCCGTCGATCTGTTTTTGCCCCTCGTGAATAGTCCCGATTTAGCGACCGCTACGCCTGTGCCGCCAACGGAAACGGCCGTGCCCAGCCCCACGCCTTACCCGACGCTTGATTTTACGGCCGTGCGTGCCGAGTTGGCCGCACAGGGAGTTGGCTTCGCGCCGGTCAAAATCGGTTTCCATGTGGGCCTGGGAGGCAACACGCATGGCCTGGAACAATGGATGCGTGCTCTGGATGCCGCCGGCATCCCCTTTTTCCTGAAAAGCGTCGATAATGCCCAGCCCATCTTCATTGCCCAGGAGATCATGCGGCAGAGCGGCGTGCCCCACGTACTCGTCTACCGCAAATCGATCCTGGGCGGCTCCGATTATGATTGGAACGTGCCCAACTATGGCCTGCCGCCGGAGCAGGCCGCCGAAATTCATTGGCAGATGCACCGCGACGCTTTCCCGCCGGAGCTCGATCCCAGCCTGGTCTGGCTGGAAACGATCAACGAGGTGGATAAAAATCAGGCGGAGTGGTTGGGCCAATTCGCTCTGAAAACGGCCGAATTTGCCCTAAACGAAGGGTTCCGCTGGGCCGCCTTTGGCTGGGCCTCCGGTGAGCCGGAACCGACCGACTGGCAAACCCCCAGCATGTTGGCTTTCCTCCGGTTGGCGGGCCAAAACCCCGACCGGCTGGCCATCGCCCTGCACGAGTACAGCTATTTGTTAGACGAAATCGGCCATCAATATCCGTACAAAGTCGGCCGTTTTCAGACATTGTTCCAGATTGCCGACCAGTATGGCATTCCCCGCCCCACCGTCCTCATCACAGAATGGGGCTGGACGTATGAAGACGTGCCGCCACCGGATCAGGCGCTGGCCGACATTGCCTGGGCGGCTGAACTGTACGCCGCTTATCCGCAGGTGAAAGGGGCGGCCATCTGGTTTTTGGGTGGCGGCTTTGGCGAGATCGCTGAGCCGGCGCAGCGGCTCATCGCCCCGGTGACGCGCTACAGTCTGCAAAACTACTTCACCGCCCCGCTGCCCCCGGCGCAGGCGCCCATCCAGCCGGAGGCGTACCAACCGTGAACAGAACAACGTGGCCCAGAGCCATCCTGCACCTGGACATGGATGCATTTTATGTCAACGTCCACATTTTGGACCATCCGGAAGATGCGGGACGGCCGTTAGCCATTGGCGGCCAGCCGGAACAGCGAGGGGTGGTTGCCTCGGCCAGCTATGAAGCGCGCAAGATGGGCGTCCGTTCCGCCATGCCGATGAGTACGGCCGTTCGCCTCTGCCGCGATCTCAAAATCGCCCCGGCTAGCTGGGAACGCATCCGGGAATGCTCCAGGCAGGTGATGTCCATCCTGGACGATTTTGGGGATGTGGAGCAGATGAGCGTCGATGAAGCGTATGTCGATTTGTCCGAGTGGGATAATCCCCAGGAAAAAGCGGCGGAAATACGAACGGCCGTCAAAGCCAACACCCAACTCCCCTGCTCCGTGGGGCTGGCCAGCAGCAAGCTGGTGGCCAAAGTCGCCTCCGACCACGACAAGCCGGAAGGGTTTACCATCGTGCTGCCGGGCAACGAAGCCGCATTTTTAGCCCCGCTGCCCACCCGCGTCATTTGGGGGATTGGCCCACGCACGGCCGAAAAATTGGCCAACCTCAACATCCACACCTGTGAGCAGTTAGCCCTGGCCGATCTGGGGCTGCTGCAAGGGGCATTTGGCAGTCAGGCGGCGTCATTGAAGGAAAGAGCCAGGGGGGTGGACGGCCGTTCCGTCAAGCCGGATCGCGGACTAGCCAAAAGCATCAGCCAGGAGTGGACCTTCAGCCAGGATGTGGACGACCCGGAAAGGCTGCGCAGCCAGCTGCACAAGATGGCCGGCCGCGTGGCTCAATCACTGCAAAAACGGCAGTTGGTGGCTCACACCGTCACCGTCAAGTTTCGCTGGGCCGACTTTACCACCTTCACCCGGCAGCGCTCGCTGGAGGTGGGCATCGACGATGCCGAAACGATTTACGCCGTGGCCGAAGCCATTTGGGAAGAGCACTGGCCGCCCGGCCAAAAAATGCGCCTGCTGGGCGTGGGCGTGAGCAAAATTGAAGCGCCCCAGGTGCGCCAGCTTGGCTTTAACTTCCTCGACGCCACCTCATAGAAGTTAGACACCAATTTTTTAGTGAAGTTTATCACTACTGTCGCTTGGCCAGCTAGCGTAAAATCGGATTTGGCTACTTTAAGCCCATGCGCCAATATCGTGTTGCAATTGGGAACGGGCGCTAAAGACCCGAAAACTTACGATAGTTCTGTTCTTCATTTGGCGATTTTTATGCTGGCCGGTGGTCTGGTCACCCTTTTTGTGTGGAGTATGCCGCTGATAATAGCACTCCTTGAACGTCTAAACCTCGCCCCCAGGCAAAACCTGGCCAGGTGGCCAGCCAAAACGCTCCCCAGATACCTGATGTGTCTGGGGAGTTTTTACTTTAAGCTAAAACCATCTGACCAATAACCGCTTTTGAGGAGTTATCATGTTACGTATCGCCTATATCATAACCATTGGCATCGTCGTCATTCATGGATTGATTCATTTAATGGGCTTTGTGGCTTACTGGCCACTGGGGGAAATTGCCGAGCTGCCGTACAAAACCACGCTGCTTAACGGCCGTTTCCAACTAAGCCAAACCGGGATGCGCCTCTTCAGCGTTTTCTGGCTGCTGGCCGCCGTGGGGCTTGTCGGCTCGGCCGTGAGTCTGGTAGCCGAAAAATCGTGGTGGCTGCCCCTGATGTTTGCCGCCGTTTTGGTCTCGTTGGTCATCACAGCCCTGGATTGGAGCAACGCTTTTCGCGGCACACTCCTGAGCCTGGTGATGCTGGTTCCCTTGCTGCTGGTGTGGGGCTTACGCCTTCAGCCCCAGCCCTTTGCCGCCTTTCCCCAGCCGGCCCAACCGTTAACGGCCGTTCCCCTCCCCACCGATTTACCCGCTCCGGTTGCCCGTTACTACCAGACCATTATGGGAGATGAGCTGCCGGTGGTGGAAACGGCCGTCATCACCGGTCGTGGCACCGCGCGCTTCATGGGCGTCACCTTTCCCGCCCGTCTGCGCTTTACGCATGATGCCGGCCACGGATACCGTCACTACATCGAGGCGACCACTTTTAGGTATCCTGTCATGCAAGTAAACGAACGTTACCTTGACGGGCAGGCGCGAATGGAACTGCCCGTAGGCGTCATAGAAAACGAGCCAAAAGTGGACATGGCTGCCAATCTGGGTCTTTGGGGAGAGTCAATTTGGTTGCCTTCCATTTTCCTGACCGATTCCCGCCTGCGCTGGGAACCGATTGATGACACCGCTGCCCGACTCATCGTTCCTTTCGAGACGGTAGAAGATGCATTTACGGTATTCTTCGATTCCGAATCGGGCCTGATCAAACAGATGGAAGCAATGCGTTACAAGGACGCCGACGCCGAAGAGAAGACACTGTGGCAGTTAGATATTCAGGAGTGGGGCAGCTATCAGGGCATTCTTGTACCGTCACGCGCAACTGTCACCTGGGCCGACGAAGGCACGCCCTGGTTACTGATTGAGTTGGACGACATTGTCTACAACGCGGATATAGATGACTACATCCGTGCAAAAGGACCATAATAAATAATGAAGATTGATGCCATAATCGCGCTTCAAGAAAAGCCGGACCCTTTCACGCCAGGCGAACCGCTCTTTTGGGATGATCCGCACATTTCAACCCAGATGCTGAAGGCGCATCTCGACTTTGACAGCGATCTTGCCAGCCGCCGCCCGGAAACCATACAGAAGTCAGTGGCCTGGCTGATCGCCACGCTGGGTCTTAAGGCGGGTGATGCGGTGCTGGACCTGGGTTGCGGCCCCGGACTCTACGCAGCCCGCCTGGCGGAACTTGGGTTACGCGTTACGGGTGTGGATTATTCTCGTCGTTCGATTGCGTATGCTCAGGAATATGCGAAGCAGAACAATCTGGACATTCAGTACCGTTACCAAGATTACCTGACGCTCGATGACAAAGAGGAATACAACGCCGCCCTGCTGATCTATGGTGATTTTTGTCCCCTCTCACCCGCGCAGCGCAGCCAATTGCTGGGTAACGTGCATCGCGCCCTTAAACCTGGGGGTCATTTTATCCTCGACGTGACCACGCCTGCCCACCGCCGGCTTCCTAATTTGTCTTTAAAAAATAGATCGGGTAATGGTAGGGGCGACCCTCCGTGGTCGCCCAAATCAGGGCAGACACGGGGGTCTGCCCCTACCCAAAATCGTTGCCCGTTTTAATTCTTACAATGCAAACAGGAATTGGAGATTGAGATGAAAAACAGAAAAAGAAACCGCATAAAACGTGCGGCATTGATTCTAGTTGGTTTGCTGCTGCTGGGCTGTTTGGGCGGAACGGCCGTTTCCCTCATCACCAATCGCAATCTCCCCATCAGCGAGATGAACGCCGCCCAATTGTCGGCCCTGGACAAGGCGCGGCTGGCCGAGATTTTCCAACTGCGACAGGCGTTGGGGGATCAAACCTGGCCGGGGTGGGGCAGCGCCGACATTCCGGTGATCGTTTATAACGACGCATACGCTTTTTTGGTGGGTTATGAAGGGCAGCCGCCCGCTGGCTGGCTCAAGATTCCGGGCAAAGAGCCGCAAGGCAATCCGTGGCAAATCGCGCCCGATGACACGTTTCAAGGGCAGCCCTACTTCCGTTCGCCCTTAGCGGAAGATGGAACAACGCCGCAGGCGTTCACGGTACAGGTGGGCGACGAATGGGTTGCCTCTTTACACACGCGCCCGGCGATGCGCGTGGTCATGGCGCGCCAGTTCCGAGATATGCTGCCCGATGGTGTCAGCGATGTATTGCCCTACGCCCTTGTCGCCGATATTTTCTTACGCAACAGCGACAGCTACGTGGCTGCCATTTTGCATGAGTCGTTCCATGCCTACCAGGGGTTGCAGGTTCCGGAACGTCTGGCCGCCTCTGAGCAGACCAATATCCGCCACGGCGGCGACTATCCGCACGAAGAAGCGCCGTTTGTGGCTGATTGGCAGATGGAACTCGATTTGCTGCAAACGGCCGTTCGCGCCGAAACTGTTGCCGAGGCCGCCGAGTTAACCAGGCAATTTTTGGCGCAACGGGCTGCACGACGCGCCAATGCCGACTTGTCAGCCCCGCTCATCGACTATGAACGGCAGCGCGAATGGCAAGAAGGGCTGGCCCTTTACGTCGAGCTGGATATTTTGCGTCAGGCGTACAACGACAACGAATATCAACCCGTGAACGGCATGAGCGACGATCCCGAATTTGACGATTACCAACAATTTGAGCAGCGTTGGCGGCAGGAAACTGACCAGATCACGCGCATGGCCGGAAATGATGGCGACGGCCGTTTTTACTACAGCGGCATGGCCCAGGCCGCGTTGTTAGACCGGCTTCTGCCCGGTTGGAAGGATCGGGTTTTTGACGACGGTGTTTTTTTGGAAGATTTGCTGGCAACGGCCGTTGCCGGTTCATAAATGGGGGCATCCACATGCATCTTTGGGAGCGACATCCAATCGCCGCTTTTTTTGGCTTAACCTAACTTTGTCTCCAGCACGCAGGCTGGTCACCTGACCAGGTAAAATCCTCTTCCACAGCCCAGCGTGATTACTCCCCAGATACCCAATGTGTCTGAGGAGTTTTTCTTTTAAACTGCGCACAAGATCGGATGTGGCTGTGGCGCGTCCGGTGGTGGTGGTACTTATTTAGCCTGGGTGGAACGGCCGTTTTTGTTCTGGCAGCCCTCGGACTGTACCGGTTGGGCGGCGGCAGAGCGGCACTGCAATTTAACGATCCAAACCAGTGGTACCTGGTCTTCCCAATCTTTTTCTACGTGCTGTTTTTCAGCGTATTGGGCGAGGAAATCGGCTGGCGCGGCTTCGCGCTGCAATCAAGTTACGGGCCGCTGCGCGCCAGCCTGATCATCGGGTTCTTTTGGGGGGCGTGGCATTTGCCCTTGTTTTGGTTGCCCGGAAATTTCCACCAGAGTATTCCGTTGGTGCTCTTCCTGCTGCAAAGCGTGGCATTGGCCATCATTTACACCTGGCTCTACAACCAGACAAAAGGCAGTCTTTTTATTGCCCACCTCTTTCACACCGCCAGCAACGTCACGCTGGGCCTCCTGCCCGTTTTGCCAACAGACACCGGTGGCGACATGACGCCCCTCTGGCTAACCGTTGGCTTATTGTGGGCTTTTACCCTGGTTATTGCGGCAACCATGAACCGAACTTTTTGGGGGTATATCACAACTGAGTTGCCGGCATTCCCGGTAAACAACCACCTGTCAGAGTAAGGCGAGGTGATACTCCACGCCATTTTAAGCAAAAACAAAAGCTTGAGGATTTAATGACAACGAAAAATGCAAGCCTGAATGATCAAAACACCAGCAAGGTTCAGTGGCAAGCAGTTCCACAAAAACAGACGCTCATGACGGTGACGGCTCTTTTCATTCTCATGATGACTGGCGCAAACCTGATTTTTTGGCAGAGTGAGCTCGGCCATGCTATCTGGGTGCTGCTGCGCGTAATTTTTCGCCTGATTCCCCCAACTATAGGGGTTGGTGGAACAATCATTGCCCTGCTTTGGCTTTCCGTGATGCGGCGGGTGTGGTAAGCGGTTCAATCCCACTGATTTCGGTCAATCGCTGCCGGGCCAGGTCAAAACGGCCGTCTCGAATCAGCGCCAAGATGTCCGAATCAACCAGCTCATACCAGCGCTCGCGACGCTCGCCAAAGGCGGGATATTGTTTACTCATCGGCGTGCGCAGCTGCTGCATCCATTCTAAAAAGGTGGCGTATTCCGGGCCAAACTCCCGCTCCATTTTTTGGCGCAAACGCACCGCAAGCGTCGGCGCCGCCCCGCTTGTGGAAATAGAAACGGTGAGATGCCCCTGCCGCACCACCGAGCCGGCCACAAAGTTGCAATGGGCCACGTCATCCATCACGTTCACCAGCGCGCCTTCGGCCTCCGCTTCCGCCCAGATGCGAGCGTTCGTGTCCGGGTCAGCTCGTTCAGCAATGATTAAAAACGCGCCGTGCAGATCGCCTGGCTGGTACGGCCGTTGCAGCCAGGTAAATCGCCCCTCATCAGCCCATGCCTCCAACTCTGGGGTCAACGACCGATGAATCACCGTCACCGTCGCGTTACAGTCCAGCAAGCCCCGGACTTTATTCTCCGCCTCGTGCCCCCCACCAATCACAATGCAATGTCTGTTTTCCAAACCAATCAAAAAAATAGGATAAGGTTTCATATTACCACCCACTGATCACCGATCACTGACTTACTGATTACTGACTACCATTAACTGCCAACTGGCTCAGCCGCACAATCGTACCATCCGGCTGAATGTGGATGCCGCATTCCAGCTTTTCCCGCCCGGCCCAGCGGCCTGCCCGTTCAGCCTCACCTTTTGCCACGGGTCGGGTGCAGGGCATGCAGCCAATGCTGGGATAGCCTTCGTCGTGAAGAATGTTGGTGGGCAGATCGTGCTGCTCGATATATTGCCACACCTGATCTTTTGTCCAGCCAGCCAGGGGACACAGCTTCACCAGGTGGTTGGCGTTGTCCCAGGAGACAATTTGCGTCTGGCGGCGCGTGGGTGATTGATCGCGACGAATGCCGGTAATCCACGCCTTTTTGTCGGACAGGTAACGGCGCAGCGGCTCGACTTTGCGCAGCCGGCAGCACAAATCGGGATTGCGCTGCCACAGCGCCGCACCAAACTGGTGCGCCTGCTCATTCAGTGAAAGGCCCGAATGAACCTCGGTAAATTGCAGCCCCAGCCGCTCGCCCAGTTCATCGCGTAAAGCCAACGTTTCGGGGAAGAAGAGATTGGTTTGCAGGTAAAAGACGGCCGTCTTCGGCCGAATTTGCGACACCATATGCATCAAAACAATGCCTGAAGGCCCAAAGCCGGTAGACAGTACAATGTCGTCGGCAAAGGTGGTTAAGCCCCAGCGCAGCACGTCGGCCGCAGGCAATTTTTCAAAGCGGCGATTCAGCGGGGCCAGATTGGCCGGAAACCAGCTGGGACGCGGCTTATTTTCAACTAAAGTCAAATGATTCATTGCTCAAAATTCATCCTTAAAAATTTGCGATTCTCTTTTTTCACCGCGGAGGACGCAGAGAGCACAGAGAAAAAACGCTGCGTCCTCCGCGCTCTCCGCGGTTAATTTTTCAGTAGAGCCGTTGGTAATTTGCAACCGCCTGATTGTGCCCTAAAAACCTTGCGCCGGCTGTTGCTAACTGTTCGTGTACGGCCACAACCTCGCCCACGATGGTGATGGCCGGCGGCGGCAAGTGCCTGGCCTTCTCGGCGATGTCGGCCAGCGTGCCGACCACAAATTCCTGCTCGGGAAGCGTGCCGGCGCGAATGGTGGCGGCGGGGGTTGTGGGGGAACGGCCGTCCTTCAGCAATCGCGCCACAATCTGCGGCAAATGCTTCACCCCCATCAAAATGACCAGCGTGCCGCTTCGGGGCAAGTCGTCCCAATTGGTGCCAAAGGGATCGTCGGCCGTGTGCCCGGTAACCACGGTAAAGGTTTGGGCCACCTGTCGATGCGTCACCGGAATGCCGACAACGGCGGGAACGGCGATGGCGCTGCTGATGCCCGGCACCACTTCAAACGGCACGTTGGCCCGGGCCAGTGCCAGGCATTCTTCCCCACCGCGACCAAACACAAACGGATCGCCCCCTTTTAAGCGCACCACCGTTTTGCCTCTTTGCGCTTCGGTAATCAGCAGATTGTTAATTTCTTCCTGGTCCAGTCGGTGCCGCTGCGGCTCCTTGCCGGCGTAAATTGTCTCGGCCCACGGCTGCACCAGGTCCAGCAGAGCCGGGTTAGCCAGCCGGTCATAAATGACGACCTCGGCCATTTGCAAATATTTGGCTCCCTTTACGGTGATTAGATCGGGGTCGCCGGGACCGGCACCCACCAGGTATACAATACCCATCTCGGCCATAAGTTACGCCTCCACAAGCTGGTGAATTGGTACCAGGCTAACGTTGAGGGTAAACGGCCGTCGCGCCTCGGTATGCACGTGGGTTAGCACAACGCCACTGTCTGGGTAATGGGTTTGCAGAACGGCCGTTAATTCTTCGCGCAGTTCAGCCAGCGTTTCCGGCGTATTGGGCACATTCAGCCGGTCTGGAAAAGCGATTTCCAATTCATCACTGTGAAAATTAACCCCTGGCAGTTCAGGCGCTTCCTGCAGAAGGGCAATCGCTTGATTGGCCCGGTCCAACGCATGGTTCAGGCGATCCTGGAATGAGTCGCCTGGCCATTCTCGTTTGTGCTTGTAGAGGAGGCCGGTGCGGTTGTAACGGCCGTCCCAGGCATAATCCGCCTCGTGCCCCATCAGCAGCACGCCCGGACCATCCGGTACATGTTTGTAGTCGGCCACGTCAATGGGCAGCCCCGGCAGACGCCGTTCCCGAATCCAGCGGTGAAACAACGGGATCAATGCTGCCGGCTCCGCCGCTTCTCCTTCATCAACAAAAAACTTCACGCTAATTCTTTCAGGTAACATCATTATTTCTCCTGTTGGTTGTCATTCCGAGTGTAACGAGGAATCTTTCGCCGCTGCCAGTCGTAGGATTCCTCACTGCGTTCGGAATGACAGTGAAGCTGTGCTTGCTTAAAGTGACACACCACCGGCCAAAGCCCCGGCCAGCCGCGCATCGCAGGCATGGCACGCCTCAATGAACAAATTTGCCTCTTCCACCAACTGCCGCACCGAATCGATATCCAATCCTGGATTCGGGTTTTCATGGCGGGCAAATAGATAGCGGGCAAACTTTCCTTTGGCGTACCGATCGTAAAAAAGCTGCGTATCGTAAAATCGCCGGCGAAACTCATTAACAATGTCTTTCGGATCATCGCCCACGTCCAAAAACTGGTTGCGCACCAGCGCCCGTGCCGCCAAAATCATCGCCTGGTAGGCGCGTTCATCGGCCAGAGCGTAATCAGCGTCGTCCAGAGCCAGCAGCGCGTCAAACAGAACCCCCTCCGCTTTGGCAATCTCAAACGAGAACAGGGTGACCACCTCCCCGGCACATTCGCCCACACCCATATCGCCAATGCCAAATTCACGCGGATCGCCCCAATCGGAGTAAAAGGATTTGTCAGCCTCATACAGCGGAACCTCCGTGAAGGCGGCGAGCATGTTGCGCACTTCTTTTTTACCCAAACGGCCGATCCACTCCTGGAACCTCTCATCCCGCTCCCGCTCGACGACGTAGCGGTTGGTGATGGCGTCCAGCACCTCCGGCACTTTTTTGGAGGGCACAGCACCGACTGCCAGACCATACGCCCCGCCGTTTTCCTGCCATTTTCCGCCCAGCACCACCTGGAAATGGGGCACGGTGCGGTTGTTGCGACGGCGGCTGTTGCCAAAAAAGCCAATGTCGGCCACGTGGTGCTGGCCGCATGAGTTAAAGCAGCCGCTAATTTTGATGCGCAAATCTTTCACGGCCTGGGGCAAGGTGGCGTTTTGGGCCGCCAGCCGGGTGCGCAGCTCGCCGGCCAGCCCGCGCGAGGAAGCAATGCCCAGCTTGCAGGTATCGGTGCCGGGGCAGCTGGTGATGTCGATGATGGTGCCTGCGCCGGGAGCGGCCAGGTTTACGGCCGTTAATTCCTCAAACAGCGCGGGCAAATCAGCCTCCGCCACCCAGCGCAGCACGATGTTTTGCTCCACCGTCGTGCGCAGGTTGTCACCCACGTACTTTCGGGCAATATCGGCCAGTTGGTACGCCTGCTCGCTGGACAAATCCCCCAGAGGTAAATTCACCGTCACCGTGGCATAGCCCGGCTGGCGCTGCCAGTACACGTTGGTCCGCTGCCAGTTTTTGTACTCCTCAGAAGCACTAAAATCTTCCAGGCGAATGGGCGGACGGGCCGGCGTCTCGCGGTAGTTGGGCAGATCATCCAGGTACGCCGTCCAGCGCGGATCGTTAGGCAGCGTTTCACGCTCCTCCGCCACCAGCCGCCGGAATTCTTCGATGCCCACCTGGCCCACCAAAAACTTCAGGCGCGCCCGGTTGCGATTGCGCTTTTCACCATGCCGGGCAAAAACACGGGCCACCGCCTGGGAAACGGGGAAGATTTCCTCTTCCGGCACAAATTCGGCCAGCAGCTTGGCCTGGTACGGCACGGTGCCCAGGCCGCCGCCAACGTACATGTCAAAGCCGCGCTTCAGGTCGCCATCCTGCTCTTTGACCCGCGCCAGAAAGCCAATGTCGTGCATTTTTACCAGGGCACACGCTTCATGTTCGCAGCCGGAAAAGGCAATCTTCACCTTTCGGCCGAAATCCTGCACGTCATCGTGGCCCAGCAAGTAGTAGGCTAATGCTTTGGAATAAGGCGTGACATCAAACGTCTCGGTGTGGCACACACCGGCCAGCGGACAGGCGGTGACGTTGCGCACGGAGTTGCCGCACGCCTCCAGCGTGGTGATGCCCACGGCCGCCAATCGACGCATCAAATCGGGCGTATCTTCAATGTGGACAAAGTGGAGCTGAATATCCTGGCGGGTGGTGACGTGCAGAATGTCATCGGCATATTCCTCGGCCAGTTGGGCCATCACGTCTAGCTGCTCGGTTGTTAGTCCGCCAAAAGGGATTTTGATGCGCATCATGCCGGGGGCGTCCCACAAGGTGTCTGGCCCTTTCACAATGTCGCTGGCCGGGTAAGCCAGGGTTTGCGTTTGCCGGCCATCGTGACGCTGGCCATTGTCGTAACGCTGGCCATAAACGCCGCGGCGCAGGCGGGTTTCGGCAAACACCTTCTCATCCAGCTTGCCCTGCTTGCGCAGCGCCATCTGGCCCTCAAAGATGTCGATCTCATGCGCCAAATCATGCGCCATTTGTTCTTGCAAACGATCCTTCCAGGTTGCAGTTTGTGACATAGTTTCTCCTTTCGTCTCTAAGTTTTCCCGGAAACTCCTAAACAGTCCGAGAGCCTAAGGGTTTGCCCTTTCGACGGCAAATTAGTCAAGGTTAAAACCCTTAGGGTCTGTTTAGTGACAACAAAAAAAGCCCAGGAGCAGTGTCCTGAGCTTTTGAGGGCTTCTTTTACGGCTACTGCTCCAAAATCTTTCTGGGGCAGTGCCGCATCGTTTTTCTGTGGGTTTTACCTATCCGTTTTGTTTACCCAACCAAACGTGTTGCATCCGGCCCCAATTGGGACACATACAACACATACAAGCTGCGAAATGGGTTGAAAACGGGTTTTGTGTGTTCATCATTTTCTATGCTAACAGAGCGAGAACTGATCGCTTATGGACAATTTGTCTGAAAAATACGGCCGTCTTTCGTGCACAATCGACAAAATAGAATAAGGTGTGGTAATGAATGTAGGATCACCTACAAAGTAAAGTTTATTAATCGGCGCTGGCAATCTGTACATCGCTGCGGCTGATGAGGCGGCCCATTTCGCGGGCAAAGCCCAGCACGTCGACGCGGGTGAGGATGTAAACGGCCGTTGCCAGCCCCACCCCTTCCAACAAAAAGATCAGCCCGTAACCTAACCCCGCACCAAACTCAAGGTTCAGCAAGAAGAGGTCGCGCAGCGCGCCGCCGGCAAAGGTACCTAATCCTTTAAACACCACCACGGAAATGGTCCACAATCCCAGGTA